>NZ_PDYR01000002.1:0-310227 GCF_002743165.1 Sporosarcina sp. P19 | reverse complement strand
TATTCGAATTCTCTTCTTCCCACTGCCACACGTTTGATAATTCATATTTTGTCATCTGAACATTCCTCCTACTAACTACTTATTAACTCCATCATACTAACAGTATAAAAGTATTCCCAATATTTAGTTTACCATAAATTGATAATACGGCTTATCGTTATTAATCATAAACTAAACTCTTCTCTAAAAAAGGGAACTGGGTAAACTCCTTCAACAATTTGGTCCAATTGATTAACACAAGTTAAACAATACTCTTAGACTATCCTGCCCGTTAGCATCATAAGGTAAGGCTATCACAAAGACAGACATGATTTTTCACTAAAGCGCCAGTTAGCTTAATGGCAAATGATTTCAACCCGCTATTTCTCCCAAAGCTCGATCATTCGACCTTCAGGATCTTTAATCCAAATAAACTTTCCAAATTCACTAACCTCTTTTTTCTTTGCAAGAGGTACACCAATATGTTCAAGATGCTTAATAGTCTCGCTTAGATTATGTACTTGGAAATTTAACATCACTTGTTGTTCTATTGGAAAATAACTGTCGTTTTCAGTGAAGAAAGATAGGATTGTCTCATTTCCTAATTGAGGTTTAATCACAGTCCCATTCCAATTTTCTATTTCAATCTTCAACACATCACTGTACCATTTTTTTATAACATCAAGATTATTAGTTCTCCAAAATATTCCTCCGAATCCTTTTATCATAGGGTCTAACTCCTGTCTGTCTTTAAATTTTTAGTTTTTTGATCATTTTTAAGTTCCTTCTTCAACTAAACTTATCCATTAGTTGAATAAAGAAAAAGCCGCCTAAGCAACTCAATGATCTTAAAGTAAAGTTAACAGTAAACTTAATAAGCGATTTAGCTTTCTATTTCTTACTCCTTCGGCATCTTGCTCATATCCATGTGCAACACATTCCAGCGGTGACCATCTAAATCAGCAAAACCACATCCGTACATCCAACCTTGGTTCTCTGAGGGCTCACCAAAAGTTATACCTCCAGCCTTTACTACCCTCTTTGCTATTTCGTCTACTTCTTCTTTGCTCTCTGCATCAATGGAAAATAATACTTCAGTAGCATGTTTTGTATCGACTATTTCATGTTGGGTAAAACTTTTAAAAGTGGAAACAGGAAAAAGCATTACGGTAGCATTACTATCTCCGATGACTAATTGCACTTGATCGCTATTGCCAAGTGGTGTATTAGTCGAAAATCCAAGTTTGCTATAAAACTCTTTTGATTTATTTGTATCTTTAACCGGCAAATTGATCCAAAATTGTCTTGTCATAGTCATTTCTCCTACTTTAATTTATTTCTACTTTTCCATATATTGTTCAACTAAGTGTAGACCAGTCATATATTCTTCAGTAAGGTATAAAAAACAACTTCTTCTACTAACCTGCCCCATTAAATGAACAAGAACAGCCTACTCAACATTTATTTGCAAGACAACTACAGGATATGTATCACACGGCTTACAATGTACATCAACAGCAACGGTCGCTTCTGTTCCACATTTAAAATCCTCGTCAAATTCGACACTCTTAAATACAAGTTTTGTTCCGCAACTAAAGCAGGGTATAGTTTCTATCTGCTTTTTAATATCGGTCAATAACGATATATCCGGAAATATTTCAACACACTCCTTGTTGCTTGTTACGACAAGGAGTGTAAGATTCTTTCTATTTAATAAACGAAAAAAGGAGACCACTCATAATCAAGTAGTCCTTTTTATTTATATTACCTTTCCATAGTTCCGCTGCTTGCCCCTTGTCTAACAGGCTCCTAGCATACACTCTCCGTATGTATATGCATTGATATTCACAAATCAATAGCACTTAGCATATTCGTTAAGCTGCTTAGAAATAGCACAGTTAGTTAATCTACTTATACGCATTTGCCAAACGTTTGTAAAATGATACGCATGTCAGAGCCCCCAGTTTATATATCCAAATTATTAAACGGATTGTGCTTATCATTTTGTTCTTTCAATTCATTACCTCACATTGCAATTCGTGGACAATACGTATGCTTAAAAGTGTGTTGGCTTACTCTCAATTCATATGCTTCTGTAGAATCTCAAATACCAGCATAATGGAGTTGTCTGTCATGGGAGTGGTATCACGATTCAAGAACATATATTCTTTTCAATACTGGAACTTTAAATTCATCAATGGCCTTGTTTTTATAGCATTATCAACTATGGTAGTGTCTTCTAATCCTTCTAAATATCTTTTCGTAATCTCTATTCTTTCATGCCCTAACAACCTTGAAAAACTATATACATCTAATCCATTCTGAAATTGTTTTTGGGCGAGGTAATGTCTCAAGGTATGGCCGAATATCTTATATCTTTACGTACCTCTGACCTGTCACCTGCTATCTTAACGACTTTTAACACCGCTTCAACAGTCTATGGCTTTTTTCTAATCGATAGAAAGTTAACAAGTCTTCAATTAACATAAAAAAGCCTATCTTTCCCGCTTTTAGTTAGTTTCAAAGTGGGTTAGATAGGCTTACACATATGTCATAGCCAAATGCCTGCTAAATATACACATATGTCTTAGTCGATGATGTTTCAAGGGGAAATACTCCCATTAACTGGAATAAACCCCTCTATGAACACTGTGTTTATAAGGATTACTCTTCCTCATTCGCATTATGATACACGTTTTGGACATCATCATCGTCTTCCAACGCATCGATCATAGCGTGAAACTGTTCTTGTTGCTCTTCGCTCAAATCCGCGTAAACGGATGGAACCATATCTACTTCTGCTGAAATAAATACTAAATCTTCCGCTTCAAGCGCTTCTTTTACATTCAGAAATTCAGAGGGTTCCGTCAGAATTTCAAATCCATCTTCTGTCGAAATAACATCTTCTGCTCCTGCTTCCAAAGCCGCCAGCATGACTGCGTCCTCGTCCGTTTCTTGCGTACGTTCGATGAACAAACGGCCTTTGCGTTCAAATAAATAGTTGACGGAGCCAGTTTCTCCTAAACTACCGCCATTTTTATTGAATGCCACACGCATATTGGGTCCTGTACGATTGCGGTTTTCAGTCAGGGTATATACAAGAACAGCAACGCCGCCTGGTCCGTACCCTTCGTAAATCACTTCTTCGTAGTTTTCATCCGCACCCGAACCTGTTGCTTTATCGATTGCCCGCTGAATTACATCATTCGGGACATTCACACTCTTTGATTTATCGATTGCTAGACGTAAAGCTGGATTCGTGTCTGGATCGTCTCCGCCAGACTTTGCTGCCACGTAAATTTCACGCGACATCTTCTGAAAGATCTTTCCTCGTTTTGCATCCTGTGCGCCTTTTCTGTTCTGGATATTTTTCCACTTTGAATGGCCTGCCATGGATCAAACCTCCTACTTCATCATTCGCTCTATATCATACCATAATCTTGGCCAATGTGAGAGCGCGGTATCTGTGAAATGTAGAAGTTTGCTGGCCATCCGTTGCTGTTGCGCTAGTGGCAACGACAACAGATGCAACCATTCCCGAAGCACTTCATTCGGATATAAAAGCTTCGCTAGTGACTGGTTTGACAAGGTTTGCAGCGCCGGATGCTCACCCATCAAAAAAGTCGGATTGTAAGAAATTTGTGGCAACACACGATGCATCCACAACACACGTTCATCCTCTTCCGTTCCGAGGCAGGCTAAATCAAAATCGATAAAGCGAATATTCCCATTTGAGTCGCGCAAAATATTATGATGTACAACATCCCCATGCAACAGCGTCAGCGAGTGAACAGGAGGCGATTCTTTCTTTGCAATGTGAAGTGCATCCTGTCCATATTTTAACAGCTGGTCAATCGTCGAGGAAGCCAAAAATGCTCCACACATTTGTCGCACCTCTTCAAACCGCGCAAGCCGGATTTCCCACTTCTCGATCATATGATAATACGGAAGACAGGAAATCGACTGCCAATCAATCGTATATTTCGTATCATGTAATGCTTGCAGCGCACGGAACGAATCAATACGGTCAATTCTACGCTTAAAGTTGACCGCTTTCGCATTTTCAAGCCACGGCTGCATGATCAACAGCGGATCCGATTTATCGACAATCGGCAAGATATATGGAAAATGTTGTGCACTAAGTAATTGATGAACTTGCCGAACTTTCACAGCTTGAGCGTGTGATGCATACTTCTTTACAGAATACACTGCTCCGCCTGATTCCATTTTCCAGACATTCTTTTTGATTTTGGTAAATCGCTGATTGTCTGCCATACGCGGTTACTGGTTTCGATGCCAGTCCTCCTGTATTGGCATCGGCTGTTGTGGAGGTGCATTACACCCACAATCACCCTGATAACCTGGAGGTTGTTGCCACATCGGATGCATTGGCATCGGCATCATTTGCGGATATGGCATCCATTGCATCGCCGGCATACATTCTGGTTGTGTCGACCATTGAGGCTGAACCGGCCAATTCGGTGAGCAATGCGGTTGATTTGACGGACACCATGACGGCGGAGTATCCGCTTTAGGCGGCATCGTCGGTTGTTGAGGCATTGGCATAGGTGCAGGTTGTTGAGGCATTGGCTGCATCACAGGCGGCTTCGGTTGGGGTTTTGGTTGAGGCATCGGATTCGGTTTCATGTGTAATGAACTCGATTCGATCAACTGCCAACCGTCTGGCATAGGTGCGGGAACCGGTTTATGGTGATGAGGTGTCTCCTCACACCACTTCGATGACTCTTTTGGCGGCATCGGTTTGATTGGTGCCTGCATAGGCGGTTGCATCGGCGGCATAGGCTGCATTGGTTGTTGCGGCATATGTGGATGGCAGTCCGCATCGAAAATTGGCATCCATCCGCAAATCGGGAATACTGCCTGCCACATCGGTGGAGCCTGCATACTAGGCGGCATCGGCATATGTGGTGCCGTTGGAGTCTGCGGTTGTTGCGGCATCGCTGGCGGTGCTGGGGCCGGTTGCTGTTGCATCGGCGGTACTTGCGGCATTGGCTTTTGCTGCATCGGCGGCATCTGTGGCGCTTTTGGTAGTTGCGGCACTTGATCCGTTGATGGTTTCGTTTGTGGAGGTGCCGGTTTTGAAGGCTTCTCCTGATGTGGCGGCTTCATCGGTTTTTCCTGATGTGGCTTCTCAGTTGGCTTCTCCTGCGGTTTCGTGTGATCACCTTTATGTTGAGGCTTTTTCTTATCCATCGGCAAAAATATTTTCATGCCGGGGACGATATAGTCCGGATTCGCCAGGTGCGCATTCACCCGCTTCAATTCCTCAAACGGTATACCGTATTGTCTTGCGATCTTCCATAATGTATCACCCTTGACGACAATATGAACTTCCACTTACAATTCCCCCTTCCATCAATCCATCGTATGAACGGACGCCTACTTTTGTGACAATGTGTGTAGGCCTCCTCTCTTGTTATGTATATTCGTAGGAAAATGGTTTATTCCAAATAAATAACCATCCTGTTGAATAGAGGATGGTGGAATGAAGTCAATTCATATAGAGTGTGCACGGGATTGAAACTCCAGCCGGCAGACACTTTCCCATGGGCCCACGATGAGCGAGCTAGTCACGGCTCTCGTTCCTTTATTGTTCTGCTAATCGGGCTGACCCATCAAGAGTCGCCGTCTGCTTTCGCTTCAATCCTACTTTTTTAGTGGATGACCGTAGAACTCTTTTTTGCGATAGTGCGTGAATTAGTAAAGCCCTTGAACTTAGTTAAGTTCAAGGGCAGTTCAAGTTCTTTTTCAAGTACAGTTACGTAATACATGCCAATCTACTAATGCATGCCATTGCCAGCCTATCCTAACTCAGGAAATAAATTCCCCAGACTCATAGGCATAGTACGTTCCGAACGAGCGTGCTGTGCAGCCTAGTGCGTCTAGCTCTTCCATTGCGCCCTTCATCATCGGATGCTCCTCAGATTCATTAATATCAATAATAAAGAAATAATGACCAAGGCCCGTCTTTAACGGTCGTGACTCGATCTTGCTCAAGTTCAGTCGGCGCCACGAGAACACTGACAGAATTTGATGCAACATCCCTGGGCGGTCATCTTCAGGCAACTTCACCATCAACGTCGTCTTCATAGTAGAAACATGCTTTGAATGCTCCAGCTTCTCCTTGCGCAACGACAGCACGACGAAACGTGTATGGTTGAAGTGGAAGTCGTGAATATTTTCTTCTGCTATATGTAAGCCGTACGTTTCTGCTGCCAAACGGTTGCCAATTGCTGCAACACGCAGTTCTGGCTGTTCAGATATAGATTTCGCTGCCGCTGCCGTAGATGTCGTCTGAATCAGCGGAACTCCTCGGTAACGATACTGCAAAAACTTATGACATTGCGCCAACGCATGCGGATGAGACTGAATCGAATCCAATTCACCCAAATGATTCACCTGTGATGTATTCACTAACATATGTTGCTCAATTGGCGTGGAAATTTCAGCAGTAATAAACAACTCTTCACTATTGAATAAATAATCAATCGTTAACGGAACGGATCCCTCAAGTGCATTCTCCAACGGAACGACCGCGTAGGCAACATGTCCTTCTGTCACCGCTTCTATACAATCTGGAATCGTCGGACGTGGCGTTAAGCCCTCCATGCCGAATAAATCGGACGCTGCAATATGAGTGAATGATGCTTCAGGTCCCAAATATGCAACGGAAGGTACATACTTCTTTTCTGTCATGATTCTTTCATCTCCCCACTGATTTAAGAGGTTAGAAAACCCCTGAACTAATTAAGTCAACAGAATCAATAAATCGAGGTGCTTTGAGTCGCTGTAAAAATGCTTCTACCTTAATTTCCATTTCCGTCACATCCAACGATAACGTAATGTTCGCGCGGCCTTGGACAGGAATCGTCTGGTGGATCGTCAATACATTACACTTCGCCTCTGAGACGACTTCTAAAAGCACAGCTAACGAACCTTTTAAATCTTCCAGTTGAATAAAAATCGTCAAAATCCGGTCCCGTGCGATCGATTCGAACGGGAACACGGCATCACGATATTTATAGAAGGCACTGCGTGACAGACCGACCCGTTTGGTTGCTTCTTGGATTGTCGTCACTTCGCCCCTTGCCATCATGCGTTTAGCTTCCAGCATTTTCTGCATTGACTCGGTCAATACATCTTCGCGGACTAAATAAAACTGGCCTTCCCCGATTTGTTCCATTTTGCTCCCCCCAAAACGAGCCAATCCGGTCTTACTCCAAGAACTCGAACTCGTAGCTCATGATACGTACGATATCGCCGTTTTTCGCACCACGTTCACGTAACGCTTCGTCGATTCCCATACCACGCATCTGACGCGAGAACTTGCGGACTGATTGATCGAAGTTGAAATCGGTCATCTGGAACAAACGCTCCAACGTATAACCCGACAACATGAATGCCCCATCATCGTCACGTGAAATAATGAAATCAGGTCCAGTCGTTTCGTGCTTATACAATACAGAGTTACTTGCTTCTTCTTCATCCACATCCGTCAACATCGGGAATTCCGGTGTAGTTTCAAGCAGATCTAAAATTGCATACAGTAATGGATCTAAACCAGTTCTCGTCAATGCTGAAATCGGGAACACTTGAATCTCTTCATCACCAAGCGCCTCTTTAAATATTTCCAGATTCTCTTGCGCATCCGGCATATCCATTTTATTTGCCACAATAATTTGTGGTCGTTCAGTCAAACGCATATTGTACTGCTCTAGCTCTTTATTGATCGTCTGGTAATCTTCAAACGGCTCACGACCTTCAAGTCCTGACATATCGATGACGTGCACGATTACGCGCGTACGTTCGATGTGACGCAAGAATTGATGTCCTAGTCCAATCCCTTCATGCGCGCCTTCAATCAACCCAGGCAAATCCGCCATGACGAATGTACGGTGATCATCTGTTTCGATCATTCCGAGGTTCGGAACTAATGTAGTAAAGTGATAATCCGCAATTTTCGGCTTCGCTGAAGAAACGACTGATAGTAACGTGGATTTACCAACACTCGGGAATCCAACAAGACCAACGTCAGCGAGAACTTTCAATTCAAGCACGATATCTTTACTAACACCTGGCTCTCCTTTTTCAGAAAGCTCAGGCGCTGTGTTCTGTGGCGTAACGAAACGGCTATTACCGCGTCCTCCACGCCCACCACGCGCGATGACTGCTTGCTGGCCATGTTCTACCAAATCCGCGATAATCGTTTCGGTTTCCGCATCTTTGACGACTGTGCCAGGCGGAACTTTAACAATCATATGCTTACCGCTACGACCGTGCATATTTTTACTTTGACCGTGTTCTCCGCGATCCGCTTTAAAATGACGCTGATAACGGAAATCCATTAACGTACGCAATCCTTCATCTACAATAAAGATGACATCTGCGCCTTTCCCGCCATCGCCACCGGATGGCCCACCATTAGCTATATATTTTTCACGACGGAACGAAACCATACCATCGCCACCGTCGCCACCTTTTACAAATACTTTAACGTGATCCACAAACATAATTTATAATCCTCCTAATTGTCCACTGATGGTAAACGTCCATTGATTCGGTTCACCGAGGACTTCGACCGTAAGCTGAGATGAATGTTCTGGGATGTCTAGTTGCTTCGCGTACAGCTCGGTAAATGTCAGTTGCATACTCCAAGAAGCAGTTTCCGTCGTGACTTCAATCGTCACAGGACAATCTGCGTAGCGCTGGATTTTCGCTTCCACAGCCAGCACAACTTGTTCCAAGTATTTGACCAGCTCTTGGTCAATTTCACTTGAATCAATTTTTTCTGTAATATCACAATACAATTGCACCTTTAGAACTGGATATCGCCAACCAAGTGTCGTGATCCATTCTTCAGTAAGAGGCATAGATAATTTCTGAAGCAATGCCTCTCGCTGCATATCCCCCGTTTTCTCGAGAATGCAGTTTCGCGCTTCTGAATATTTCCCCATATCAATATTCATGAGGATTAATTGCAGATCATTCATGTGATCGTGTCGACTAAATCTCACTGCCTGCGACACATTTAGCTCATTTTTCCCCATATTTTCACCACCAGCTGTTTTCGTACTTCTTAGTATAGCATTTTCGCGCGCAAATCACTAAAAAAATCATCAACGGCAGACAAATTGCCTGAAATGTATGACCCGTCGTCTTCTAGATTGGTCAAGCGCTCATTATTTATCGGTAAGCGCTCAATAAATCCTGTAGCCGCTCATAGAAACGTACAAGCGATCATACATACTCGCTATCCGCTCTATCTGCAAAACGAAGCGCTCATACTTCCCTAACATCCGCTCATAACACACCAATCTTGACATAAGAAAAAGGACTGCAACAAGTGCAGTCCTTTTCACATCGTCACGCTATCCAATTAAGCTTCTTGCGTTGCTGCTGGGTAGACACTGACTTTCTTTTTGTCGCGGCCAAGACGTTCAAAACGAACGACGCCGTCGATTTTTGCGAATAGAGTATCATCTCCACCGCGACCAACGTTTTCACCTGGGTGAACTTTTGTTCCACGCTGGCGATAAAGGATTGATCCTCCAGAAACGATTTGTCCATCTGCGCGCTTAGCACCAAGACGTTTCGAATGTGAGTCACGACCGTTCTTAGTAGAACCTACACCTTTTTTCGATGCGAAAAACTGAAGATCTAAACGTAACATAGCTGCCACCTCCTACTTTTTAAAGGATAATTTTATATAATCTGCATAGTCTAATTCAATCGTTTGTAAAGATATAATCATTGCTTGCAGGAGCAGCTGAACTTGCGCATCTTGATCCGTTACCGGAAACGCCACACGTAAGTATCCACCATCCGCACCTTGATCAACATCAGGTTCAATCGAAGTCAATTGCATAATAGCATTTACCGCACCAAATGATACGGCAGAAGCACCAGCACAAACTAGATCTTGTCCGTGTTCAGCAAAGTTTGCATGACCATCCATCTCAAAAACTGAGATGCGCCCAGAAGGCTCTTTCATAATTCTGACATGTATCATGCCGGATTATAGATTGATTCCGTCAATAACGATTTTCGTGTATGGCTGACGGTGTCCTTGTTTTTTACGGTAGTTTTTCTTTGCCTTATATTTGAAAACAACAATTTTCTTTGCGCGGCCTTGCTTGACAACCTTACCTGTTACAGTTGCGCCTTCTACGAATGGAGCACCGACTTTAACGTCATCTCCGCCCACCATTAGCACCTTGTCAAAAGTTACCACTTCATCCGCTTCACCAGCAACCTTCTCAATGAAGATCTCTTGGCCTGCTTCAACTTTGATTTGTTTTCCACCAGTTTCAATAATTGCGTACATACTTGCACCTCCTCTAATTATACAGACTCGCCTTGACAGGTGATTCAACCTACGAATACTTGAACCTGTTTAGTGCGGTTGTAGCACGGGTGCTACAATCAATAACAGTAAAATATTATCACATAGAAAAGAGCAGGTCAAGCATTATTCCTATAATCTTTTAAAAGAAGGAAGTTTCTTTTTTAGTGAGCTGTTCAAAGACACGCTCGTACCTTCTAAAACGATAGGAAATAATGTTCTGCACTGCTAAAAATGATGTAATAATGACGAGTGGCAAACTATCCGGCAAATACGCAGTGAAAAATGCACAAAGCGATGCAGACACGATGATGGAATACAGTAAGAAGTTCGAGCGCGTAGTGTATTTCGTCGCCTCCCTCTCCAGCAAAACAGACACCACTTGTCCACCGTCAAGAGGTAGAATCGGTAATAAATTGACACTCAACAAGATCAGTTGAATCTTTACAAACTGCGCATCACCCGGGAATGTCAAGCACATGCCAAGTACTAACAAAACGGCTGTCGCGACAGGTCCCCCGAGCGCCACGATCAGCCGTTGCTGTTTACTTGCCAGCTGCCGATTAACAAATTGCAATTCCCCTCCATACGGTAAAATTGTACAACTCCTAATTTTCATCCCGACGTGTCGAGCGGCCAATACGTGTCCTAGTTCATGAAAAAGTAAAGAGAATAAGAGCATCGCGTACAATGACACACCACCGACGATCATGAAAAATAAAAAGATCGGCAACAATACCGGATGAATACGATACTTCATTGCTGACCGCCTGACATATACGTTGCCAGCACAGTAGGCTCTAGCGGTATCCCATTGCGTTTCACGCGGATATACACTGCTTCCTCGTCCATCATCGCAATCTCATCCCCAAGCCTTACAGCCGTGTATGGAAGCGTCGAGAACGAGCCTACGAATCCATACGTTACCTCATCACCGTTATCGTACTGAACAGTCACCGTCTTCCCTGACTGTCTTGTATAGCCTGTAAAGACGACTAGCCCGCTTCCTTGTGAAGTAATCGACATCGGTTGAGTATACGAGATAATAGCACCATCTTGATAGGGCTGGAACGATTCGTACGTCTCAAACGGATTAAATACGGAATTCCCGGACACCGTGATGACTTCATCTTCTGCCATCCAGGAAGACACCCACTTTTTCATCACCACAAAATCTTTCCCTGTCGTTACATATTGCGTAATCGGTATATTGACTAACTGGCGTTGTTCCAGTTTTGATAAACCAACAACAGATACCATCAGCACAATAGCGATGATCCATTTTGTTTTCCATTTCATCACGTCCCCTCCCTTACCTGCAGTGTATGAAAAGAGGGGGAATTAAATGACGAATGAAAAAAACTCAGTACCATAAAAGGCACTGAGATTTAAGTTTGTATTATTTGCTGAACATGTTCTTGATCTTGCCGAAGAATCCTGCTTTGCTTTTCTCCATCGTCATCAATGGCACAGACTCACCTAAGATTCGTCGTGCAATATTGCGATAACCAATTGCAGCAGGGTTTGTCGGATCCATCACGACAGGTTCGCCTTTATTTGAAGCAGATATAACGTTTTGATCATCCATTACGATACCTAATAAATCAATCGACAAATGTGTCGTAATTTCATTGACATCCAATGTTTCACCGCTTTCCATCATACCGCTTCTAATGCGGTTGATGATCAATTTCGGCGGCTCCAGTCCTTCTTCTGCTTCAAGCAGTCCAATAATACGGTCCGCGTCACGCACAGCAGAAATTTCTGGAGTCGTCACGACAATCGCGCGGTCCGCACCAGAAATCGCGTTTTTAAAGCCTTGCTCAATTCCTGCAGGGCAATCAATCAAGACATAATCATAATCTTGCTTTAATTCTAAAACAAGCTTTTTCATCTGTTCCGGATTCACAGCACTCTTATCAGTCGTCTGAGCTGCTGGCAGCAAGAACAATCGGTCCTCGAAACGCTTATCTTTCACAAGGGCCTGATGAACTTTACAACGCTCTTCCACTACATCGACCAAATCATAAATAATCCGGTTTTCTAAGCCTAGAATTACGTCCAAGTTACGCAGACCAATATCTGTATCCACTAAACACACTTTTTTCCCTTGTAACGCAAGAGCGGTACCAAGATTGGCTGACGTTGTTGTTTTTCCAACGCCACCTTTACCAGAAGTAATGACAATTGCTTCTCCCAAATTATATACCTCCCTTAAATGTAGCAAGGTCCGGACGTAAATATCGGAGCTCCTGAAGACGGTCTATCGCAATCTGCCCATTCTTTTGAAGATACGCACATTCCATTTCAGGTTGCTCAGAAAGAATCGTCAATTCGTCGGTCATGATCTCGATCTTATCCGCAATTTTCAGATGCGTTGCTTCCAGCCAAGATGCAGCAATGACTGCATCTTTATTGCCTTGTGCTCCCGCATGCGCAATGCCTTTGACACGGCCCAGTACATATATACTGCCGCCTGCAATGACTTGTGCACTCTGATTCACGTCACCGATAATGACCAAATCGCCATCAGCTTTTACGACCTGACCCGATCGAACGATTCCTATATAGGTTTCGGACTGCTTCTCGATCAACTTTCTCTCACACTCTTTTAACGAAATGACGTCACTATGTACCTTCGAAACTCGCAAATGAGGGGAAGTATGAATGACCGATTGAATCTTGTTCATGTCTTTCTCGTCACAATAACGATGTCCTAGATGCAACTGTACTTCAGACACACCTTCAAGTACGCTGCTCTGCACTTTTTCTTTCAACTCACCTAGCAATTCGGTAAATGCGCAATGGTCATCTAATCGTAATACTAAGCCGTCTTTTGTTCCTTTTATCGTTATCAACTGTGATTTCGTCACCTACATCACCTCACAATACTTAAAAACCTGCTTGTTTTTGAAAAAATCTTTTCTCTGTAATCTGTTTGAACATATAGCCGAACATCACGATAAATAATGAATTCGCAATCATTGTCGGAATGAGTCGACTCGTGAAGAATTCGCCGAAATCAATAGACGTTAACGCAATCACACTAGCAAAAAAGTACGACAACAATTCCAGTAACACAATCATTACTACTGATAATACCATAACCGTCACGGTATGACGCTCAATTTGTCGAATTACTAACGCCGCAACGTAACAAATCAGCGGATACATGAATGTGTATAATCCAATAATATCAATATGATACATATCATACAACAGTCCGAGGACAAATCCGTAAATAATCGCTCGCTTGCTATTATAATACGTCGCAATGAAAATTAAATAGACCATTAGGAACCTAGGCACCGTGATGTATAACTCGCTGTTAATTTCAATTGGTGAAAACAGACTGAAAATGGGTTCCAGGAAAAATAGCAGGATAGCAATTAAAGGAATGATGAATCGGATCATGACTCATCGTCCCCTTCTGCATCTGCGGAGTTGCCTCCGTCGGTTCCGTCAACCACTGTCATGGTTCGCTTCGCAATCATCACGTGATCTAGTTGTGAGAAAGTAGCTGCTGGTTTTATATACGCTAGTTTTGTCAAACCATAGTCATCCGTCGAAACTTCGGTTACTTCCCCTATTAAAATACCTTTAGGGAAGATTCCTCCGAGACCTGAAGATATCACTTGCATTCCTTTTTTTACATTGAAGCTTGAATCTAGACGCTTCATGATCAATTGTCCGGAAGTTCGATCGTATCCTTCGATCAAACCGAACATTTCTTCTTCGCCAACTACCATTGCTGCCACACGGAAATCGCTATTTTCCGTCGAGATTAATTCGACTGTGGATGTAAATGGAGTGGACAAAATGACCTTCCCAATCAAGCCTTGTGCCGTCATGACCGCCATATTGACGTCCACTCCAGCCGTTGTTCCTTTGTCGATGATGATTTTCTCTTCCCATTGATCAGGATTGCGTGAAATCACTGTGGACTGAATTGGCTCAAATGCGCGCAGATCCTCTTGTTTATCAATGATTCCCCGCAGCTTCACATTATTCGCTTTGACATCCACTAACTCCGCTTGCATGGCGGCATACGTTTCCAGACGCTTTTTTAATCGTTTGTTTTCTTCGTATGTATTAAGCATCGTATCAATATTTTCAATAAGTCCCGTCACAAAATGGGCTGGTTTCGTAACAAGCGACTGCCCAAAACCTACGACATCCTTCACTGCTTGTTCCGGAACATTTGCATGATTTCGGTCGCGAAGTGAAAATGCAATTAATGCCACAAGGACGATTACTCCTACTAATAAAATGATTAATCGTTTATTGGAAAAAAAACGCGGCATTGCCTACATCTCCTCCAATTAATATTATGATTGAATTTTCTTAATGAGTTCTAAGTTATCCAAAGCCTTACCCGTTCCAATTACTACACAGTCAAGTGTATCTCCTGCTACAAATGCAGGCATTTTTGTTTCCTCAGAAATAGCTTTATCGAGGTTACGAAGTAATGAACCGCCACCAGTTAAGACAATTCCACGCTCCATGACGTCTGACGCCAGTTCAGGTGGTGTCTGCTCAAGCGTTTTTCTCATACCTTCAATTATCAAATCCATCGGTTCTCTCAATGCTTTCGTAATTTCCTGCGAATTAATTTCCATCGTTTTCGGCAGACCCGTCAATAAGTCGCGTCCGTGGATATCCATCTTTTCCGTCTTATCCAAATCAAACGCCGAACCAATTTGCATCTTGATGTTTTCAGCCGTACGTTCACCGATCATCAATTTATATTCTTTACGGATATACGTTATGATAGCCGTATCCATAGAATCTCCGCCTACACGGATCGAAGTACTTGTTACAATGCCACCTAGAGAAATGATGGCCACTTCCGTCGTACCTCCACCTATATCGACGACCATACTGCCGGTTGGTTCCCATACTGGTAAATCTGCACCGATCGCAGCCGCAAAAGGTTCTTCAATCGTATATGCTTCTTTCGCACCCGCTTGACGTGCAGCATCGATCACTGCGCGTTGCTCCACAGATGTAATACCATAGGGCACACAAACCATGACAGTCGGCTTCGTCCATGAAGTTCCTGCTGATTTTAGTGCTTCTTTTAAATAATGTCGAATCATAGCAGTTGTTGTTTCAAAATCTGCAATAACTCCTTCTCGCATCGGGCGAATGGCCACAACTGAACTCGGCGTACGTCCGATCATGGCATGGGCTTCACTGCCTACCGCAACGATTTCACCCGTCGTTGTATTCTTCGCTACAACAGAAGGCTCCCTTAGCACAATACCTTTATCCTTAATGAAAACTAGAGTATTGGCTGTCCCCAAGTCAATTCCTACGTTTCTTGATCTGAAACCAAACAAGTCAATTCTCCCTTTCTATCAAACCTTCATCGGTATTCTTAAAAGCATACACCACATTATAACGGAAAGGTAACTTAATTTACAGTGTCACCCGGCCAGTTTGCAAAAAACATCGAAAAAGAGACTGATTTCCCAGTCTCTCCACTTTTTCGCGACAAAATTCATGTTTTTATATGTAACCTTTGTCTTTTAAACTGATGAATTTCTGATCACCGATGATGATATGATCGAGCACATCCACCCCCATGATCTGACCCGCTTCCATCAGACGCTTTGTCACTTCGATATCTTCTCTTGAAGGCGTCGTGTCACCGCTCGGATGATTATGTGAAATAATCATCGATGCAGCCGAACGTTTGAAGGCTTCGCGGAACACTTCGCGTGGGTGTACTATGGAAGAATTCAAACTACCAATGAAAATCGTCTGCTTATGTAGCACTTCATTTTTGACATTTAAAAATAACACAACAAAGTGTTCTTGATTTAACGACGACATATCCGTCATCAAATAATTCGCGGCATCTTCAGGTGAACGGATCTTATACCGTTCATGCGGTGCAGTCCGATACAATCGCTTGCCGAGTTCTGCTGCAGCTAGTAACTGCACCGCCTTCGCTTCACCAATCCCTTTAATCTTCGTCATCTCATCCACCGTCAGCTCTTTCAAATCTTGCAAACGGTCAATCGTAGACAACACACGGTTGGCGAGTACGAGAACAGACTCTGAGCGTGAACCTGTGCGCAGCAGGATCGCCATCAATTCCTGATTGGATAAACTGCTCGCCCCTTCTCGTATCAAACGCTCACGGGGCCTGTCAGCGATATGCACATCGCGGATCATCATTTGCGGTGCCAGATCAAGAGGCATCACGCGCCACCGCCTTCTAAAATCAGCAACCCTTCTTGACGCATACGGTTGACCAGATCACTGACCGGCAACCCTACGATGTTTTGATAATCACCTACCATATTTTCCACAAACAGCATTCCTTGCGTTTGGATGCCGTACGCGCCCGCTTTATCTGAAGCATCCCCTGATTTCACATAAGCGGAAACGAGCTCTTCATCCAGTTTCCTAAACTTCACTTGAGACAAACCAGCAAACTGAATCGTCTTACCGTTAGCCAGAATCGTTACGCCCGTAATCACTTCATGCAACTCTCCAGACAGCTCCATTAAGAAGTCAATAGCCTGCGCGTCATCTTCGGGTTTCGGGAATACTCTACCGTCTTTCACTACAATCGTATCTGCCGCAATGACGATCTCTTCTTCTGATTCAAATACCGCAAGCGCCTTTCGCTCCGATAAACGAACCGCATACTCATATGGCTCTTCGGGTGTAAACGGCACATCCTCATCCACATCACTCGGTCTCACCGAAAAATTAATTCCTGCTAGCTGCAATAGTTCTTTACGTCTCGGCGAAGAAGATGCGAGCACGATAGGTTTTAAACTAATAAATTTCATTGGAACAACCTCCTTTTTCATAGTGTACGCTATTCTACACGATTTGAAAAAAGGGCAAAATTCAATTCTTCCCCCGTATATTGGGTCAAAATTGAATTTTGAAGCATGGGTCTTGGTCCGAATAGTGTGCCAACAGATGCAGTCTCGCGACAGAGGAATCCTTTGTAAACGCAGTGATGGCGGTCACTTTCTTCGCAAAGTCTCCACCTTTCTTCGCATCTTTACCATCCTTAGACAATTCAATTTTCGATAGATCTTCGGCTAGCAGCGCTTTTCTCACCTCACCGGCATCTGCAGACTTGCAAGCGCCCGGTACGACAGTGATTCTCTTCTTAAACGCATCTTCACCTTCCTTCAACAGGACATCGCTCTCATTCAGCCATACCGCTCCCCAAACATAGAACTGTCCGCCTGCTGACACGACAGCCGTACTAGCGAGACTCGGATTCTCGGCCACGAAATCCGTCGCCGCTTCCTGGCTAGAAAACACGCCATGCTGCTTGACGAACATCGTATCTCCACCCTCAACTGCCCCTCCCTTCTCCTCTGTCTTCGGCCCAGTCGTCGCCATCGTTTCACTCGCCTTATCCTCTTTCCCTCCCGTAGTCGATATCGTTAGCCCGATCACTAGCACCGCGACCAAGCCGATCGCCACTCCTTGCACTAACGCCCGAATCACAATGTTCTTTGAATACGTCCTGCGGAAATTCATTCCATCACTCCACTAGTTTTCTTCCACCTTACCAAAATGAACGTAAAAAAAGACGAGACTGTTGTCGTCTCGTCCATAAACATTTACCGATTTAGTTCAACAAACCTGTATACCAACTGACAAGCTGCGCGCCGTAGAAATAGGCAATGAGTGCAGCGACCGCAATTGAAGGACCAAAAGGCACAGGCGTCTTACGTCCTTGCTTCGTCTTTTTCAAAAAGATCAGTCCGACAATCGCGCCAATCAATGAAGCAAGAAACAGCGTAACTAACGTCTGCATCGTCCCGAGCACTAAGCCGATAACGAAAAACAACTTAATGTCGCCACCGCCCATCCCGCCGTTCGACACGATCGCAATTAACAGCAACAGACCAAACCCAACTGCCGCCCCAAGCAAGCTATCCCACCATGGCGTCAGCGGACTGATGAAGCGCAAGATGAAAATCGCGATACCAAACGGCAACAAGATTTTATTTGGAATCAACATATACTTCAGGTCGGATACTGTTAAAATAACCAACATCGAAATAAACAGTAATGCTACAACAAGCTCCCACTGAAATCCGAAGTGCAAGTACGCACAAACGAACAATACACCTGTGATCAACTCCATCGTGGGATAAAGTGCACTGATCTTCTCTTTACACCCACGGCACTTGCCACGCAAGAACACGTAAGAGAAAACCGGCACTAGATCAACCGCCGTCAAATTCCGATCACACGTCGTACAGTGAGAAGGTGGCGACACGACGGACTCCTTCAGCGGTACACGCATGCCGACAACGTTAAAAAACGAGCCGAACGTAATACCGTAAAGGAAGAAAAATATACTATAGAGCCATTCCATGAATTGCCTCCTTACTCCGCTTTCTCGGTACCTGTCATTTTATTGATCGTCGTCGGATCGAATTTCGATGCAGGTGGCGGCGCATCTACTTTCGGCGCCTCATTTTGCAAGTTGACAAGATCCGGACGGAAGTACGCATTAAATGAAATCACGACTTTCATTTCACCAATATCCGATTCCTCTTCCGTTTTCTCGGCAGTCGCTTCAAACTGGATTGTCTCTACATTCATAATCCGAATCATTTCTTCTATCTCATAAATGAACGTATCCACTTGCTTGTACGTATCCGCAGCGAGCGTCACTTCCATCAATACCGTTTCGAGATTTTGTACATTTTCAGGCAATAGTTCGATATCGAATACTTCTTTCGAAAAATTAATTTCTTCTATTCGACTATTGGATTTCACTTCCGCCTTCTCCAGACGAATGAGTAATGCATCTTCAAGCGGTACAACTGGCACGACTTTTTGAAGTGGCGCAGACGTTACCGTTTCATTCGGATCTTTATTCGCCAATTGCTTTTGTAATGAAAACAACACATCACGTTCCGAAGCAAATTGAGCCGCCATCTGATCCTTCGTTTCTTTCGCCGGCAAGTAGACGTTCGTCACCGTGTAGTAGACGAGTGAAATAAGGAAAATCGAGGCCAATACGACCAATCCGATCTCCATCTGACGTTTAGATAGATACTTATTCAAGCGTATCGCCTCCTTCCGTATTCGCATCTACAGGAGGTTGTGGTTCTTCAGGTGCAGGTTGCTCTTCAGCAGGTGGGGCTTCCTCTAGCGGCTCTTCAATCGCATTTGGGTCTACATCTGCATCTGTACCTGGCAACGCTCGCTCATCAACAAACTGAATAAAATATGTAGCGAAATATCTAGGCAAAACATTCTCTCGCTCATCCATGTTCAGTTTTTCCGTCTCAATTCCTTCAAACGTCGCATCAATTACTAACGCCGAAGCTTTCATTCGAGTTAAATAGAGCGCAGGCTCCATCAAATCATCAAACTGTACCTTCAACGTCACTTCGTTCGGTGCAGCGAAAGTCAACTCCTGGAAGAATCCTCGATCAGGCAACGCTTTTGAAAGATCTTCTATAAGAGGTTGCGTTTTATATTGATGCCCCTTAAGAAACTCCACCGTCGCAGCTAACTGTTCTTTTTCCTGACCGAATGCAGACAAACGCATTTGGGACGTTATATTTTCTTGTTGTTTCTGTATTTCATATGTAGACTGCTGTAACTTTTGAGCTTCATCGTCATTTTTTTGAGCGAAGAAATACAGCACGGCCCAACTAATGAAAGCGACTAAGAGGATGGCAATCGCGATCCAAAGAAAAGTAGTCTTCTCCCGGATTTTCTCCGGAAGTAGATTTATATCAACTAACATACACGTATTACACCTCTTCCTTCAGCGCGAGACCAATAACTCGGTGGAAATCCGCAGTTATCGCGGTTCCGTCTACACAACTAATCGGCTCTTTCACCAAGGGAAGCGCTTCGATCGCTAAACGTTCTCGGACCGTCTGCAATAATTCCTCTTGTTGTGTATAGGTTCCATTCCATACTAGATGGGTAATAGCCGAATCATTCTCCGCCAAATTAAAGCGATAGAAATTCGCCAGTTTCTCGAGCTCCATGACGATCGTAAGTGGCTCAACCTGCTGTTCCAGCTCTTCACCCGTCGACATGCTGAGTGGCAACTCAAGTTCCATCGAGCGAATGAACAAAGGATAATGAGAATAGAAAATAGACACAGTCAAACTTCGACCTCGCAAATCAGCAAGGAGAATATGTTCCGTCCCCTCAAATTGATGCACATGATGTGCCAGACGATACAGGGATAGTGGCGCAATGTCCGCCACAACCGGCTCCAACTTTACGGACTTCAGCACTTCTTCATATGTATGCATAATACTTTCCTTCGACGCAATCAAAATCGCTTCATTCTGCGCGTTATTCGCTGTATACGGAACGACATCAAATACCGGATCATCAAACGGCAAATAAATCGTCGAGCCAATCTCGATAAAGAAATGGCTTTTCAGCTCTTCATCCTCCACCGTGTCCGGGTACGCAACACGTCGGATGATGACATATGTATCGGGCGCGAGAAACGCCACGTCACGCTTCGCAAGATTCCAGTCTTTCACAACCTCCAATAAGACATCCCGCAGCATATCCTCTTCGGCTATTCGGCCTTCTTGGATGACATATTCAGGTAGCAACATCTCTTTTGCGGTGTCTAGTACGATCGGATCCAAGGACTTTATTCGTACGTACCGAATCGCGTCATCGTCAAGAGTTAATGAATAAACACGTTTTTTACGGCTGAATGTTGGCATAGCGAGTTTGGAAAGCGGGCGTTTTAAATTAGATAATATAGACATGGACGAACTCCTTCCAGACGAGAGAACTCAAGGTGTTTGGTGATTTTTTCCTAGTGAACTAGTTATGGTAAGTATAGCAAATGTGGTGGGAGAAAGAAAGATTGGTAGGGAAAGCTGACGAAATATAAGGCACTGTAGTGAATTACCTGATACCGCGGGTAAATCACCACATCCTTCCATTCATACTTTTGTAGATTTTCTACTGTACTTAATTATTTCGAATATTGCTTTACGAAGGTTCTACTTAATTTTTCATCGTAATCTCTTTACTACAGATCGAGGATAATTTTTCTTCGACAAGCCTAAATATGTCATTACCTAAATTCATATCTTGAAGTTAACTACGATTTATTAACATTGCCATTCCAACAAGATTTGTAGATAAATCAAGATAATTTCCATGAAAAGTAAGTTTGGATGTTAATTAATAACACAGCATTAGTTCTCTTACATTTAACACTAGCGTTTTCCGTAATGTCGGAAATGGAGAGAATAGCGATTGCTGCAATAATACCAAAAGCCAATATCACTTCAAGTAGTTCTACGAGTAACATCACATAATTATTGAAAATTGTTTAAATACATTAGCATTTCTTTCACAACTAAATTAATTGTATATATACTTCAATTGGATTTTTACACATACGAATGCCTATATTTCAAAAAAGACTCTGAAGAGAATAATCTCTGCAGAGTCTAATAATAGTTTCGGCTTACTATATATTTACATATTAGCGACTGACGACAACATTGGTGCCACCAGTTTTATTATTAGCTGCATTAATATCTGCAGCTGAAGCTTCCTCGAATTTCACAGATACATTACCGTTTGTAGAAGTACCATTTATAGTTGTAGTTGTAACTTCTCCAGTCCCTTTGGTTATAGTTGCATCAGAATCTTTAAAGCCTCCTGCATCCTCTAAGTAACCTTCATCTTTTAATACAGTTGTTGTAACTGTGTTAGCTGTAGCAGTAGTCGTTTCAGCAAAATAAATATTAGCAGCAGATAGAGCATTTTGCCCATCAGCCTTCAAAGCACTTACCTTCGAATTCGTAATAATATTCCCAATAGCCGGCACCGCAATCGCAGCAATAATTCCTAAAATAACAATAACTGCTAGTAACTCGACAAGCGTCAAACCTTTTTGATTTAATTTCTTTTGCAAGAACTTTTTCATATAATTTCCTCCTCTTGTTTTTTCTTACTCTATGAATATAGTATATCAGAGGTATTAGGAAAATAACACTAGTTTTATTGAAATAAATAAAAATAATACATCACATTTGTTATTTCTGTTACAAACTATCTATCTGTTCAAACATACTAAACATCGGCAACATGATTGCCAAAACTATAGTCCCAACTATTGCCGCTAGGAAGACAATCATTAAAGGCTCTATTAAAGCTTTCAAACGGTCCGTAGCAGCCTCTACTTCTTTCTCATAAAAATCAGCAACTTTTGCTAACATAGAGTCCAAAGAACCAGTCTCTTCTCCAATCGCAATCATATGAGGTATTAACGGCGGGAATGCCCAGTGGTTCAACATAGGTTCAGTTAAAGATCCGCCACGTTCCATTGATACTCTAGACTCACCAATTACTTTTGAAATGACTTCATTACCTACAACTCTTTCCGTCATAGTTAGTGCCTGTAAAATCGGTACTGAGCTTGAAAACATTGAACTTAATGTACGAGTCATCATAGCAAGTGAAGACTTTTGAGCGATGCTGCCGAATATAGGTAGTTTCAACAAAATGGTATCAAGAATATATTTCCCCTTTGGATTGCTTCTAAACAGTACATAACCAACAACTAAAGCTGAAACAATTAGAATTAACAAGTACCAGTAGTTTTCAATCCATTCACTAGCCGCCATAACAGCGCGAGTTAGCCAAGGTAATTGTCCACCTATGCTATCAAACATATCTACGAACATCGGTACGACGAACCATAAAAGAAAAATGACTACAGCAATCGCTATAATGCCTACTACAACTGGATATGCCATCGCAGACGTAACTTTCTGTCTCGTACGATACGCTTTCTCGAAATGCTCCGCTAATTGATCCAATGATTCATCCACTGTTCCTGAAACTTCTCCCGCAGCCACCATATTCAAAATCAACGGCTCAAAAACTTTAGGATGCTTCCCAAATGCGACCGATAAAGCTGTACCTGTGCGCAAATCTTCCTGAACTGAGGTCAAAATCTTTCGGAATGAAGCCTGCTCCACCTGCTTAGATAAAATCCTCACCGCATCCACAATCGTAACCCCCGCTTGAAGAAGCGTTGAGAACTGTCGCAAAAACATGATCAATTGATCACGCTTTACAGGACTTCCAATAGTTATATCCTTCGTCAAGACTGTCTCTTTCTGTTCCACAAGACTTACCACACGAATTCCTTGCCCTTTAAGTTTGATTGCCGCATCGCGTTTATTCGTAGCGGTTACCGTACCACGGCGAATCGCTTTAGCATCTCGCCCTTCATATGTAAAACGAGCCACTATTAATCATCCCCTTGCAAAAACGGCAATGCTGCTTCATACGAAATGATTCGCTGATCCATCAAATTCTTTACGGAGTGATCCATCATATGCATCCCTTGCGCACGACTTGTCTGAATGACGTTCGGAATCTGGTGAATCTTCTCAGATCGTATCAAGTTTGACACAGCAGGATTATTAATCATAATCTCCGTTGCCGCACGTCTTCCTTGCTTATCCATCGTTTGGAATAAACGCTGAGAAACGACTGCCTTCAAAACGCCCGCCAATTGCACACGAATTTGCGCCTGTTGACCATGAGGAAATACGTCTATGATTCTATCAATCGTCGAAGCAGCACTCCATGTGTGTAAAGTCGCAAGAACTAAGTGGCCGGTTTCCGCAGCAGTAATGGCCGTAGAGATTGTCTCCAAATCACGCATCTCACCAACTAGAATAACGTCCGGATCTTGACGCAAAGCAGCACGTAAACCGTCCGCAAACGACAGCGTATCGAAACCGACTTCACGCTGATCAATAATAGAAGAACCGTGCGCATGCATATACTCAATCGGATCTTCCAATGTAATAATATGCTTACGCATTGTTTCATTCATATAACGAATCATCGCAGCAAGTGTCGTGGACTTACCTGAACCTGTTGGTCCTGTTACTAAGATTAATCCTTGTGCCGTATCAGACAAACTCTTCAACGTTCCCGGCATATTCAAATCATCGATCGTCGGAATCTTTGTAGGAATCGTCCGGAAAGCCAATGAAATCGCACCGCGTTGTTGGAATGCGTTGACACGGAAACGTGAAACGCCAGCGATTTCATAAGAATAGTCAATCTGTCCAGCTTCTTTAAAAGCAGGAATCATCTTTTCTGGAATCGTCTGATAGGCAATTTCTTTTGTGTCTTCTTCAGTCATAACGGTTTCACCAAAACGTTTTAAGTCACCATGTACTCGGAAAACTGGCGGCACGCCTATAGTTAAGTGAATATCGGATGCTTTAATTTTAAAGGCCTCAGTTAGTAATTGATCAATTCTTTCCGTCACAGCAAACACTCCTAATCTAACAAGGCTACTCTCAACACTTCTTCAGTAGTTGTAATGCCTTGCTTCACTTTTTCCAAACCATCATCTATCAGGAATATCGTTTCACTTCTCTCTGCAATATCACGAAATACTGTAGGTGCTGCGCCGCTATTAATGGCATCACGCAATTCCGCATTTATAATCAAAACTTCATGTATTGCAATACGTCCTCGATAACCAGTCATATTACACGCAGAACAACCTGTACCACGATGGATCGTTTCTATCGTTATCCCACGTCTAGCAAAAATTTCTTTTTCACGATCAGTAGCCGGCTGAGTAGTACCACAATCTCGACAAACACGTCGAACCAATCGTTGAGCTACAATCGCATTCAAAGAAGCAGTCAAAAGGAAAGGTTCCACACCCATATCAAGCAATCGTGATATAGAGGCAACCGAGTCATTCGTGTGGATTGTGCTTAAAACCAAGTGTCCTGTCAATGAAGCACGTATCGCGATTTCCACCGTCTCTTTATCCCGAATTTCTCCGACCATTACTACGTCAGGATCTTGTCGCAATATCGACCGTAACCCTGTCGCAAATGTCAATCCCACGTTAGAATTCACTTGAATTTGATTAATACCCTCTAGCTGATATTCTACGGGATCTTCAATCGTAATAATATTTACTTCTTCGCTATTTAATCGATTCAAAGCCGCATATAACGTAGAAGATTTACCTGAACCCGTTGGACCAGATATCAGAACGATACCATTTGGCTTCTCTATTTCTTCAAGAAAACGCTCTAGATTCGTTGACCCAAAACCAAGCTTTGTCATGTCGTTTAACGAACTGCTCAAGTCCAAAATACGCATAACGACTTTCTCACCGAAAACTGTCGGCAAAGTCGATAACCGCAAATCAATCGGACGGAAATCAATCATTACTTTAATCCGACCATCCTGGGGCATGCGTGATTCGGTAATGTTCAAATTTCCCATAATTTTAATCCGCGCAAGCAACATCGACTGCATATGCTTTGGTAAAACTCGTTCCGTCTGCAACTTCCCGTCAATTCTAAAACGGATGATGACTTGATGTTCTTGAGGATCAATATGAATATCACTGGACTTCATAGACACCGCACTAGAAATAATCTGGTTCACTAGACGCACAACAGGAGAATCATTATCTACGATATCATCTTGTTGCTCCAACTGACTTGCCGTAGTTTCTGGTTCTTCAAAAAACAAGTCATCAAATAATTCATCATCATAATATCGAGTGATCGTTCGTGTTATATCATCTTTTGACGCAATCGCTGTTTCTATATGAAATCCTGTGGAAAGTCGTAAATCTTCAATCGTATTGTAATCCATTGGGTCCGCCATCGCGACAAATAATTTATCTCCATCTTTTTTTAACGGAACAATCATTTTTTGCTGCGCTAAACCTTTAGGTACAATATTAAACAACTTCGGATCAAACGGATATCGGAACAAGTTGACGTGAGGAATTCCGAGCTGAAACTCCAACACTTCAATTAATTGCTGCTCCGTAATATACCCACGCTGCAATAACGCATCACCAAGTCGCTCATCCCGAGACTTTTCTTTCAACGTACTCATTAACTGTTCGTCCGATAGCAAACCAGACTCTATTAATAAATCTCCAAGACGTTTTCTAGTTGTCGCCATCTGAATCCCCCTTTATCAATCGATTGGATTACCATTCTTGTCGACTTTAATCAGATTGCCACCTTTATCGTAATCATATTTCACATCATCTTTGGTGCCGGAACCATTCGAGTTACTTGCATCACTTCCGTTAGATGATCCAGAGCCAGATGAATCACTGTTGCTTGATCCGCTTCCAGTAGATGATCCTGAGCCTTTGCTCCCCGATCCCAAGTCACCATCGCTACCTGATCCGCCACCATTTGGAGAAGTGGAGCCATTTCCGTTAGATGAATTAGACGGATTATCAGTCGACCCATTACCTGAAGTGTTTCCATCGGTATTGCCAGAATTACTTTCCACATTACTATCAGGAACTTTCTCTACTACTCTTTCTAAACTATGGCGTTCAATAATTGGTTGCGGCGCATAGAAATCAACCGATACATCTTCAATCTCTTCCAATGAACCATTCAGCATAACATTACGTTTAACCGCAACTTCCATGCCTTTCTTACCTTTATCCACTACTTCAATCGCACCCGCATTTACAAAAGCGCTATAACGGACAACCGTTTTAGGGTCATACTTTGTAATTTTCTCCACTTCAGTATCGTAGCTATGCACAAATGGCAGACCTTCAATTGACAGCTCCAATTGTGAGCCTGTCCAATCCGTACGAATCGTGAAGACTGTTTGATTAGGGTTCGTGAAAAGGAGATCCAAATCGAGCTTACGATTAATCGCCGCTTCGAATCCTGGTTCAACGCCTGATGGCAATTCAGTAGAAATGTTTCGTTCATCCATGATCCAATTCGTTTGCAGCGCCGCTTTATATAGAAGAGACGCCATAATCGTCATTTGTAAATCTGTCGCACTAGCAGACTCTTTCCCTTCTAGATATTCACGGAATGAAAACGAGGAATTCGGCTGAATCTCCAACCCATCCAAGTCATCCATTAATAAACGCAGACCTTTTGCTAGTTCATCCACTTCATATGTTGCTGAAGCAATCACTTGATTCTGCTCATATAACTCAGGAATATAGTTGGCTACATATACTTGTTGTGGCATAATACCACTCCGTAGCTGAACTTCTATTTGTGCAGCAATCGTCTCCACTTCGGCTTCACTGAATGTAAGCGAATTAAAACTCTGCTTCATCACCGTGCGAAGACCTTCACGGGAAACACTCGCGACTAATGAATTATCATCTCCACTTTTCGCTTGGTTTAGTGTTGCATCCGGATCAAAACTTACTATTTCTGCTGGAACATCTACTTGAAGATCTTGTACGATTAGTTGTACTGATAAAGTTTGTTCAAGCTCTGCAAAATTATTTATAAGCTTTTCTTTTGCATCTTTACGATTATGCTTTGATATGTCAAACGGCCCTGCATATGTGTGCTTGCTGAACTTTTTAAAACTCGAGAAGAAGCCGTCGCCTGCGTAGGCTTGTTGGGCGAATACTGCGGAGATGACCAGTAGTAGAACGCCTAAGGCTAGGCTGGTTTTGTATAGTTTTGATTGCATTGGGCACCTTCCTTTATCAATAAAATATATTGCTAAATTTCTTTGAATTCGCCTTTAGTAATATGCGGTGGTGTGATTATAGTATTGTCAGGAACTACCGGATCGGGCTTATTTGTTCCGGGACCAATTGGAACCGCACTTATAATCGGCTGCTTGAAAGTCACACTAGCTCCTCCATTAGCGGTAAATGAATCTGCATAAATCGCACCACTTATGTTACCTCCACCTGATATATTAACAGCGGCATTCGGTGCTAGGATTAATGTTGGATCTGCTTTAACCCCTCCACTTATCTTTACCTCTTTTCCACCCGTTAAAATATTTCCTTTAATTCCACCACCGCCTGTCAACTCGATGTCTGCATCCTTCGCATAAAATGAACCACTAATCTGAGTTTCATTATCGAATTTTACTTTTTTAGATTCCTTGGTAGTTGAGCCCTCGAAGAATATACCTAATTGATCGGCAGAGCCGCTGTTTCCAATAGATCCTTTTACATTGATTTTATCTTTTACCATTAATGTAAGTTTACCTGTACCTATGATCTCTATTTTCCCTTGAAGGATATCTAGATGGTCCACAACAATGACCCTATCTTTATCTCCTACATTAATTTTCAGCGTGTTATTTTCAGCAATCTTAATAGTAGTTAAATACATGTTATCATCGATGTTTAACGCATAGTTATTTGAGACATAATTGTCTGCGTAGACGCCACCATCTTTGATAACATCTTTTCGATTATATTGGTCGCCTATTGTTACATCAGACGGTTTCTTATAGGATGGGTATTGCGGAAACTCTGGTAATTTCATCATTCCAGTTTCTTGCATACCAATAGGTACTGGGATGGTCATCGAATTCGGTTTATCTAATGCACCTCTTTCAGAACCAATAGGCACAAAGATATTTCCAGAAATTTTAGGACCACCACTAAGCGTAATAGATTTATTATCTGTTAAGTTAGTTCCTATACTTCCATTTATTATAGCCCCACCACTTATACTTATTTTCCCATTGACAAAAACAGCTGTGCCGTCCGGAACTTTAATTGTGGGTAAACTAGTTGATGTATCTGTTCCTACATTTCCATCACCGCTATTCTCACCTTGGCCAGTGCCTATATTTGGAAGTGTTTCATAATTCAATGTTATAATCTGACTTACTGTTCTTACCTTTTGTCCTATTTTTCCTGTAGAACGGATTTCGTACTTCGAAATATCACGGTCAATTGCCCCTTTTATTTCAACATTTATAATCTTGGGAATCTCTCCGTATAAATCTTCAAATTGCTGATTTTCTGTATCTACCTCAATACCTGCTAAACGAACTTTTTCACTTACCACCTGAAAAAATTTAGTTTCATCGTCAACTTTAGTAAATTGAGGAGCAGTGGTAGTAGCAATTTCATTTATTCGGGCTAGTGTATAGTTCACTCCAGATTCTGCAATGTAGAAAACTGACTGATCGTCCTGCTCTCCCATAGTCATTTTAGAATTATTCAATGATAGTCCAATTATGGAGGTGCCTAAAACAGCCATTACAACCAGAACCATTAAAACAACAACAAGTGTATATCCTTTGTCGTTTCTCATGACTCCCCTCCTTTTCTAATCACGATGGTTGTCTCAATCTTTTTCGCATCTTTATTCCTATTAAGTTTATCATCGCTAAACACTTCAATTTTTAATGCTTTACCATCAGAAGACTCCACTTTGAAATCTTTAATATTATCAGCAAGCACTTCATCATTCTTAAATAATGTTGTACCCTTACGTCGATAAATATCCGTCCCTATCTCTTTTTTAATTTCCAGCACATCTTCATCGAATACTCTAAAATTATTCTCTTTTCTAATCTCTTTCGTGAGATATTTCATTACATATAGAATGTTTTCCTGATGTTCTGTTTTTTCTTTTTGGATATCATACTCTTTTTTACCAGAGAGATAGACTCCAAATATCATCAACCCTATTAGTGACAAAAGCACGAGAACAGCCAATAATTCTACCAGTGTTATACCTTTTTGATCTTTGACAGAATTCCCCATTATTTCTCCCCCCACCATAGAATTGTTTCCATCTGGGCTCTCAGCTTTTCCTCTAGGTCCAATTGAGAAACTTTTACTAGTACATGTGAAGTTTGATGAGTCACATCTTTATTAAAGATAATTACAACTTTATAGGATAACTCTGGAATTTCTCGTTCCAATACAATTTCTCTAGCAGTCGAAGGAACTATTTTGTAACTAACTCTACCTTCATTCTTTATTACTCTTTCACTTTCCTTAAGCTTTTTTGCTAAGTCAGTAAGACCATCTTCCTGTCCTTTTATGCTAATAATATATTCCATTTCAGATTGAGCAATATATGTTGCATCCATAAACTCTTCAGAAGCTTTATTTTGTTTTGCAACAGTGGGAAAGACTGCCAAGAAGGAAATTATTATAATTGATAGCAACACTAGAGATGCTAAAACCTCCACAAGAGTCATTCCTGAATTTTTTTTCACATAATGCATAAACATATTGGTCTTCCTTCCTGAAATGATTCTTTGATTTCTAAATATATATTAACCTTTATTTTCGTCATATTTTACTATACAGAATAAAACTAAATACCCTAATATAAATATATAAGTCTATAAAACTCATTCTATTAAGCCTATTGTCTCATTAAACTACTCAATAAGTAAAGAGAGCCAACGACTACTTTTATGTGTTTTTGTGAACATTTCAAATTCACTTCTTCATATGAAATTACGCGACTCGCTTCTATAGGACAAACCACCTGCAAATCCTCCGCTTTCGCAGCTTGCTCATGTGGAAAATCCACAAACGTAAAACTATTCGCAAGCGGTGCCAAGATCTTCAATGTTTCCGCGTAATCTTTCGTATTCAACATCCCGACAACCCAATCGACATTCTCTCCCGGAAACTGCTCTTCAATCGTCCGCACCAACATACGAGCCGCGGCGGGATTATGCGCTCCATCAATATACACATTCTCCGCAATTTTTTGGAATCGAAAAGGCAATGCAACATTCGTAATCGCTTCTGCTACTTTGTCTTGTTTTAAAGGCACCCCTGCCAATGATAAAGCTTCTAGTGCTACTGCATGATTGATTGCCTGATGTGGGCCTTTCATATGCCGCACTGGAATTTCAAATGTAGACATTCCCCTAAACTTTTCCGTCTCCCCTTGCTCCATAGTGAAATTCTCTCCATATGCACGCACTAAACTTTTTTTCATCTTTGCTTCTGCCAGTACAACCTCTTTCGCTTCTTCTGGTAGCTCTCCTATAACTACAGGAGTATATGGTTTAATGATGCCCGCCTTATGCTCTGCGATCTTCGCTACCGTGTCACCAAGAAACCCAATATGATCTAGCGCAATCGACGTAATGATGGACACTAAAGGCGTCACAACATTCGTGCTGTCGAATCTGCCACCCATCCCCGTCTCAAGTAACACATAATCAGGTCCCGCGTTACGAAACGCCAAAAAAGCCGCCACTGTCAGCAATTCAAAGTCCGTCAGCATACCACTCAATCCTGCGGCTTCCATCTCCTCGAACACATACTCCAATTCCTCATGTGTAATTGGCTTTCCATTGATTCGAATCTGATCATGTACATCCACTATGGCCGGTGAAGAAAATACGCCCGTTTCAAATCCGTGTGCTTGCAGGACAGCTTCCATTACCGCAATCGTCGAGCCTTTACCGTTCGTACCCGCCACATGAATAATTCGTAAATCTCTCTCAGGATTCAACACACTCGCCAATGCCTCTTCAATCGCGTCCAAACCCGGTTTAATCAAATCATCACTCATTATGTCAAATTGTTTTTTATATTCATCAAATTTTGGAATCAAAGAAATTCCTCCTGTGCTAAAATTAAGTTATATACAGTATAGCAAAGGTGGCGTCGGGATTGAAAAGTTGTTGGGTTATTTATAATGGTAGTTTAACGAGTGATAAATTCGCAGATCAAGCACGGCTTATACAGGAAGCGGCAGAGCGTGCTGGTGTACGGACGACAATTTTAAAAAATTATGAAATTCAGATGGATGTGCAAAACGAAGTGAAAGATGCTCCTGATTTCATCGTCTTCCTTGATAAAGATACGTTACTTGCACAGTATTTAAAAAATATAGGGATCCCCGTCTTCAATGATCCTGAAGTCATTGAAACTTGTGATAATAAAGCAAAGCAGTATCTTGAACTAGCGAAGCATGGTGTCGCCATGCCAAAGACGATCATCGCACCGAAAGTTTATCCTAATTTCACGATTACAGAAAGCGGATATTACGAGAATGTCCTTGAGACTCTACGCTTACCTATGATTATTAAAGAAGGTCATGGCTCATTTGGTATGAAGGTGTATTTGATTGAGACGAAAGATGCGTTCTATGAGAAAGTCGATGAGCTGCGTGGCGTGGATTATATCTTTCAAGAGTTCATTGAGACGAGTAGAGGTCGAGACTTACGCGTAAATATAGTAGGAGATCAAATCATTGCGGCTATGTATCGCCACTCAGAGACAGATTTTCGAGCGAATATTACGAACGGCGGCGTAGCTGAAGTGGTGGAATTGACTAGCGCACAGAAAACACTAGCTATGGAAGCGGCAAAAGCAGTTGGAGCGGAATTTGCAGGCGTAGATTTATTATTCGGCGCGGATGAACAGCCCCTCGTTTGCGAAGTGAACGGCGCAGCACATATCCGAAACCTCTTGAACGTCACCGGCATTAACGTAGCCGATGCAATGATCGCGTACATATTGGAGAAGATTAAATGAAAGGCGCCGTTTACTATAATGAGGAGGAAGCGAAGAGGAATCACGCGTTTATCGACGATCTTTTGAAAGAAGCGAAAAATCTAGGTATTGAATTAAAGCTGATAACTGATTCGCCTACCGAGCCGCTTGATTTCATTTTATTCCGAGATCGTGATCCTACATTCGCTTTGGAATTGGAACAAGCGGGCTACCGAGTGTTCAATCGAGCGAGTGTACAGAAAATCGCCAATGATAAACTGCGTACATTTGAACTCGCTACCCTACTTGGTATTCCCGCCGTTCCCACATTCCGAGCCGATCAACTTCCCCCCTTGCCCTTTGTAATGAAAACGCGCGGAGGTCATGGCGGTAGTGAAGTATTTCTATGCGAATCTGTGAAGCAAACTGAAACTATTCTAAATCAATTCAATCATAATGAACTAATCGTGCAGCCCTTCATCGAATCTAATGCAACAGATGTCCGAGTATTCATGTTGGGTAATGAAGTGTTAGGTGCTGTAAAACGAACTGGAGCGAAAGACTCATTCAAATCCAATTACACATTAGGTGGCACGGTAGAAATGTACACGTTGAACAACACGGAAACCAAACAAGTTCAAGCGATTTCCCGGGCAATTTCAAGCGATTATATTGGCATGGATTTCATACTTCCAATTTCAGGTGGCTGGTTGCTGAATGAAATCGAGGATCCAGTTGGTGCCCGTTCACTCTATCAAACACATGAGTTTTCAGTAGCGAAGAAATTATCGGAGTATGTCAAAAATCAGTTGGATGATGACTCATGTTAAGAAAACGCTATACTAATTTGGATGAAGTAGATGCAAGTAAGACAGTACGGGCCACGATTTGTTGGCAGAAAGAATATAATGAGATACGAAAGATTAACGGATCGTAATCGAACAAGCACCAAAAAAGTAAATCGCCCACTCCCTCGCCTATTTTCCAAAGGCAAGGGAGTGGGCAGTTTTTCAACTATTTTTTTTAAAAAGAGGTAATCCAGTTTGCAATATCTTCACGGGAAACTGTTAGAGTAATTCCAAGTTTCGATTCAGTTCCCATATAGGAATTAATATAGCCAGTATCCATGAAAACCGTAAACTCATAAAAATTTTCATCATGGGGATCTTTTGAATAAGCGAAAGAAACTCCTGGGGAAAGTACACTAAGAGTACCATAATTCTTTTCATCCATTTTCTTCATTTGTTCCAATAACGTTTCGATATCTTGATTTATCCAAATAAAATTATGTGAGTAATTCAAGAATCCATAAGAGAAGGTTAGTTTGAATTCAATTTCGAAAAGGTCATCCTCTGGTTCTCCAATTTTGATTACTTCATGTTTTACTTCTGTTTCACTGAACTCGAAACTTCTATCTTTAAGTGTATATTCCATAGTCACTTATCCTTTCAATAATCTGATAGCTCGTTCATAATTTATTCCCACACCAAGGGCAAAAAGAAATCCCAATACTTGAAGTACCTCCATCATGAATCAACAATCCATAATCCTGATCTGTTTTATCAAACAGGATGAATTGATCTGGACAATTAAACGGCTTCTCGTGTATTTCACATGTGAAATTTGCATGATACGCCATATCTTCGCAACAATGCTGTTTCATTCCTATTCACCTTCCTTTCTGCTACCTCAGTGCTGTTCTTTTATATTATTAAGTAAATTATCCATGCTAGTACAGATGAGTGTAACAAACTCCACGGAACGTTTGTTGATGCACGTGAGAGTTGCGCCTATGATATATAGAGAGCAGGAGGGAAAACGATGGATACGAGTAAAGTTGGAGAAGTAATATATAATTTGCGCAAAGAAAAAGGATTCACACAGAAGCAATTAGCCGATCAAATGAATATCTCGGATCGCACCATTTCAAAATGGGAGCGCGGATATGGTTGTCCTGATGTAACGCTTTTATCTAGCTTATCTACACTACTAGGTGTAAATATAGAAAACATTTTAGACGGTGAATTACTGTCTAATGAATTTATAGGAGGAAATATGAAGAAATCAAAGTACTTTGTATGCCCATCTTGCCATAATATCGTATTAGCAACAGGAGATATTACAATATCTTGCTGTGGCAGGAAGCTGGAAGCGCTCGAAGCGAAGAAAGCGAGCGAGGCAGAAAAACTAACGATTGAAGAAGTGGATAATGAACATTTTATCTCAAGTGATCACCCGATGACAAAAGATCATTATATATCCTTTATCGCCTTCGCCACTGGTGATCAAGTCCAAATCATCAAACAGTATCCTGAGTGGAGTTTCCAAACACGCCTACCAAAACGAAAACATGGCACTTTATTATGGTACGATACACAGTTAGGGTTGTATTATCAATTTATCTAAACAGCTAAAAGCACTTCTCCTCATGAAGTGCTTCCCTCTACACGATTCATTCCATTATTTCTGAAGAAGTCTATTGTTTGCTTACAGGTCATGTAAGCCAGTTCTCTATTGTATGAGGAAGCGTAAGGATCACTAAACCCGTGCTGCCCATCATACATATGTACATCTACATTCGATTTCTCTAATTTCCAAAGCATCTCTTTCACATCAAATGACTTCTCGACATTCGAAAAATAGCGCTCTTCGATTTTTTCTTAGGCAACGCACCTTGCTTCATTTTCTGATCCAGTCTCTTAATGACAAATACCACAATCAGGCCCGCTATTATAATAGGTAATACAATACCCAATACTTCAATAATTGCTAGCATTACTAAACTCCTTTCTGTTAGTACCTATAATAATATTATGTAAACCAGCTTAATGGAATCTCAGTATTTGATTCACAATTCTAAAGATGGCTAGCACCTCTAGTAACGGTTCTCCACTATTCAATTAACACGTTCCCTACATATTCTACCGTTCCACTATCTGCAAGAAGATGTAAGACAATGATATATTTACCCTTCTCGTTAGGCATGTTGAAAACTTCCCCATCTACCTCGATTTCTGTCTTGATTCCATCTTTCATAAAATAAGCGTTCAACTTCCTAATAGCAAAATCCTGAGTGACAAATACGATTCTCACTTCTTGTCCTATATGATAAACCAATGTTTTCTGATCGTTTGCGACTGAAAAAATATCATTGGTTTTCTTAGTGTATAATTTATCGGAATCCCACTCGATATTCACCGCAGTCAATTCATCTGTATCAGTATATTCCGTATGATTCATCAGCGTAACATCTGGAGGGGTGAAATCATAATCTTCTCCAAAACATGCGGTTAGTAGAAGTGTTGAAATTACTATGATTCCTAACTTCGCGAATAACCTCATAGAACACCTCTTTATCTTTCATTTTTCCTTCCACATATCACTCTTTGGCATCGTACCAAATAAGCGCTTTTCGCTCTAATTCCTTCACAAACAAATTTTTCCCATCCATATAGGATTGTATGTCGTCTGGAAACATGGCAGCCAGTTTCATTTTCAATTTGCCATAGAGCTTACTCTCCTCAGGATGAACGAGAAGATAATCTCTAACAGCTAAATGACGAGCAATGTCGTATAGGTTATCCTCCTGGAATACATGGATTTGATGTGTTCGAGTCTGTTCACCTTTTCTAAAATAACGTCTTCCCTTCATTCCAAATTCACCAAGCGCTTCATAACCGATTTCATTCATCTGAGTACTCAAGGCGTCAACATTTTCGATTGTCTTTACTACGGGCATTATATCAATAATTGGTTTAGCTGATAGACCTTCTACAGATGTACTGCCGATGTGATGAATACTTACTAATTCTTCTTCAAAAACCGTGGCGATCTTTTGAGATTCTATTTTAAACAATTCTGGCCATTGATTGTTGTATTCCACTACTTCCACTTTCATATCGTTCCTCCCTATTTATTTTATCGATCTACATTTAACCCCTTTATTAATCTTCCCAATAAAAGATGGCATCCAACACTAGATATTGTCGCTCATTCCGATATATTGTTGGGATTTTTGTTTTAAACGATAGTGGTGCACTCATTTCTTTTGCAGCTATTAGGTTGAAATCAAACTCCTGTAGAGCTTTTCGTAATTCTATTGCTAGTATTTCCACTTCCGCACCCACAACTAACGAAGTAGGATCATCAAGAATTGTACCTTGTCCACTGCTTACTTCCTCGTTCGTCTCTATACGAATAGTTCTATACCTAACGTCTTCTCCCATTATAGCGACTGATGCTAGACGACTTATATCGAGTATAATACCTTTTATCTCTATTTCACGTATTCCATTCTTTTCTTCCACAACGATACAATCTTCTTTCCGATAACAAAAAAAATCCACAAAGGAAGCATAGCCACTGCCAAAATGATCCCATTCCGCTTCGCAGAGCACATTGTGGATGCGATTGATTCGGTAAAACAGCCGATTGATATGTGCCAAGATCTCTTTTTCATCATAGCTATCATAAGGAAAGGTGTCCCCTATAACTTCACCTTTGACGAGCATTCGCAATTGCTGATCTGTAAAAATTAAAAACACCTCATTTATCTACTATTTTACTCAACGCCACTCTCGAGAATCGAAAACGTCTCGTGTTCACAATCTATCTTCGCCAATGCCCCATACGGTAATATAAACTTAGGTTCTGTATGGCCATAGTTCAAGTTGTATAAAATAGGCAAATGCTCCAAACCATATTCTTTCATCACGTTCAGAATTTCCTCTTTATACTCATCAAAATATTTCTCGTCTTGAGGTTTACCGAATATAATCCCATTCACTTTCTGTAAGATTCCTTGTGCTGCATAATTTCTTAACCAGTATCGAATCAAACTAGGCTCGGGCTTTTCTTCGGATGTCTCAAAGAATAATATACTGTTGTTCCAATACTCGTCTTCTGGCCAAATCGCCGTACCCTTCGCAAATTCTAATACTTCGATACACCCGCCGATCAATCGTCCTTGCACAGTACCTGAGCCTTGAAGCAGTTCGTATCCAGTATTCTGATTCATCGTACGTCGCTTATCTTTATTCTGAGCGATCCATTCCAACCGCTCACTTGTCCACTTTTCAGCTGGTTGGATCTCACCAATAATTTCAGTAGAAAAAAGGGTCCTATTTACCATCTCAACCGTGTAGGAATCCATCTCCATATTTTCAGCGAAATCGGTTAATATAGCTGGTCCGTAGAATGACGAAATTCCCGCTTTATGACAAAATAGATGAGATACCGTAACATCAGAGTATCCCATAAAGATTTTTGGATTTTCGTGTATTACGCTAAAATCGATATATGGAAGTAAGCGGATGTTGTCCTCTCCTCCGATATTCGCAATAATTCCTTTAATATTCGGGTCCTTAAATGCCGTCATCAAATCTTCTGCACGCGCTTTCGGATTCTCATAGAGAAAGGCGGCTCCCTTTAAACTGTTTGGCATCGGCACAACAGTTAAGCCGAAAATATCTTCCAATCTCTTTATGCCTTGCTCATATCGCCACCTGATTTCCGGTTCGCCTGCGCCTCCCCACGAAGGACTCACTGTTGCGACCTGATCACCACGTTGCAATTTCTTTGGTTTAATTAACATTCGCTTCTCTCCTTTATATATTCATAGCTGTAAAGTAGATATATAATATAAACATTACCGGAATAAACGTGATAATAAACCCTAAAACACGAATCCTTTTGCTTAACTGCAAAGCTAAGCCGACTGCCCATATTACGATTAAACCTAGTATGGCAATATTAGGAGTAGAATCTTCTCCCATTCCGCTAATTCCATAGCCTACAACACTAGTAATCAGCACAAATAAACCAGTAAAAATATTTACTACAATGAACAGTATTCTATTCAAGCAAATCCCCCCCAATTACTCTTAAAGAATCCATTTCATTTGAATCGTTTTCAACATATGGCCGTCAAAGTAATCATCATATTCTTTAACCGTCTCAAATCCTATCGCTTCATAAAACTTCCGCCCAACTAGATTTTCCTTTTCCACTTCGACCACAATTTCTCTCATCTCTCCCAGAACTTCAATTCCCTTTTGTATAAGAGCCGAGCCCAATCCCCTCCCTTGTCGATCAGGATAAAGATAAATAGCACGCAGTTCGGATTTGTCGCCATCATCTACCTGTGAAAAATCAGCAAACCCAACTACTTCATTTTCATCTTCTACAACAAATAGATTAGAATTTTGTAGACGGGTATTCATCATACTAGTACTATAAGCCGCATCCAAAAAGCAATCTTGAATCGCACGAGGAATCATCCCCTCATACGTAGCATGCCAACTCACCCTAGCAATATCTTGTACTCTCTCAATATCCTCACATAACATCTTCCGAACTAAAATGCCCATAGAACACCCTCCTAACATTCGCAATATCAGTATTCCAATTATACCCATATTACTAGATGAATACTATACTTAACATATGATTTTGGGTTAGGAGCGTAGGAGAAGCCCCTGGAAAGCGTCCCTTACGAAGCGTAAATCCCTATCTCTCTTCCCTTAACCCTCACCAACCCCAAACGACAAAAGCCCATCCAACAGCATCGCGCTGTCAAATGGGCTTTCACCTTCTTCAAACTACTTTTAAATTTCCTTCAGTTCCGCAATACGACGTTCAACCGCCGCATACTTTTCCAAATAATCCTTCTCTTTCGCACGTTCTTCCTCAACAACTGACTCAGGCGCCTTGGCAGTAAAACGTTCATTCGACAACTTGCCCTGAACCCGCTTTACTTCTCCTTGCCACTTGCCGAGTTCCTTCGTCAAACGAGCTAACTCTTCCTCAATATCAATCAATCCTTCAAGCGGCAAATACAACTCTGCCCCCGTCACGACTGCTGACATCGTCTTGCCTGGCGCATTCACCTTCACGCCAATCGTCAACGTTTCTGGATTACAGAAACGCACAATATAGTTACGATTCTCTTCCAGTACCGCCACCGTCTTCTCATCTTTCGCCGAAATATACAAATCGACTTTACGACTCATCGGTGTATTCACTTCTGCACGGATAGTACGTACGGATTTGATAATGTCCATCAACAGTTTCATATTCGAAGCACGGGACTTGTCCATCATCGTTGCATCTACTTCTGGCCACTTCGCTACAGTGATTGACTCTCCTTCATGTGGAAGGTTCTGCCAAATCTCTTCTGTAATGAAAGGCATCAATGGGTGCAATAAACGCATCGTCTGATCTAGAACATGCGCAAGAACCGAACGTGTCATTTTTTTCGCTGCTTCATCTTCACCGTGTAGTGGCAATTTCGCCATTTCGATATACCAGTCACAGAAATCATCCCAGATGAAGTTATATAACGCGCGACCCATTTCACCGAACTCATAACGGTCAGCTAAGCTAGTTACTGATTCAATCGTTTCATTCAGACGAGTTAAGATCCATACATCTGCAACGGATTTCTCTCCTGATAGATCGATTTCTTCATACGTCATACCGTCCATATTCATTAATGCGAAACGGGAAGCATTCCAAATTTTATTGGCAAAGTTCCAAATCGCTTCTACTTTTTCTGTAGAGTAACGCAGATCTTGTCCTGGTGAAGAACCTGTTGCTAGGAAGTAACGCAATGCATCTGCACCGTATTGCTCAATTACGTCCATTGGATCTACACCGTTGCCAAGAGATTTAGACATTTTTCGCCCGTCTTCCGCGCGTACTAATCCATGAATCAAGACATCCTTGAATGGACGCTCTTCTGTGAATTCAAGTGCTTGGAAGATCATGCGGGACACCCAAAAGAAGATAATATCATATCCTGTAACAAGGGCATCTGTCGGGTAATATTTTTTGAACGTTTCGCTGTCAACATCTGGCCAGCCCATAGTCGAGAACGGCCATAGAGCAGATGAGAACCAAGTATCCAGTACGTCATTGTCTTGTGTCCAGTTTTCTTCATCAGCTGGTGCTTCTTGACCCACATAAATTTCGCCTGTTGTGTTGTGGTACCAAGCCGGAATTCGGTGACCCCACCATAGTTGACGAGAAATACACCAGTCGTGTACGTTTTCCATCCAACCCAAGTATGTTTTCTCGAAACGTTCAGGCACAAACGTTACTTTTTCTTCTTCATTTTTCTGAAGATTGATTGCTTGCTCAGCAAGTGGCTGCATATTGACGAACCACTGTGTAGAAAGGTAAGGCTCCACTACTGCGCCGCTTCGTTCCGAGTGTCCGACAGAGTGCATATGATCTTCAATTTCAAATAGCACATTCATCTCTTGTAAGTCTTTGACGATTTGTTTACGGCATTCGAAACGATCCATACCTTCATACTTACCTGCTAATTTATTCATCGTGCCATCTTCATTCATCACCAACACACGTGGCAAGTTATGACGGTTACCTATTTCAAAGTCATTCGGGTCATGCGCTGGTGTGATTTTTACTGCGCCGCTTCCGAAGTCCATTTCTACGTAGTCATCCGCGACGATCGGAATCTCGCGTCCTACGATCGGTAATGAAACCATTTTACCGATTAAATGCTGGTAGCGTTCGTCATCCGGATGAACCGCAACAGCTGTATCACCGAGCATCGTTTCAGGACGTGTTGTCGCTATTTCAATTGAGCCTGTGCCATCTGTCAGTGGGTAGCGCATATGATAGAATGCACCCTGCACATCTTTATGGATAACCTCAATATCAGATATCGCCGTCTTTGTCGCAGGATCCCAGTTGATGATGTATTCACCGCGATAGATCAGCTTTTTCTCATACAACTTAACGAATACTTCGCGTACTGCTTTTGACAAACCTTCATCCAAAGTAAAACGCTCTTGGGAGTAATCGAGAGCCAGACCAAGTTTCGCCCATTGTGCACGGATATGGCTCGCATATTCTTCTTTCCATTTCCATGTTTCCTGTACGAAGTTTTCACGGCCAAGATCATAACGTGTTTTGCCTTCAGCGCGAAGTTTTTCTTCTACTCTCGCTTGTGTCGCAATTCCAGCATGGTCCATTCCTGGCAGCCACAACGCATCATACCCTTGCATACGCTTCATGCGGATGAGCATGTCTTGTAACGTCGTATCCCAAGCGTGCCCTAAGTGAAGCTTACCTGTGACGTTCGGTGGTGGAATCACAATTGTGTATGGTTCTTTTTCGCTTGTTACATCCGATTCAAAATACTTCCCTTTAAGCCACCATTCATAACGTCCTTTTTCAACTGCCTGTGGATCGTATTTAGTCGGCATCGTCAATTCATCAGTCATTTCAGTTCCTCCTTCAAATAAAAAGGGATACAAAAAAGCCCCACTCATCCCGGTAAAAGGACGAAGGAGCTCGTGGTACCACCTTTATTTATGAACGCTAAAAAGCATTACATCTTCATGATTTGGTAACGGTGTTCACCGGATCCTGCTACTACAACTTCACAGAAACTGCTCATAGGGGACTTCCATATGTTGTTTCCAGGTACGTTCCACCAATCGCACCCTCTCTAAAGAAAACGGTTCACATGTACTTTCCTACTCTTCGCATTTATATTCATATACCCATTATTATACGCGAAACATGTAGAGTCCGTCAACTGAATAGTAGTCTATAGAGAAAGGATGGTGAACGATGCGAAGAGGTTATAACCCATATCTATTGCCGCCATGGCTACGGAAAACGAGATTTTACTGTAAAGGCTGTATCATCCCATTAACTGTGTTTCAGTTGATCCGTTTGCTCATTGTCCCGACGACCGGCGACTTTTTAATATTTTGCTTACTCGCTGCTTTGTCCTTCTGCTTCTACAAAAACATTATTTGAATGGAAGATCTTTCTCGTTACATCGTCATCCATCTCGGCGATGTATAAGAGAAAGTCTTCCATTTCATTATTTACTTGTTCCACCGCACGGTCAGCATTTGCGAGAAACTCCATATGAGAAGTCGATGCAGCCACGAACTGTGGTGCTGCGGGCTCTTCTTCAATAACAACCGGTTCTTGTACAGGCTTTTCCTGTTTCAAGTGAACAGTCCACTCGAGCTTCAACCCTCCGTCTTCTTGTGATGAAGTTTTAATATCTGTCACTTCAAGTTGCAAGTCTCCATCGAGTTCTACCGGCAGATCAACATTTAAAGGCACAGCGTATTCAAAATACCCTTTACTATTTTCTACTTCCACGTCATTAATCACTAATACATCTTCAGTTATCAATTCCACTTGCTTGTCTGCATCAAATACAACGTTTGCCGCGATATGATAGATCCCTTGCAAACGGACCGCTTCTTCCGTACGATCCTCCGTAAACCCTGGTGTCACCTTTACCTCAGCCGATTCAGCAAATGCCCCATACTCAGCAGGGAAATAAAAAGACTCATGCAATGTCCATTGATGCGTCGTCATTTTCGCTTCACTCCTTTTCTTAACTCAGGCTACTATATGAAAAAATGGAGGAGTTTAGAAGTGAAGTATAGCGTAGATTGGAAATGAAATAATGGCTACCGCGCTATTCCACAAATTTTTATCAAAAAAAGCGCCAAGCAAATAACTTTGCCTGACGCTTCATCATTATCGCTTCAATTTCTCAAACACTGTATGGAATGCTTCCACAGTTTTCGCGATGTGTTCTTCTGTGTGTGCTGCTGACAAGAACATTCCTTCGAATTGGGAAGGCGGTAATAAAATACCTTCTTCTGCCATCAGACGGTAATACTCTGCAAACAACTCCAAATCAGATGTCTTCGCTTTATCGTAGTTATTAACACGTTGATCCGTAAAGAAGAACCCGATCATCGAACCTGCACGGTTGACGGTATGCGGAATATTATTAGCTTTCGCTGCTGCGCGGAAGCCTTCTTCCAACTGATCGCCAAGCTTGATGAAGTGTTCGTATGTTTTCGGTGTCAACTTTCTCAACGTTTCAATACCTGCTGTCATTGCTAATGGATTACCAGACAATGTACCCGCCTGATAAATAGTTCCTGCAGGCGCTACATGTTCCATAATCTCGCGAGAACCGCCATACGCTCCTACAGGCAGTCCACCACCAATTACTTTACCAAGACATGTTAGGTCCGGTTTGATGTTGAAATGACCTTGTGCACATTTATACCCTACACGGAATCCGGTCATGACTTCATCAAAGATTAGTAATGAACCATTTTCTTCTGTCAACTCACGTAAGCCTTTAAGGAAGCCGTTATCAGGTCCTACAACACCCATGTTTCCTGCAACTGGTTCTACAATAATTGCAGCAAGGTCGTCCCCGTACTCTTTAATAGCCAATTTAACACTTTCAAGGTCGTTATATGGAACCGTGATTGTGTTAGACGCAATCGATTCAGGTACTCCAGGGCTATCAGGTAAACCTAATGTAGCAACACCGGATCCCGCTTTAATGAGCAAGGAATCCGCATGGCCATGATAGCAGCCTTCGAATTTGAGGATTTTATTACGCTTCGTATAGCCTCGAGCTAAACGAAGTGCACTCATCGTCGCCTCCGTACCGGAAGATACCATACGTACCATTTCGATGGATGGTACACGGTCGATTACTAGCTCTGCCAATTCATTTTCTAGAAGAGTAGGTGCTCCGAAACTTGTACCTGTTTCAGCTACTTTCTGAATTGCTGATACTACATCAGGGTGTGTGTGTCCTAGGATTAGAGGACCCCAAGACAGAATGTAATCTATATATTCATTGCCATCGATATCCTTAATAATCGCACCTTTACCACTTTCCATAAAGATGGGATCCATGTTGACTGATTTGAATCCACGAACTGGTGAGTTGACGCCACCTGGCATTAACTCAACTGCTTCTTTGAATGCCTGTTTAGATTTTGTATATGTTTTTTGTCCCATATTACTTCTCCTCCAACCAGCGAGCAGCATCTTTTGCATGATACGTCATGATGATATCTGCGCCTGCACGCTTCATACTTGTTAACGTTTCTAATACAATTTTCTTCTCATCTACCCAGCCATTTAATGCAGCAGCTTTGACCATAGCATATTCTCCACTGACATTATAGGCTACGACAGGCAATAATACATGATTCTTCACGTCGCGAATGATATCAAGGTAAGACAATGCCGGCTTAACAATTAAGAAGTCCGCACCTTCAAGAATATCAGTTTCCGCTTCACGCATGGCCTCCATACGGTTTGCCGGATCCATTTGATACGTTTTACGATCACCAAATTGTGGTGTGGATTGCGCTGCTTCACGGAACGGACCGTAATAAGCAGATGCATATTTAACTGCATACGACATGATCGGAATGTTTTGGAACCCTGCATCATCTAGTGCTTGACGAATAACTGCCACAAATCCGTCCATCATATTCGATGGCGCAATAATATCCGCTCCCGCTTTCGCTTGACTGACCGCTGTCTTGGCAAGCAATACAAGGCTGGCATCATTATCTACATCATTGTCATGAATAACGCCACAGTGACCGTGATCTGTATACTCGCATAAGCAAGTATCTGCTACTACGACTAATTGCGGGTGACGTTCTTTCACTGCGCGTGTTGCACGCTGAATGATTCCTTCGTCGTCATATGCTTCAGAACCGGTTGCGTCCTTTTCGGAAGGAATACCGAATAAAATAATAGAGGAAATACCTAATTCGACTACTTCATCCGTCTCTTTCAATAATAAATCAATTGAAAACTGATCTACTCCTGGCATGGAAGCGATAGGATTACGTACGTTCTCGCCTTCTGTAACAAAGATAGGATAAATGAAATCCGCTGCTTTAATTTCCGTCTCTCTTACCATCGCTCGAACGGTCGGATGTGCACGAAGTCTACGATGACGCTTAAATTCTATTGGATTCATTTGAATTCTCCCTTTCGTTTGGCCAGTTCATGGACTAGCTCGACTAATGTATACGTTTCAGGTTTGACGTGAACGGGCGCACCTACTTTTAACAGTGCACGCTCCGTAACATGTCCAATTGCGCAAACCGTAAAGCCAAACCACGTCGTTTTCGGTGCAATACGTGAAGAGAACACTTCCACCGCTGACGGACTTGCGAACAGTACGGACACCTGATTTTTATGAAGTATAAAGCGACTCAATTTATCTATTTCACTCGTTGCACTCTTGGTCTCATAGACTGTCCATTCCGATACATGAAACGGCAACTCCTCACGAATTAAACTTCCTGCGAGAGAACCTTTCAAAAAGACCACATGTAATCGTTCTGACTTTTTCGGATTAAACTGTTTGACGAAAACATCTGCACTAAACACGCTAGGAATGAAAGATACAGCAAAACCAAGTCGATCTAGCGCAGCCGCTGTTCGCGTTCCGACCGCGGCAACTTTTCCGTTAAACGTATCCGCTGTTACATTGAACCGTAACATCTTCGCACGGAATGCAGCAACTGCTGATTGGCTCGTAAAAATGAGCCAATCAGCTTTCATTGCTTGTTGCAACTTTTGCTGATCAGCCTTCTTCTGTATTTCTCCCACTTCAATAAGGGGAATCGAAACCGGAATGCCGCCGTACTTTTTCACAAGTTCGGCCGCTTCCGTAGATTTTGGTGTTCCGGTGAAAATAACCGTTTCTCCTGCTAACGGTAATGCGTTACGCATCCATTTCCGCCTTCACTTTCTCGATTACTTCAGCAGCACCTTGGTCACGTAAAATTCTGCTAACTTCTTTACCAACTGCAACAGGATCTGTTCCTTTCACCGTTTCACGGAACACTTGAATTGCATCCGGAGACGCGATGAAGCCAGTCATTTCCACTTCATTACCATCATACGTTGCAAATCCACCGATAGGCACTTGGCAAGAACCGTCCATTTCATTAAGGAATGTGCGCTCAGCCTGTAACTCAACCCAAGTCTTCTCATCCGTGAGTTTCGCCAGTTCATTTAGTAATTCTGCATCATCTTCACGACATTCAATCGCTAATGCACCTTGTCCTACTGCTGGGATACAATCTTCAAGCGAGAGGTGTTCTGTGACGATGTTATCATCCCAACCCATACGCTTAAGTCCTGCAGCCGCTAAGAGAATTGCGTCAAATTCACCGTCACGTAATTTACGCAAGCGTGTATCAATGTTACCGCGAATCCACTTAATTTCAATATCTGGACGCAACATTAATAACTGTGAACTGCGACGAAGACTAGATGTACCGACAACCGCTCCGATTGGCAAGTCCATGAAGCGAACATGATCGTTTGCGATGTATGCATCGCGTGGATCTACACGTTTAGGAATACAGCCGACAGTCAAACCGTCTGGAATTACCGCAGGCATATCTTTCATGCTATGTACGGCAAAATCAATTTCTTTATCAAATAATGCTTGCTGAATTTCTTTTACGAATAATCCTTTACCGCCAACTTTTGACAACATGACGTCCAAAATTTGATCGCCTTTCGTCACGATTTCTTTTACTTCAAACTCAAATGGTGCACCCGCCTGCTTCATTTGTTCGATGAACCATTTCGTTTGAGTTAATGCTAGTTTACTTCTTCGTGAACCTACAATAATTTTTCTCACAAAACTCTTCCTTTCCTATATCCATAAATGAAATTGTGACAGCGTACTGCCCAAAAAGAAATTAACGACCGTTAAGAGAAATGCAAATATCGTCATCCAGGCAAACTCCATTGATTGAAGCTTTCCCTTATAGTTGAAATAAATAACTGAAGAATAGATGAGTAATACTGCAAATGACCCCATAATTTTCACATCAAAAGGAGACCAGTGTTCAAGCGCTACGTACGCCCATTGAACTCCGAATAATAAACTAACGAATAAAATCGGAATGCCGGTATAAATCGACATTTTCATCCCCGTCATGGTCTGATGTAAATTAGGTAGACTGGAAAATCGTTTTCCAAACTTTTTACTTTTCAATACGTTATATACAATCAAATATAATACCGCAAAAACAAATGCTAATGCGAACACTGCATACGAGAGGATTGCTGACGTAATATGAACAAATAGTACTTCTGAAATGAGCGAATCACCAACAGTGGATGCTGTGTATTTCAAATTGGAAAAGACATGAATCATTAAAAATGCAAATCCAATAATATTTGTGAAAAACACCATGAAGTTTACTTTATAAATCAACTGGAACACGATAGATAATGTGACCAGCAACCACACATAAAAATATATTCCTTCAACTAACGATAATACAGGAAAGCGTTTCATCTGAATAATATAAAGTGATAAAATTGCGGTTTGTGTAAGCCATACGGTAACGATGAGCCAAAAAGCAATACGTTGGACAGCTTTTGACTTCTTCAAGTAATCAATAAAGTAAAAAACAAGACCGAGGGCATAAAGAACAATCATGAATTCCTGAAGTCTTGCGACGGTTAAATCAACCATATGCTATTCTCTGCCTTTCAAGCGAAAACCTCTCTTTTGATAGTAAGGTGTGTTCGTCTTCATTGTCTCAAATGAGAGGGTGATACTGCAAATAATTGCATCCATGGAAAGCATCTTTTTACTAGTGACATGAATACTTATACATATATAGTATATTTACCTGCATTAAAAAAGTGGGCCTGTACCGTTCTTGTGAAAGACAGATACAGAACCACCTGGGATTAGTGTTGATAATGTAAGTTCGTCACATCAAAAACATCTGATTTTTGATCAGCACGTTTTTGAAGACGTTCTTTTGCTTGTAATGCCAGCTGTTCCTTTTCTGTTACGACATCTTCGGAAATTCCAAAGATTTGTTCGAAAAGTGCGAGTTTCTCCGCTGCTTTTTTATCAGTAGATAATTCTTTAGCCTGTAGAATAGGTTCTTTTAATAATTGATTAATAATCGACTTTGTATGCTTGTTCAGAACCTTCTTTTCACGTTCTGTTAAATCCGGCATTTTATTTTCAATGCTGATCATTGTTTCACTCTGAATACGACTCGCCTTCTTGCGTAGTGCAGAAATCATCGGCACGACGCCAAGTGTTGTTAACCATTCTTTGAACGCAACAACTTCTTGTTCAATCATCAGACCGATCTCATCAGCTGCACGCTTACGTTCAGCCAAGTTTGCTTCGACAATACCTTGAAGATCATCGATATCATACAAGAATACACTGCTCAATTCACCAATTTTCGGATCAAGATCACGTGGCACAGCGATATCCACCATGAATAGCGGCTTGCCTTTACGTAGTCTCTCGACATAATCCATTAATTCATAATCGATAACGTATTCAGTAGCGCCCGTTGAACTGATTAAAATATCCGCTTCGAGTAACAAACACTGCAACTCTTGCATAGATTTCGCTTCACCATTAAATTTCGCCGCTAGAATTTCTGCCTTAGAGAATGTTCGGTTGATTACGGTAATCTTCCCAACACCACTTCCCTGCAAGTTCTCAACTGCTAATTCACCCATCGTACCTGCACCAAGAATGGCAATATGCTTATCCTTTAGTGAACCGAAAATCTTTCTACCCAGTTCTACTGCTGCATAAGAAACTGACACGGCGTTTTCACCAATTGCTGTGTCGGTATGTGCTCTCTTCGCTGTTGTGATCGCTTGTTTGAATAATTCATTAAATACGGTACCTGTTGTACCAATATTTTGTGCAGCGAAAAAACTACTGCGAACTTGTCCTAATATTTGCGTTTCACCGAGTACCATGGAATCAATGCCTGCAGTTACACGTAATAAGTGTTCCACTGCACCATCTTCTTCATGAATAATTAAGTGACTGGAGAATTCCTCCATAGGAATAGAGAACCAATCAGCAAGGAATTTTTTTATATAATATCGTCCAGTATGAATCTGATCAACCACCGCATAGATTTCTGTGCGGTTACAAGTAGAAACAATGACGTTTTCTAAGATGCTCTTTTGTTGTTGCAATGTTTGCATCGCTTGTGGCAAATCAGCCTCAACGAATGATAGCTTCTCTCTAATTTCGACAGGGGCGGTTCGGTGGTTAACACCGACAACGACTGTATACATTAGGTGCTCACACCTTTCGGAATCTTTTTCGTACATTCATTATAACATACATAGCGCTTTAGTCGGAATGCAAATTGTGAACAACGTTTGAAGTCATAATGTAGCAATTCCATCATAACAACTCATTACTTACATGCGACTTTCAATTTCACGCCATGCTTCATCCATACCCATTCCCTTTTCAGATGAAAACAGGATTAGCGGCTCGTGTATTTCCATGTTAAATGTTGTACGCACGATCTTCTTATGTTTTTCCCATTTACCTTTAGGTATTTTATCTGCTTTTGTTGCAATGACGATCGTAGGGATATTGTAATGAGACAGGAAGTCGTGCATCATGCAGTCATCTTTTGTCGGTGGATGGCGCAAATCAACAATCTGTACTACTGCACGTAATTCTTCACGTGACGTGATGTATTGTTCGATCATACCGCCCCATTTTTCTTTTTCGGTTTTCGAAACTTTCGCATAGCCGTACCCTGGTACGTCAACGAAAAATAATTTTTCTTCGATTTTATAGAAATTGAGTGTTTGGGTCTTCCCTGGTTTTGAAGATGTACGTGCCAAGCTTTTACGCCCAATCATTTTGTTAATGAAGGAAGATTTACCTACATTTGAACGCCCGGCTAAAGCAAATTCAGGATAACCTTCTGTTGGGTATTGTTCAGGTCTAACCGCACTCATAATCATTTCAACGTTATGGACTTTCATTTCTTTTCCTCCAAAGCGATATCGAGTACTTCATGAGCATCCGATACTAGTTTAAATGTTAATTCTTTTCTTACACTACCTGGAATATCATCCAAATCGCGTTCATTATCAGACGGGATGATGATCGTACGCAGTCCTGCACGGTGAGCACTAAGCGTCTTTTGTTTTAGTCCACCAATTGGCAGCACACGTCCACGCAGTGTCACTTCTCCTGTCATACCGACTTCACGGCGTATCGGGCGTTCTGTCAATGAGGATACGAGTGCCGTGACGATAGTAATACCCGCGGAAGGTCCATCTTTTGGCGTTGCACCTTCTGGGACGTGAATATGAATATCCCATTTTTCATGGAAATCAGGATCAATATCAAATGTCATGGCTTTTGAACGAACATAGGATAATGCCGTTTGTGCTGATTCCTTCATGACATCCCCAAGTTTACCTGTCAGCAATAATTTACCTTTACCTGGGGATAGAGATACTTCAATTTGCAATGTATCCCCTCCGACAGTTGTATAGGCAAGTCCAGTTGCCATACCGACTTGATTCACCGTTTCTGCCTGCCCAAACCGGAAACGTTTTTTGCCAAGTAACACTTCTAAAGATTTCGGGCTCACTGTTAAGCTCTTCTTATCGCCTGCTAGAATTTGGCGCGCAGCTTTACGACAAATGCTTGCGATTTCTCGCTCAAGTGAACGTACACCAGCTTCGCGTGTATAGTATCGTACGACTTCCAGTACTGCTTCTTTCTGGAAACGAAGTTGTGATCTCTTTAGTCCATGTTCTTTCATCTGTTTGGGAATCAAATGATTAATAGCGATCGATTGTTTCTCCTGTTCTGTATAACCAGGAATCGAAATAATTTCCATACGATCTCGCAGTGGTCCGGGAATAGCCCCCAGATCATTTGACGTCGCAATGAATAATACACTAGAAAGATCATAAGGCTCTTCTATATAATGATCGCTAAAACTACTGTTTTGTTCAGGATCGAGCACTTCCAGCATGGCAGACGATGGATCTCCTCGGAAATCATTGGACATTTTATCGATTTCATCGAGTAAGAAGACCGGGTTGACAGTGCCCGCTTTTTTCATGCTTTGGATAATACGCCCAGGCATAGCGCCTACATACGTTCGGCGATGACCACGGATTTCAGACTCATCACGGACACCACCTAGTGATAAACGTACAAATTCACGTCCTAGTGACTCGGCGATAGAACGGGCTAACGAAGTTTTACCCACACCTGGAGGACCATCTAGACAAAGAATCGGTCCACGCAGAGAATTTGTCATCTGACGTACAGCGAGGTATTCAAGAATCCGTTCTTTAACGTTTTCCAAACCTTCATGATCACGATTCAATATATCTTCTGAACGAGACAAATCTAGTTGATCTTCTGTCGCATGAGTCCATGGCAGCATAATGAGCCATTCAATATAATTACGAATAATGCCACTTTCAGCTGAAACAGAAGGGATTTTTTCATAACGTTCCAATTCGCGCTCTGCTGCCTCTCTCACGGATTGCGGCATATTGGCTTCTTCGATTTTCTTTTTCAGTTCGGACACTTCTAGACCTTTACCATCTTTATCGCCTAGCTCAGTTTGAATCGCCTTTAATTGTTCGCGTAAGTAAAACTCTTTTTGTGTACGTTCCATTGCTTCCTTCACGCGTTCATTAATTTTTTGTTCAAGCTCCATAATTTCCTGTTCATTATACATTCGACTGATTAGCCATTCCAAACGTTCAGGCACGTTTAGAATCTCTAGCACTTCTTGTTTGGCAGTTAGTTTTAATGGCAAGTTGGATGCGATCATGTCCGCTAATCTACCCGGCTCTTGAATGCTTTCAACCGTCTCCAGTGTTTCGTCTGAAATCCGTTTGCTATTCTTCGCATATCGTTTGAACTGTGCAACAAGTGACCGCATCAGCGCTTCTGCTTGCGCGTCTATTTCTTCATTCTCTTCGTAACATGTGACATTGACAACTGGATACAGGTCAGCTTCTTGGTAACTGCTCCATTCTGCTCTATGTATGCCTTCGATTAACACACGGTACGTACCATTTGGTAATTGAGTCATTGATTTGATACTCGCCAGAGTACCTAATTCATGCAAATCTTCTTTTTCCGGATTTTCCAAACTCAAATCTTTCTGCGTCGCAAGGAAAACCTGATGATTATCTGCTAATGAATGTTCAATGGCGAAAATTGAGCGTTCTCGACCCACATCAATATGTAAAAGCATCGTCGGATAAACTATCACTCCGCGAAGTGGCAATAATGGGATGTTCTGCTTTTGAATCGTCGGCATGATAAGCCACCTCCAAATAATTATGTTTATGTATGTGTGCTGCTTAAATGAAATCTTATGTAAGAAAAAGCCGACTGCCGAACGTATAAGATACGCATCGGTGGAGCCGGCCCTTTTGCCTTTTCGGCGTTATGCGGTATTTTTTTCGCTATCTGATTCGTATATAGATCCATCTTCTCTGTGCAAGATCGGAGTCGACTTACCAAGAACAGAGTCCTTCGTAATGATACATTTCTTCACTTCTTCAAGTGAAGGAAGATCGTACATTACATCCAACATGATGTTTTCGATAATCGAACGAAGTCCACGTGCACCCGTTTTACGAGCGATCGCTTCTTTCGCAATTTCAATCAATGCGTCATCTTCAAATTGAAGTTCTACATCATCCAGTTCGACCATCTTTTGGTATTGTTTTACGATCGCATTTTTCGGTTCAGTTAGAATTTGATACAATGTATCCGCATCTAATGTATCGAGAGTTGCAATCACAGGCAAACGGCCGATGAATTCTGGAATCAAACCATATGACTGGAGATCTTCAGGAATCAGTTTAGCCAATAGGCTATCTTCTTCGTTGATCTCTTGCTTGGATTCAGAGCCGAAGCCGATCACTTTACGGCCAATACGGCGTTTAACGATATCTTCGATGCCATCAAAAGCTCCACCTACGACAAATAAGATATTCGTCGTATCGATTTGCAAGAATTCTTGATGAGGATGTTTACGACCGCCTTGTGGTGGTACGCTAGCAACTGTTCCTTCAAGAATCTTCAACAAAGCTTGTTGTACACCTTCACCGGATACGTCACGAGTAATCGATGCGTTCTCAGATTTACGAGCTACTTTGTCGATTTCATCAATGTAGATAATTCCTTTTTCAGCTTTATCAATATCGAAGTCCGCTGCTTGAATCAATTTCAAGAGAATATTCTCTACGTCTTCCCCAACGTAGCCTGCTTCAGTTAATGAAGTCGCATCTGCAATCGCGAATGGTACATCCAAAATACGAGCCAACGTTTGCGCAAGTAATGTTTTACCGCTACCAGTTGGGCCGATTAAGACGATATTGGATTTAGCCAGCTCGACATCATCAATTTTACTGCTTGAATTCACCCGTTTGTAATGATTGTATACTGCTACTGCGAGTGATTTCTTTGCGCGATCTTGCCCGATAATATAATCATCGAGGATACCTTGGATCTCTCTTGGTTTTGGAACGTCTTTTAGCTCGAAGCCTTCTTCAAGACCGACTTCCTCTTCCACGATTTCCGCACAAAGTTCAACGCATTCATCACAAATATAAACACCTTGACCTGCTACTAATTTACGGACTTGCTCTTGAGATTTTCCGCAAAAAGAACAGCTCAGGTTATCGTTTTCATCATTAAATTTGAACATTATGCTCACCCCTATTCAAGTGAATATACTACAAGATTAACATGACTTAATCAACTATTTAGAACTTAATGACCGATAACTACCAGCCTGATATGTATCATTATTTATGTTCTAGCTTATGGAGTTTCCCAAAGTCTATACATGAAGTTGTTTCATTTAAGAAAAACAAGGTACGGACAAACCGTACCTTGTTACATTCATATAGAAAGATTAGTCGATGATTTTAGCGTTATCAACAAGTAGTTGTACTGTTTTATTGAAGCGAAGATCGTTCTCAAGTACAGATGTGCCACCAAGAGTTGTCTTGATTTGCTCAACGTCCATACCGAATTGCTCAGACATCTTTTCAAGCTCAGCATTTACTTCTTCTTCTGGAACTTCTACTTTTTCAGTAGCGCCGATTGCTTCAAGTGTCAATGAAACGCGAACGCGGCTTAACGCGTCGTCTTTCATCTGGTCGCGAAGTGTTTGCTCGTCTTGACCAGAGAACTGGAAGTAAAGATCTAAGTTCATACCTTGCATTTGTAGACGTTGTTCGAAGTCCTGCATCATACGATCCGTTTCTGAATCGATCATCGCTTGTGGGATTTCCATTTCAGCGTTGCTTGCAGCTTGTTCTACTAAATCGTCACGAAGAGCTGTTTCAGAATCATTCTTTTTCACTTCTTCAGCTTCTTCTTTCAACTTCGTACGTAGTTCTTCTACTGAAGATACGCTTTCATCGATCTCTTTTGCTAACTCATCATCAAGTTCAGGAACTTCTTTAGACTTGATTTCATTAACTTTCACTTTGAATATAGCAGGCTTTCCAGCTAATTCAGTAGCGTGATATTCTTCAGGGAAAGTAATTTCAATTTCTTTTTCTTCTCCTGTTTTCATGCCTACTACTTGCTCTTCGAATCCTGGAATGAATGAACCAGAACCTACTTCAAGTTCGTAGTTTTCAGACTGCCCGCCTTCGAATGCTTCGCCATTAGCGAATCCTTCGAAATCGATTGTAGCTGTATCGCCATTTTCAACAACGCCGTCTTCTTTGACTACCATTTCTGCTAGTGCTTCAGTACGTTGTTCAAGCTGCGCGTCTACTTCCTCGTCTGTAACTTCAACTGCTTTACGAGTTACTTCAAGACCTTTGTATTCTCCAAGCGTAACTTCTGGCTTAAGAGCGACAACAGCAGTGAAAACGACAGGTTCGCCTTTTTCTAGCTTTTCGATGTCGATTTCAGGAGCTGCGATTGGATCAACGTCTGCTTCGTCTACTGCAGCAGAGTATGCTCCAGGTAGTACGATATCGATTGCATCGTTGTAAAGTGATTCTTCACCGTACATTTTGTTGAACATTTTACGTGGCATTTTCCCTTTACGGAAACCAGGTGCCTGTACTTTCTTAACTACTTTTTTGAACGCTTCGTCTAATGCTTCGTTGAAACGATCTACGGAAACTTCAAACGTAAGTTTCCCTTCACTACCTTCTAATTTTTCCCATTTAACTGTCATATGTATGACCTCCAAATCATTTGCAATACTTTTATTTTTATTTTAATCAATTATACCTTCGCATGATTGTATCTGAACTTTTTCTGTACATCCTAAAAAATCTTCGACACTCTTTGAAGGCTTTACCTGAATCAGCTTATTTTGTTTCACCTGTAAGTAGCGACAACGTTGCTGAGGACAGATAAGCAGTTGACAACCATTTTAGTATAACATAGTCTATTCATCTTTCAAGAATTAATCACTGTCAGCTTTCCATTTCTTCATCTACCGAACGTATGAACGTCAGTAATGAAGATTCCTCCGTCTGCTTACCATACAATAACTGCTTTGTATACGCTACATACGCTCCTGCCACCTCTTCCGTCGTGTAAGGACCCCAGTGGAATGGAAACAGCAAGACACTATACTTAAGGATCAGATTGACGACCAGTTCACTAGCGGTTGGATCTTTCTCAAATTGCGCTTTCGCGAGAAACTGCACTTCTCCAATAAATTGATCTTCTTCGGGTGACACTAGTCTTGATGGATTAGCTTCAGTCTCAAAGTGGTATTTTCGAACAGCTAGCGACTCTTGGTATCCCGTTTGTTGCAATAACATCAATGCATAGGTCTTGACAACAGGTAACGATTCCTCTGCTTCAATTACCTCTACGAGCAACGGTATATGCGGCTGTAATTTCTGATGTTGCAACGATAATAAGAATTCCTGTTGTTCCATCGATCCCATTTGGTGAAATTGCTCGCTTGTAATAGAGGGCTCCTCAATAGAAGGTTCTTCATAACGATCAGATAATCGACTATTCAATTCCCGCAAATATTGGAACTTCTGCAAGCTATATTCTGGAATGATTTCTTTCTCCAAAAGACCTTGTATCGTCAGCTCTACCTCGGCGTATTGCTGTAACTGAATCGAGATCGAAAGATAAAGCTCAAGTAACTCTATGTAATCGCCTGCTTGGTTTTGCATAGCCAGAAGGGTAAATTCTTTCGCTCGTTCATACTCTTTCATTTCATATAAAGAAATAGCCAGACCATCGAAAACTGTGTAATCTTCTGGATTAATTTCCAATACAGATTCGAAATTCCGGACCGCTTCTTCATGAAGATCACGTTCCATTGCTTGTCTACCTTGCCGATGAAGACGTTCGAGTGTTCCAGGGAAAACAACCACATTTCCTTTTCTAATGACTTGTCTTCTCTTCTTTTGCATTGTAATCACCTGCCTGCTTTGTTCCTTTCACTATAGCACAGCATTCTCAATCGATTCCACCTTGACGCCATGAATGATATGAAGCTAGTACACTTGCAATTTATCCGCCACATACCATTTCTGCTGATCTACTTCGCAAATGACTGGCTGATCAGTAGTTGTTCCAATATATCCCCCGTCGGTATGGCGACCTACTGCTTGATTCATTTCAATGCACTTGATTACTGACGGTGATTATCCAGACAACATAGAGCACGCGTGCATCTGCATCGTTTTGAATTACCGCGTTAAAAGGTTTGAGGGTTAGTAATCTATGCGCTACAGTCAAAGCAAACACTACGCTGCCAAGCTGCCAAGCTTCCATTTATCTAACGTCTCTTTAATAGTAGACGGACTAGCTGCCAATGAAACATCCAAGCCGAAATAACAATTACTTGCAAAATAACGTTGGTGTGCGTCATTCAATTGAACGGAGCCAAAGTCTACAGTTTTTCTTTCTGTTGCAATATACGATTTCACTTACCGTAAACTAGTGAATGCTGGAAACCACCTTGCTCATCATTCTATCATGATGAGCAATAACGACACGTTGGCTTGTCCAGTAAATTTCTGCGCCAGTTCTTTCGCATGATCACGTCGCTCCGTGATGTGTAATGGATAGCTGATGTTCGTTCGCAAGCTAGCCCACAACTTAGCTTCCCTGTCATCTCCAATTCATTTATGCTGAAGTGAACATCCATACGGACCGTCTCTTTCATCCTAGTCGCAGACTGCCAATTGACATACTAGACGATTTGATATTTCACTTGCAGACTTGCGCTGATTGTAATCGTGCCGGACTCGATTGGTGTTCTGCCGGTATCCGCCATAGCCATCGCACGAAATGCTACCGGTTGAGATGTATGCTGTTCTTCAATCTTCATAGGAATGGGTCGGTTCTGTAATTTCAATGAAGTTCCAATCGTAATCATCTTTGTCTCTGCATCTTGCAGAGCTAGTACTAACGCTTGCTGATATTGTTCATCTTGGTCCGGCATCGTGAATTCGATCGAGCCGATTTGATTCGCACCATTTTTGACCGCAAGATCGACGAGTTCTCCTGTTCGTGAAAGTTCATTACTTGTAATGCGGATGGAATTAATCACTTCATAGCCCTGAAAGCGCTGTTCGCCGTTAATATACTCATAGACTGGTCGAATTTGAAAATCAATTGTTTGAATAGACGTTTCCGCAATGCCCGCCTTTTGCAGCGACTGAATTACTTGATTCATACGTCTAGCATTTTCTTGCTGGATTTCTGCGAGTTCCGTACCTCTAGATATAACAGATAGTACAATATGAACCGTACTAGGCGAGACTTTTACTGCCCCTTCACCAAAAACAGTAATCGTGCGTGCTTCCTGTTCGTTATACATATAGAACACTCTCCTTTTTACAGTATTATCATGTCTATGCCACACTCGAACCTAGTTAGACCTTTTTTGTTTGTTCACACACTTGAACGAGAATAAAGGCTTCATCATAACTTAAAGAAAACGGCTATGGAGGGATTCCTATGCGTGAAAGTGAAAAACAAATCGCGAAATTAGCATTGCTCGGTGAATCTATCGGCTTGTTCGGCCAAGCGATTACGACGCTAGCGGCTTATCTTGCATTAGTAGATGAGGAAATCGAAGATGATAAGTTTATTAAAATGCAGAGACAGATTGATGATTTATTGAGCGAGATGAGACAAAAAAAGTAATGCAGAAAAGAGCTGTACATAAATCATCAGCTCTTTTCTACAACTTCATTTACAATTTCTTATAATAATTTTAAATGTGACTCCACTTGACTGCTTCAACAACTCGATCGATCCTTGATGCTTTTCTGCAATCTCTTTAACTATTGATAAACCTAGACCATGTGCTCCGGCCTCGCCTTTCGTAAACGGAGTAAATAATTTATCTTTAATCGAAGAATCAATAGCTTGTCCATCATTATGAAAATAAAGTACAGCTTTGCCATCTTCCTTTACACAACGGATGGATAGCAGTCTTCTCGCATATTTTATTTGATTGTCTAGCATATTTTCGATTAAAATTTCTAATTCATGACGATAGCCTATCACTGTCAACTGCTTAGCGAGTTGCAAATCGACCGTTAAGCCGGATGAATATACGTTGAGGTTTTCGGCAACTTGTTCAATGAGTTCATCCAACTGTACAAGTTGGATATCTCGACCATTTTGAAGTATTTCAGCATTTGACTTTGCAATAAATAGTAAGTCCTCTACTCTACTTTCTATCCTAGACGTTTGTTGTGTAATGGTTTCTAGTGTTTCGTCTATAGACCCTTTCGGATAAATTCCCTCTTTTGCGGATTCGGCATAACTGGATATGATCATAATGGGAGTCTTTAATTCATGAGAAATATATCGCAACGTGGACTGCTGTGCCAAATCTCTCTGTTTCAAATTGTATTTCATAGCGGAAAACGATGAAGCTAATTCTTGAATATCTGCATCTTCTGTTTCCAACACAAGTTCCGTGTCCCAGCTTTTTGTGTCAGTCTGCATCATATACCGTTTTAATTCATGAATATTATGATAAAGCTTGTTCGTGATCATTCGTGTGAGTAATACAGACAAAATAAAGATGAATGCGGTAATAGCCAAAAACCACAATAACATTTTGGGTAGAATTTCACGGTAAATATCTTTAACAACGGAGTATTTATATACTTTTTCACCATTTTCATAATCCAAATCGATTTTGTACAATAAATATTTACCATCTACTTTTTCACGGTATACTTTACTTTCCTCCATCTGTGCCACTGCGTGATCCATGATATATTCCGCGGTGGGCTGACCATGAATAGCTTCAACTATATCGATACTGTGCGCTGTCACACCTAAAATCCATTCATTATATACGCCACGTTCTTCATTCTTTTCATACGTATATTCATCGATAATACGATCTTCAAAAATCTGTCCGAAATAATAATACGACCAAAAGTATACGATTGCGACACTAGCAATACTCATCAGTGTAATAAAAACAGCCATTAATATAGTGATTTTTGACGCAAGCCATGTCTGACGTTTTTTCATACATTGCACCGATAGCCAAAACCGTATATCGTTTCTATATGAAATAGCGGCAGTTTCTGACGAATTTTTTTAATGTAATTATCCACAACACGTTCACTGCCGAAATAATCCTCTCCCCAAATTTGCTGTAACAATAACTCCCTAGGGATAGCAGCTCGATTATGTTCTACAAAAAATTGGATAATATCAAATTCCCGACTTGTCACATCCAACTCTTGTTCTTCTACCAAGATTAACCTTCGCTTTTCATCTATTTTATAAGGTCCTACTATTTTAAATTCCGTTTGATTTTGCATAGGTGTGCTCTGCAAGATCTTCTTTACACGAAGAACTAATTCTGCTGGTAAAAAAGGTTTTGTGATATAGTCATCACACCCAATTTCAAAACCTATAACCCGATCTATACTTTCACCTCTTGCAGAAATTAAAATTACTGGCGTATGAACATCGAGCTTTTTAATTTCTTTCAACAATTCAAACCCGCTACCATCTGGAAGCATGATATCTACTACCCAACAATCTATATGGACATGCAGCTGATTTAAAGCTTTGTATAAAGTATCGCATGTTACCACATTCCAGCCACTTTTCTCTAAATAAATCGAAAGTACTTGTAGTAAATCTTGTTCATCTTCCACAAGACAAATCGTTTTCATCACGTTCACTCCCTCCATTAAACACAGTATTTTTAGTATACAATTCTTCTACCCGAATGTAGTGCGGCCCTACTCTTCGACACAATCAAACACATTTCGTACATAAATGAATACATTTTCGTGAAAAAGTACACACATTCACACTTTATCATAAGAATTAGAAAACTTGATGCGCATGTGAAGTAAGCGCATACAAAAATATGATACATGGAGGTTTCGCATGGAAAAGAAGAAGTTTAAACTGCCCACGGCTTTCACTACATTACTTATAATTACCGTAGGAATTGCATTCCTAACGTTTATCATACCCGCTGGAGAATATTCCTACAATGAAGACGGAACACCAATTGTCGGGACATATGAACAAGTCGAGTCAAATCCCCAAGGTTTGTGGGACATATTCTCTGCCCCGATCAACGGATTCTTTGATGCCATTGATATAATTATTTTCGTTCTGGTTCTAGGTGGTTGTTTAGGTATTGTATTTGAAACGAAAGCAATCGATGCAGGTTTATCTAAAGTAGTCTTTTCATTAAAAGGGCGCGAAAAATTGATGATCCCTATTTTAATGACTATTTGTGCCATCGGTGGTGCTACATATGGGATGGCGGAAGAAACCATTGCGTTCTATCCCATTGTAGTTCCTATTCTTCTATTGGCCGGTTACGATGTCGTTACAGCTGTCATGGTGATTTTCTTAGGTGCTGGAATTGGTGTAGCGGGTGGAATCACCAATCCATTTTCTGTTGGAATTGCTTCCAACCTGGCAGGCATCTCTATTGGAGATGGAATTTTTCATCGTTTATTACTTTTCTCATTGTTCCTAGCTTTCGGTATTACCTTTGTTATGCGATATGCAGCAAAAGTAAAAATGTATCCTGAAAAATCGATTGTCTTTGATATTAAAAGTAAAGTCGAAGCGCCTTTTAAGAAGATCGATCCGAATGATGTAGCGGACCTTACGGGAAGGAGAAAAGCGGTACTCGCTGTATTCAGTAGCTTCTTTCTTATTATGGTTGTTGCTCTAATCCCTTGGCAAGATAAGTTTGGAATTTCAATATTTAATACATTGCATGATAACATACAACAAACACCTATACTGGGTGTAGTTTTAGGACATATTAGTCCACTTGGGGAATGGGGATTCGGTGAATTAACAGTTTTATTCTTCCTAGGTTCCATTATTATCGGAAAGATGTATTCATATAAGGAAGATGAAATAGTACGTTTGTTCCTTAATGGAGCAAAAGATTTGATCAGCGTCGCACTCATTCTCGCGGTGGCAAAAGGTATTTCTGTCATCATGACAAACGGATTGATCATTGGAACTATCCTGAATTTCGGGGAACATCTATTGGCAAATGTCAGCAGTTCTATAATTGCACCACTTGCCTATCTCTTGTATATACCGCTCGCGTTCCTAATTCCATCATCATCTGGCCTAGCCACAGCGACAATTCCTATACTGGCCCCTCTTGCAGACTTTGCAGGAGTTGACCGCGCTTATATTGTCACTGCCATGCAAGCTGGTGCAGAAACGATGAATTTATTTTCGCCGACACAAGCCGTTTTAGTGGGTGCTTTGACGCTGGCGAACATACCGTACGAACGCTGGCTGAAGCATATTATCCCATTCGTGCTCGGTATTATATTAATAACTACAGTCGTTTTAGTCACTTTGTCTATTATCTAAATTATAGGAGGATTTTATATGAATAAAATTTCAATCATTGGTGCAGGTAACGGCGGCTTGACAGCAGCTTATCATTTATCAAAACTTGGACATAGTATTTGTCTATACGATTCCCCTCAGTTCGATACACAGATCCAAGCGGTAAATAAACTAGGCGGAATTAAAGCACTTTCGGAAGATCACGGAGCCCAGATGATGTTTCCAGGTTTCGAGGAAATCACTCATGCGACAACTGATATAAAAAAAGCGATGGAGTTTGCTGAAATGATTATCATGATTTGTCCTTCATTCGCACAAGAACTTTTATTTGAACAAATGCTCCCTCACTTGCAAGATGGACAAGTTATTTTCATAATGCCAGGAAACTACGGTGGACTGGTCTTGAATCGCATGAAAAATGAATCTGATCAAAAGTATAAAGATATTACATTTGTGGACGGGATCAGTATTCCATGGGCAACACGCATTGTAGAGCCTGGTGTTTTAACCATTATGGGGTTGAAAAAGTTTTTATCTGTCAGCATTTTCCCATCAGAAAATGCGACTGATGAAGTGAAGCAGCTGATTACAGAATCTCTCCCAGTTCCTGTAGAATTTTTAGATAACCCATTAGTCGCAGGATTGGAAAACATTAATTTTGGTGGACATCCTTTATTGACTACATTAAATATGGGACTACTCGAAAACTTTGATGGAGATTTCAACTATTATCGGGACTGTTGTAGTCAAGCTACTGCAAATGCGGCAGCCAAGATGGATCAAGAACGGCTCGCTGTTGGAGCAGCTCTTGGATTTTCATTAAGGACTGAATTACAAGCAATGAATGCTTTGTATGGCTCAAACTATAAATCGGTCTATGATTTCAATCGTGATTCTACAACACACGGTAAAATAAACAGTGCTCCGAACAGTTCGAAAAACCGATATGTGACTGAAGATGTACCTTATTTACTTGTTCCATGCTTCGAATTAGCCCAAGCAGTTGGTATCCGTGTACCGATCGTAGAGTCTTGTATCCATATAGCTTCTGCGTATAATGATACCGATTATTTTAAGACGGGCAGAACATTGAAAGATATGGGTATAACTGCAGAGGAATTAAAGAATCTAACATCATAACTATTTAAAAACCCGGACATCTCTTGTAGATTTCCGGGTTTCGTTTTAAGAAACAAAACTGAACTTTCATTTTAACTAAAAAAGCTCTCGATCTATTATGACCGATGAGCTCTGAATATACGTTTTCGTATTAAAATGTGATGAATCCTTTTTGTACTGCAAATCCACCTAATGTAAACAAGGCGATGACAACGAGTGTAATGATGAATAATCGATTATTTCTGTCCAAGACGTCACCTTTTCTCTATTGGATAGATTAGTATTGCTAGTTACTTTATTCTATCCTATCGAGTTCAGAATTGGCAAACTAATTTTCAATCAATCTCTTTTCTTAGTTGATGCAAAAAATCTTCCATGAAGTCATGTCGTTCTTTCGCCAAACGCGTGCCTTCTCTCGTGACCATCAATTCTTTCAGCAATAATAACTTCTCGTGAAAATGCGTAACCGTAGCCGTTTCTTTTTTTCGGTATTCTGACACTGACATATCCTTTCGAGCTTCTTCTTGCTGATCATAAAGTTTCCTGCCACGCGCACCACCAAACGCAAATGCACGCGCTATTCCAACCGCGCCAATGGCATCCAAACGATCAGCATCTCTGACAATAGCGCCTTCAATCGACGTAATATCTTTTGCGTTGCCGCCACTGAATGACACACTATCAATCGCAGATATCACATTATCTGTAATCTGTTGTGTCGCACCTATTTTTTCAAGAAGCTCCACCGTAGTTGCTTCATGCACCTCTTTATATTTCGCATCTTCTACATCATGCAACAGGACTGCTAAACGTACGACTAGTTCATCCGCACCTGACTCAGTCGCTAAAATTTTCTCAGCGTTTTTCATTACGCGATCAATATGATCGAGATCATGACTCGCATCAAATTTATTGTAAATGCCTTCAACTTCTAACCTGCATTTCGCTATCATTTCTCGCATTGAATCCCTTCCCCTCTTTTTCATTAGTTATATGCGAATACCTCTCTAAAAATCAGTTCTTATTCATGACGAATAAAGCTCACTTCACTGAATTACCGAGTCGAATCATTACCGTCGTACCTATTTTTGAAGAAGAGCTTACTGAAACTTTAGACGCTTCACCGTAATAGAGTTTACCACGCTCATCATCGTTGTGAATACCTACACCGCCAAGTTTTATCATACTATGTGCTGATTAAACAGGCATACCCAATCCCGTTTACAGTTTCTTAAACGATAAATAGTACATGACCATCTTCATATACTGCGAGGACTCGTATTTCACCTTATCGTGTAAAAAGGAAAGGCAACCAAGGTGGCCCCTTTCCTTCTATTATATTACGAGTATACTATTTCACATAACTTGTCAGATAGCCGTAACCTTTCGCTTCCATTTCTCCAAGCAGTACAAAATTGATCGATGCGCTGTTGATACACTAACCTAACCCGCCGCGATCTTTCAGCCCGTCTTCGAAAATGTGTACGAGACGGCTATCTCCTGCACGGCTTGTCACTTCAGTTCGCACCATATTGAAACTTTTATCAATATATTCCGTCAGTATTTCCGGAACGATTGGTCGGGTGAAGCTTGGCCAACCACACTGTGAGTCATATTGATCGTCACTTGAGAGTAATGGTTCAATTAGTGCGACATCGATAGAGATGCCATTTTCAAACGTATCCTATTATTCATTCAAGAATAATGCTTATGTATGGTCGCCTTGTGTCACTTATTACTGATCTTTCGTCAATTTCTCTATCCATTCTTTATCGCTTGGTTTAGGAAAGTCCGCTATCGTTTGACGTCTTCCTTTACTATTTATGTACCTAGTATAAATTAAAGACACGATAAAACCTATGGATTGAGATTCTGAAAATTTTATATAGCCAAATCCAGACGTTTTTTGAAAAAATGATCCTCGCCTATACCTGTTGACAATTTGCCAACAAACATTTATTCTTTTAAAGAAGTAGATATTTTTACCGTTGTCGTAGAAATGGAGGGGGAGTGTCATGTCAGAAGGTAGTCTTGGTCTGTCTATCGGGCAATTATTGCGTACTGTTTTAGATGAACGTTCATTGTCCATGCGCAAACTAAGCGAACTTACAGATATTGATACTTCAACTATCTCTAGGATTATCAACGACAAGCGCAAAGCAACACTAGACCACCTGGAGAAGTTTGCGATCATTTTGGAAATCCCTTTAGCCAAATTACTTCAGGCGGCAGGCTATCCGGTTGATCATAAACACACGATACGTTCTGGTTATGATGAAACCATTCAACATTTGGTCAATACTTCAGAACTTCTATCTGCGGATATCTCCATTGAAAAAGTTAAACTTCAACTTACAAGTTACGAAGCGTATGTTCAGACAACTGAAGGAAGAAAAAGAATTTTATATGACTTCGATAAGAAGTTAAAATTGGCAGGCGGAGTAGGTCCATTCGTCGATCAAATAAAAGAATTATTTACACGATTTACAATGCAAGACGTTGCAAAACGTGATCTAACCGTTATCGGTAGCGCATTATTGTACTTTATCGTTCCTGTGGATGTCATCCCGGACTACATTTTTGCGGTCGGATATCTGGATGATGCAATCGCAGTCCAAATTGCTTCAAGCGTTCTAACAAAGAGTTCATAATCAGATGAGTAGGTGTGACATTAATGGAAAACAGAGAAACTGGAAAGCGTCGTAAGAAAAAACTTAAAAGAAAATATAAACGGGTACTATTCTTGGTATTCACTTTGCTACTATTAGCGGGTGGCGGATATGTCGCTGCACAATATTCAAACGGCCTGTCCTTTGCGAATGACGGCAACACAAACGAAATACATACAGAACTTAGCGATAGTAGTAATACCTTTTCTGATAGCAATTCCACCTTTGACGACTTTGAAGGTGGCGAATCACAATTTGGAGAAATTAACGTATTGTTGATCGGTGATGACGCAAGAGGCGACGAAGATGAAACTCGTTCAGACGCTTTAATGATTGGCCACTACGATCAGACAACCAACAAAGTAAAGTTGATCTCTCTAATGCGTGATACATACGTCGACATTCCAGGTCACGGTATGGAAAAGATTAATGCCGCTTATGCACTTGGTGGACCTGAATTAGTACGACAAACGATTAAGCATAATTTCGATGTGGATGTACAATATTACGCAATTGTTAATTTCGAAGGTTTCTCTAAAATCGTCGATGTTATTGCGCCTGACGGTATTGAAGTCGATATTCCATATGAAATGTCACACGGCCTAGGTTTAACGCTCTATCCTGGCCAACAAAAATTAAACGGAGATCAATTACTCGGTTACGTACGATTCCGCCACGACATCCATAGTGATTACGGTCGTGTGGAACGTCAGCAAGAAGCTCTAGCGAAACTGAAAGACGAAGCGATGAGTTTGCAGACACTCGTCAATATACCGAAACTTATGGGTGTTATTGATCCGTATATTGATACGAACATCGACAGTAAAACTATCTTTACCATTGCTAAAGGTATGTTGACTGGTAGCAAGAATAACGAAATGGAATCTCTGCGTATTCCCGTAGAAGGATCATTTGGCGATCTACGCACAGACGTTGGTGCTGTTCTCGAGATTAATTTAGAACAGAACAAACAAGCATTACGAGAGTTTTTATCATTAGAGGATGAATCCGTAGATGATGGAAGCGTACAAGACGTAGAATATGCAGAAGATCAACCATATAATCAAGATCAGCAATTCTGAAACGATATACGTCCACATAAGAATAAGCTGTTCCAGTCATTCAACCGACCGGAACAGCTTATTTTTACGTTAAATTATTTATTTGCCAGAATAGATTTCACTCTTCCCTAGCCTCCTCCATTTAGTGCTTCAATTATATGAAACGTATCTTATAATCCTAAATGAAACTAAATTTTAACTTTCCGTTTTATATGATGTGGTCAGCACTAATTTTCCCATCGTCTTCCTACCCTGCAATAGTCGCTGTGCTTCTGCCGCCTCTTCCAAATCAAATGTCCCACCTATTGTTAGTTGTAAATCTCCATTTCGTACATAATCGAGTAACTCTTTAAAGCTATTTTGATATACTTCATAGTTTTTCATAATTTGCGGCAAGAAAAAGCCTACGACCGATTGATTCCGTTGCATCAATTCTCCCGCATCCATTGGAGACCGTTCTCCACTTGCCGCACCAAAGACTACCATGCGTCCAAATGGTGCAAGACACTTTAGTGTTTTTCTAAAAATATCTCCCCCTACCATTTCAAGCGCCACATCCACACCTTTACCATCAGTCAGTTCCCGCACCTTGGATTCCCAGCCTACTTCTGTGTAGTTGACCAGATGATCTGCACCCATATTTTTTGCGTGTGCTAGCTTTTCCTCACTGCTCGCTGTAGCAATAACTTTGCCAGCACCAAATAGTTTTGCTAACTGCACTGCAATTGCCCCTACACCGCCTGCTGCTGCATGTACAAGAACTGTTTCCCCTTTTTCCAATCTTCCCATTGTCTTTAAGATGTGATAAGCCGTCTGACCTTGAAGGGGTAGTGCAACTGCATCACGATATTCCACACCGTCTGGAATCGGTGCAAGTGTCATTTCTGGGATCGCTGCATATTCGGAATATCCTGCCGATTCAATAAGTGATACTACTCGCATACCTGGCTTAAAACGTTTTACGTCTTTCCCAACTTCCTTAATAACCCCCGCCACTTCAGCTCCCGGGATAAAAGGAAGTGGTGTCGGTACTACATACTTCCCTTCACGGCGTGCAACATCTGCATAATTTACACCAATAGCTTTAATTTCTACCAGTACATCTCGATTCCCTACATCTGGTTTATCAATTTTCACAAGTTGTAGTACTTCTGGTCCGCCATACCGTTCTAATTGAATTGCTTTCATGTCATCTTCCCCTTTATGAAATATAGTCTTCTGCTTGGTTAACCGCTTCTGCAATTTCACGCTTTGTACCCACTGTACCTTCAACCGATAATTCACTACATCTATTAAATATATTGTTCAGAATATATGTTTTAGTATGTCCCGAAGCAACACTAGAAAGTAGTTTTCTCGCATTCATTTCCACACGTAGTAATGTATCCGTAACAAGGGCTTCTGTTAGTTTGATTTTTAGAGAGGCAGACTTGATATTTGAAGACTCTATTGCTTTAATTGTTCGTAAGACAGCCGATTCCATTGCATAGAGATCAATTGCTATATCAGCAAGTTTCATGAGAGCTTCCTGTTCATTCACAATATGTTCTCCATACTTTTGATACGTGAGATCGATACTTAGTAAGAACATATTTCTTACTAACGTAACTGCTTGTTGCTCTCTTGAAAGTGCAGCACTTTGCAGAGTCGCCGGTTGAGCCAGTGCTTTACTTGCTTCTTTTACCAATTCTTGAAGTGGAACCATTCCTTTAGATGCCTGACTTAGTAATGAAATGGGAATGAGCAACCGATTAATTTCATTCGTTCCTTCGAAGATTCGGTTAATACGAGAGTCCCGGTACACTTGTTCAATTGCATAGTCTTTGATATACCCATACCCTCCGTGAAGCTGCAATGATTCGTCGGCTACTTGATCTAGCGTTTCGGACCCATATACTTTACAAATGGCACATTCCACAGCATATTCCATCATCCGTTTAGCAAGTAAACGATGGTCTTCTGAATGCTCCAAGTCACCCAGTGCATTTTCTAAAAGAGAAGCAGTTCTATACTGAAGCGATTCTGCAGCATAAATCCGCGTCATCATATCCGCTATCTTTTCTTTTGTAGCAGTGAATTCAGCGATGGATTTTCCGAATTGCTTGCGCTCTTTTGTATAATCAATTGCTAATTTCATGCTGAACTTTGAAGCGCCCATTGTTGCAGAACCTAAATTAAAACGTCCTAAATTGAGTACGTTTAATGCAATATGGTGACCTTTTCCCACTTCCCCCAGTAGATTACGAACGGGGACTTCACAGTTTTCAAAATACACTGCAGTCGTTGATGAACCTTTAATTCCCATTTTCTGCTCTTCTGGGCCAAGAGAAATTCCCGGGAAATCTTTCTCTACAATAAATGCAGTAAATGATATACCGTCTACTTTTGCATAAACGATAAATGTATCGGAAAAAGCAGCATTCGTAATATACAACTTTGAACCGTTCAAAATGTAATGTGTGCCTTCTTCATTTAACTTTGCTGTCGTTTTCGCCGATAATGCATCAGAACCTGAAGCTGGCTCTGTTAAACAGTAAGCACCAATAAATACGCCAGTTGCAAGTTTCGGTAAATAGTATTCTTTTTGCCATTGCGTTCCGAAATAAGTGATAGGTAGCGTGGCTATACATGTATGATTGGAATGCGCCACACTATATCCCCCCGCAGAGCCTAAACACTCACCAACAAGTCCTTTAGTAATTTTATCGAGACCTAGCCCACCATATTTTTCCGGTATACTGTGCGCTAGTAATCCGAGATCTCCCGCCTTAGTTAACAATGACTTCACAAGAGTAAAATCTTGTTTTTCAATTTCTATATTTCGTGGATGTACTTCTTTTTGTATAAAGTTTTTTGCTGTATTTGCAATCATATGGTGTTCGTCAGTAAATTCTTCTGGAGTAAATACTTCATGTGGTAATGTTGAGCGATATAGAAAAGCAGCACCATGGTAGAGCTGATTTTTATTAGACATGTACGTTCTCTCCTTTATCAATAATACAGCTGAAAACTTTGTCCCGATTTCCATTTACTAGACTTGGCTACTCATACCGCCATCCACCACTAATACGTCTCCAGTCATATATTCAGACGCTTTTGATGCTAAAAATACAGCTACACCTTTTAAATCATCTTCGTTACCTAATCGATTTAACGGTGTTCCATTTAAAATGTACTCACGACCGTTTTCAATTGTGACATTCGACATTTTCGTCGGGAAGAACCCGGGGGCAATTGCATTCACGTTAATATTATATCGTCCCCATTTTGCTGCCAAATCTTTAGTCAATACGATGACTGCACCTTTGCTCGTATTGTAACCAATCGTATCCATGAAATCTGGATGCGTTCCGCCAAGTCCTGCAACAGAAGCAATATTAATGATTTTTCCGCTATTTTGCTTAATCATGACCTTTCCCACTTCTCTGCTCATGATGAATGTTCCCGTTGCGTTTACGTTAAGCACTTTCTGAAAAGCTTCGATCGGCATATCTATTGTTGGCGCCCCCCATGTGGCACCGCTATTATTCACCAGAATATCAATTGTTCCAAATTCCTTTACTGTCTCTTCAACTACTCTTTTCACATCTTCTTCATTTGCTACGTCACAAGCTAAACCTATTGATCTAACACCTAGCTTTTCTAACTCTTGACTCATGTCAATGCAAGGTTCTACTTTGCGCGAACAGACCACAACATTTGCTCCTGCTTCTGCAAATCCCCTAGCAATTTGTGCACCTAGTCCTCTTCCACCACCAGTAACTACTGCCGTTTTACCCTTTAGATTAAACAAATCAAGAACAGTCATGCCTATTTCCCCTTTTCTATAAACTACTATTTTCTTTCTCCACATAAAAACCACTTTAGTATACTAACCAGTTGGTATGTTCAGAATAAAAAGATATAAATATTATAGTAAACGCTCAGCTATTATTAAGCAAGACTTTACTTCCACCTTTAATCGTTAAACTTGAAGAATACCTCTTTAGGAATATTAGGTGGTTTACACTTGGTTGAACAATAAAATTAACGGTAAGTAGAATCATACACAAAAGTGAGAAGTCTACTATGCAGACAAATCGAAGAACGTTTTCAACAGATTTCCAAAAACATGTCTCGTCTGTAAATCGGTCGTTGTAAATAGTTGATTGTCCTATAGATTTGTGGCTATTGTATAGACCATCATACTAACAGTGGCCGATGTTAGAAACCCTACCATTGAAACGCCAATGTCATTTAAATATTTATCATCAACCTGCCAAATCCCTTTTGCAATCCACCCCTCGCTATGATTGCTTTAATTTGCAAGATTTTATCACAATTCGTTGGAACCGCCCCATGATTAGCGACTTCCATTAGTTCGGCCACTCCATATTTACCTATTTCATCTTTCTCCATATCTACTAGTCATTAGGCAAGAGTCATTGACAGTAAATTCCATGCTTTAAATTAATACGCTCGATCCATACTAATAAAAAACTGAGAAGAAAAATAAATGCTTTTTCTTCTCAGTATCTCCTTTACGTTCTACCTGAAAGTTCTTTCATAGTAAAACTTGACTCATCCTATTATTTTCCTTGAAAATCAATCTCAAATGTCTCTACAGCATTATCTAGAACGTCCTCTTTTTCAAAAAGCATTTGCTTATACTCAAAGTTCTTAAACATTTCAATTTGATCTTTATAATGTTGCGAATACTCACCGTCTTGTTTAATGAAACCTATCTGGCCAGGTGGTGTAATATTCATGCCTACAGGTCCATTCTCTGTCATTTCCACAAAATGATTTTCACTTCCTCGGTTCATAAAAATAATTGGTTGCTGATCTCCGAGTCCATGTGGCACCCCTATAAGGGATTTAGCTCCGAATGTCATCGTCTCAATAGGCATGATCCATTCTTTCATAGACACACCATATTCTTTTTCCAGCTCAACTACAACTTGGTCGAAACTATCACGTGCAATTTCTTCGATGTTGCGTCCTTTTAACCAATCATTTTCTACTTGTAACGCTGCTTTATCTCCTTGAACAAGATGGGACAATAAACTTGATCCACCTGATCGATGATCTACAAATGGTCTCATTTCTTCATAAAACTTACCAATATCTTCTTCTGTAACATTTACAAAGAACTGATCCCACCAAGCCTTCATAATTGTTGCGCCGGGCGAATCATAGTAGCCATCATTGTCACTATCTTCATTTAAATTATTCCAATCCTCTAAAATGAAGTGAGCTTCTTCATATTTGCGATCGCTATCTACCTTCTCAGAGAGAGCATCTAGCAAAAATGGTTTGAACCAACGTGTCTTCAAATTAACAAAGCTTGCTTCATAGTTTACTTCATTAACTTCTTCAATCGTTAGCTTATTTCGTTCACTAATCCTGTCAATAAATTGATGATTTCGGTGATCTGCCCCCCACATATAGTTTTGTTCATTCGTATTCCAGTTCGGTCCAGGTTTGTTGTTCCAATTCGCTACAAAACCACGTTCAGGATTGACCTCATGCGGATTATCCTCTGTTTCTAGAAAACCTTTCCACTCATACTCACCTGTTCCTGGTGTGGGAAAACGCCAATCTACTCGCTCATCCCGCTCTGGTATTTGACCGACATGATAGTAAGCAATTTCATCGTTTTTATCAGCATAAAACCAATTCAATGACATGGTATACTCTCTTGCAGCAGTCGCAAATTCGTCTTGATTCTTTGCATAGTTCATCTTTAAATAAGCTGCCCAACTGTCTGCTTCAGTTCCTCGAAATGCCCACTTTTTACTGTAAGCAACCGGGTGGTTATCATCTTTAAAAATAACGGGACCATGAACACTATCGTGAAATTCCCGAGTAACCGTTTCAATCTCCCCATCATCCTTCTTCACATCAATACTTTCAGTTCTTTTTTCAAATTCAATCCATTCTCCATTGAACTTATACTCATTTGGATTTTCGGGGTTTACCTCTTCTTCAAATACATCTGATACATCACCATAGCCAGCAGTTGCTGTAAAGGCAAAATCATTCGTCGCACCAAACATAATGAATGGATATCCAATAAATGAAGAACCTTGAATAGTAAGATCTGGACCGTGAAGCCCGACTTCATAAATAAAGCCAGGTGCTGTAAAACCTACTTGTGGTCCACCAAACATGATTGGATTACCAGATTCAGATTTTGAAGCACCAATAATCGCTGCATTACTTCCTACTTTCAATGGAACTCCTAGTTCTTGCCGTTTATCAACAAAATCCTCTCGCAACGTCGAGACAGTTTCCCCTGCGAATGCGACTTGATCTAGCGTTTTAGCATTTGCAAATGGCGTTCCTTCCCCAATTGAAGCATCGCTATCTGAACTCGTTGGTGCATCTAGGTCATTTATCCAAACCATATCATTAAAGATTGCTTGCGCTTTTTTTTCATCGTATTCATCTAACAATTTGGCATAAATAGTAGCATTTTCAAGCTCTTGTTCTTGGTCCATGAAGGCCGTCATAGATGCCATGTACAAACGAAGAACATCTATACTTGTCCAATTGTCAGGTTTCAAATCATACTCAGCAAATTCCTTTGATAATTTATTTTCGGGATCCTCAAGGGCCTCATCGACATAGCGATCAATCCCACTTGAAAAGTTTTCAATAACTTGTTTCGCAAAAGGATCCATTTCATCGATCATTTTTTGAATCGCTTCATCAGTGTGTCCATCACGTCGAATCTTTTCATCATGCGCTAAGTACTCTTCGCCAAATACTGCCGCAGCGGTACCTTCATTTGCCCGTTTAAACATCTCCAGCTGAAAAAGTCGATCTTGTGCCATCACATAACCATAAGCTTTGTATAAGTCTTCCATCGAGTCCGCATAAATATGTGGAACCCCAAATTCATCGCGATGAACTTCCACAGCTTTGGAACCAGCTTTCACTTTTTCATTTAACGATTCATCCTCTTTTGAGCAAGCAGATAAGAAGATTAAAACCAAAATAAGTACCGTATGCGTAAGTAATTTCATTGAACGCTTCATTAAAATAACCACCCTATCAACTAGTATTCTAAAGATCAATTCAAACTGCGTTTGTTCCTACTTGTGTAGAGAACTACATTCAATTAATAATACTTCAATAAGAATTTTACTAAGTGATAGCGTTTTCATTTTCTAGAAAAAAAAGATTTATATCGCAAGATCCTACACCCCTTCCTGTCTTCCATCGAATCCCGTTTTTTCCTAAAAAGGTTTAACCCTTCAATATATAACACTTTTTAAACGGAGACCTTGTTTTTCATTATAAACATCCACTTTCATAAGTCAATAATATTAAAAATATTCAAACTTTAGTAATTAAATATTTTACTAACATAGGTACGAAGAAGTACACTATATTTCTTTTGAAGTGTTCCTGGTACATGAATTAGATACTCCAGAAAAAATATGCTTATAGAAGAACTTTATCGAGAGAGACTTTAACGTAGGTCAATGGCGGAATGGATACTACCTTTAAGATAGGGCGATCTTGTAAAAAGGAAACAGACTGGTAATGAGCTTCAAATAACGCTTACCGAATGGACTTCGGTTTATGGACTACGCCATACACGCGCAAGTATCTTGCACTACACAAAGGTTAGAACACAAGGATATTGACAACACATTGAAGTATTGTGCACACATCATTAATAAATTACGCGTACGTGATGAGAAGATTACCATCGCTACTTGCGAGAATATGATCGAGTAAATGTGTTTAATGGCTTTACTTCCTATCGTTTTCTAACGTCTTCTCCAAAAATAAAAACGCTATAAACGCTGTTATTACAACGTTTATAGCGCTATTTAAATTTCTTAACTTCTTCTTAACTGTCTTGATTGCGTCCCAGAAGGGATTCGAACCACGACCTACGACTTAGGAGGCGTTGCACTTTCAAGCTGAGCTGCTGTGCTTGAAGCGTCGTGAATACAGCGCCTATAGGAATACTTGTTTAGTAACATTCAAGCTTACTCTTTTTGTTCGAACTAGAGTATTTGTCCAATTATCTAACTCACCTCTTCATATAATGAGTATAAGGTCGGCCGGCATAAAAAGCGTAATGGAGGTGAAAAGATATGTGTTTCAAAAATCATAGACGGGGAAATCGGGTAGAGTTGGATTGTAAATGTCGAGAAGTAAGATCAAATCACGATAATAGGCACCACTGTGACCGTGACTTTAAGCATCACGATAATAAACATCACTGTGACCGTGATTTTAAACACCAGGATAATAAACACAACTGTGATCGTGACTTTAAACACCAGGATAATAAACATCACTGTGACCGTGACTTTAAACACCACGATAATAAACACCACTGTAACCGTGATTTTAATTGTAAAAATGAGTTCAGGTGTCAATGCAGAAGATGTAATCGCAGACGCTTTAACTTTTTCTGGTAAATACAATGAGAGTAAGAAGGTAAAATAATAAATGTGTCTGCGCAGACAAAGCATAAGAAATGGAAAGGCAATTACTTTAAATTGAGTAATTGCCTTTTGGGGATTTGAAGTCGTAAAGCGTGACAATAGGTTATATATACTGTTAATACGTAAGGTGATTTTAAAGTGTAACTTTTTATCAAATCTCCACTTTTATAAACTGTTTTTTTACTAAACGAGATTAACTATTGCAATATCTTAGAGGGATTGGTGGTTCTGCCGAGATTTGTGTTCATCTTTAGTACTCTAACACTGGCAAGTCATTTTTAATAGACCTAGTATTTGTTAAGTCATTTTAAAGGTCCATTCTAGTAATCAATTTCATGGATTTGATTACTATCAAAGTGTTTGGTTTCAGTAAAAGTAACCAAATAACGTCCTAGAAGGGATTCGAACCCCCGACCTACGCCTTAGGAGGGCGTTGCTCTATCCAGCTGAGCTACTAGGACATGATAGAAATGAGTAACACTTCGATTCATCTGCTGATTCAAAGTGTTCTCATGCTTATGATTAATCGTTAGCCGTACCATCATAATCTTCATTAAACCATAATTGCTCATCATCATCCACGTCGCCATTATAGTTAATCAAAATTTCTTCTCCAGCCTTGATATCTGTATAGGCAAAGAAGTCAAATGTATGGTGATCGAAATTAATATCATAGGTCGCATTTGGTTCATAAGAATGATTGAATAACATTCCGTAACCAAGTAGGACAGCGGTATGATTTTCTCCATACTCGAAAGCGTAATCAGCTAGAACAGTTTTTTCAATATGTTGATGTTGTTCATTTGGATAGGAGATAACAGGCGCCTCGTGTAACAGCTGCCCTTTTTTAATATCGCATTTTGCAAATACGCCCCTATTGAATTCCCCTTCGCCAATTGGAGAAAGTTTTACTTCTATCATGTCTTTCACCTACTCGCTTGTAAATTATACTTGGCTAGTATACCATTAATTCCATCCGATTGCTGATTTCTTTTCTCATAAATAAAAACGGACTTTAATAGTAATTACTTATTTTTCAAAGATAGATGCCGACCAAACACCTTGGTACAATCAATCGGTGTTACAACTGACCGGAATAGACCTTTGACTGAATACACTTCATACATAAAACCTATACCTTTCTATGCGAAGTCTTTATCCACTTCCTGCTTATCATAATCAAGGATCCACTCTGGGTATTGTTCATATAATAATCGAATAGATTCTCTGTCAGCCGCTATGATATCACATCCCCGATCATCGTATAGATGATAAATGATATTTTTGGATAGGTGGATGAAGAATATATCATAACCACTTTCAGGATTCTGTTTTAAAATCGTTGTTGGATCAGCAAAGTCTTCGTAACAAATCGCTTTCAGCAACTGCTTATACCGAATATCCTGTTTCTTACAAGTAAGCATAAATCGATGCGTTAGAATTCCTTCCTCCTCATGACCATGGGGATTAGGAATCGTAGAAAACCGCAAAGTATATAATAATTCTTTTCGTTTAATAAACTTGGAATACACATTCAAAGGTCTTTCACGTAGAAAATGATTATTTGTATGGACATCAGTAACCATCATGATTTCATCATCATCCCCAAACACCGCTTCGAATAACGTAATGGACCGATAGAATGCTTGTTTTAAGAAATCTGGTTCATCAAATGCAATGGATTCTGAAATTTCAAAACGTATAGCTTTATTTGTTTCGTAAAATAGTGCAGGTGCCAGTTCAATCCCATGGAAATACTTATCTAAATACAATTCTAAAGTTCTCATTCATTTCACTCTCCATTATGATTACTTAGATGATAGTTAATGCAACATCTCGTAGTTCTTCCAACGCATCTTAAAATAGCTTGGATCAGTAAATAGTGCAGGTGCTTTTTCCCTCTTATGCTTATCTCCATACATCGGAAATATTTTATGTATACCATATAAATGTCTTTCCACACCAAAACCTTTTTGTGCTTCTCCTGCTTCTTCGAAAACACTGTTGTACAATCCTTTTGGTTTCTTAGAATTCTTCTTCATTGATCAATGGTTATTCACTTCGAGTAATTTACTCTGTATCTACGAGTCCACTTTACATAATATTATTATATTTCCACCCTTCAATTTATAAACTATACAGTAAAGAATAGCATATTAAATTGATTACCCACCTACTTATATGGAAGATTCTCTATCATCCACTCTAAGAACACCAAAGAGCTGCACTGGTCTATGCTGTTAGGAACTTGTTCTAGTTTTCATGGTACCAATTAATCTACTGTAAAATAGTACGTAAACATTCTTGACGAGCTCTTTCTTCTTAATACTATATTATTTATCAATTTATAGGCAAGCTGATCAGCATCCCACTTCTCTGGTTCTCAAAATGCCTAATAGGTAGATTTTGTAAAGGACTATCATGTATCATATAGATACAATGTAAAAAGTGAGGTTACAGACTATATGAACAAAAAACAATTATCATGGGCTGTAGCTGGTGCAGTCGTATTGCTAGTAGCGCTAATTATTGCCATTATAAGCAACAAAGAAACACCAGAAACTACAACAGAAGAGCCAGTATTAACCGAAACCCCGACACAAGGCAAAGCAACAGAACAATCCGATGAACTTAAACTTACAGAAGTTCCCACTAAGGAACAGCCTAATATGAATGAAATTAAAAAAGATGGCAAAGAACCTGAAGAACCAACAAAAGAACAGTCAACAAAACCAGTTACAGGATCATCTAACACGGTTCAAAATACAGCTCCGACACAGCCGTCAACGCCGGCATCAAAACCAACAGAACAAAAGAAACAAGCTAAACCGGCAACTACGAATTCCATAAAAGACGGTAGGTATGAGGTAGGAACAGATGTAGAACCAGGTGAATACCTCGTATTCTCCAATGGTGTTACACTCTTGGAAAATACAACGGATCAATCAGGAAATCCTGACAGTATTGTATTCAACGTGGCACTGGATGGACGTTCCCATACTTACGTAACATTACGCGAAGGTGAATACTTTACGCTAAAAGGTGGAGAAATGTATCCCGTAGCATCCGCGCCTAGTATTAAACCGTCAAACGGAATATACAAAGATGGCCAATACAAAGTGGGTACAGATATTCCCGCTGGTTCGTATACATTGTTGGTAGATGATCAAAGCGACATAGGATTTTATGAGATTAGCAAAAATAGCCGACAAGACATGATGGATCTTCTCGTAAGTGATGTAGTGGAAGGTGAAACGTCTATTAACATAACGAACGGCCAATATTTGACGATCCGAAATGCCTATTTAGAAGTACAATAAAAAGCACACACAAAACCTCTTTGGTTTTGTGTGTGCTTTCATTTTTAGATCTTTCGCACTTTCAATACCCACCAAATTAATATAAATTGCAGTGGAAGTCTTAGCCATAATGCTGTTGCCAATACATCGAATTTCTCAGCTGTAAAGGCCATATATATATTAACTGGGAATATTAGAACTAAAAATATCGCAATTAAAAAACCTGTAACATAACGTGTCCGCTTCATGAACAATCCAATAGCCAATGCAATTTCCATTACACCTGATATATACACAACGGCTTTTCTAAACGGTACCCACTCGGGCATCATGCCTGTAAAAAATGCTTCCATTGCAAAGTGACCGATTCCTGCCGCTAAAAATAACACACAAAATGCGTATAAAGCAATTTTTCTCATACACTATAGTCTCCTAACATTCCTCTACTCTGCTAGTGTCCTTTACGCAACCTACGTAAACCTGATCAACTATTAATATTATATTAAAAAAGTAAAGTGGTCTACTATTCATTTCAATAAACAAAAAACCTAAGCTCTCCGAATGGGAGCTTAGGTAATAAATTAAAGTTAATTGAAGTTATACTCCGTTACAATTTTTTCTCTATCTGAGATCACATCATTGTAATACTCATATAAACAAATACCAAGGAAAGAACCCGAGATATTCACGATGTTATCAAAGCCACTATTTTGTAAGGCCATCAACGCATTGTAGCTACGCTGTGAAGACCTGCAATGAACATAGACGGGTACATCTTTCGGCACTTCTTCCATTCGGTCACGTAGCTGACTGAGTGGAATATTAATCGCATTCAATACGTGACCGTTCGCAAATTCATTCTCTTCACGTACGTCGATAATCACCGCGTTTTGCTCTACCAGTTCCCGCACTTCTGATACATGGACTTGCTCATAACGGCCGTATAGAATGTTAAGAGCAACAAGTGCGGCTAGATTGACGACGTCTTTAGCCGTACTGTACATAGGTGAATAGGTTAGCTCAAGCTCTTTTAGATCTTCAAGCGTCCCCCCCATCGAGATAAGTGTCGCAATGACATCAATGCGCTTATCCGCATTTCCTTTACCAATTGCTTGCGCCCCTAATACTTTCCCTGTCGGTACTTCAAATACTAATTTGAAGTGGAGTGGATTACTATTAGGCATCAATGAAACTTTATCGGCTGCAATAATATACACGCTATCATGCTGGATTCCTGCTAATTTCGCCATTTTTTCATTGAGGCCTGTGGAAGCTGCTACCAAATCAAAAATCTGGATACTCGATGAGCCGATGACGCCTTTGTTTTGATGAGGAACCCCATACATGTGATCCGCTGCGGCACGTGCTTGACGTTGAGCAGGACCAGCTAAAGCCAGTCTCGTTGGTTTATGAAGTAACTGGTGATACACTTCAATGGCATCTCCGACTGCATAAATTGATTTGTCATTTGTTCTGTAATTGGCATCTACTTTAATTCCACCAAGCTCTCCGATTTCAAGTTTCGCATCTTTCGCAAGCTTTGTCTCGGGACGAACACCTATTGCTAAGACAACCACTTGTGCATCAATTTCTTTACCAGAATTCAACGTAACATTGCTATCAGTAATTTTAGCCAATCCATCGTTTACAATCACTTCGATCCCTTTATCCATTAGTTCCTTATGCAAAATTTGAGCCATATCATAATCAAAAGGCATCATGACCTGGTTGGCAAATTCGATTAACGAAACATTCCGTCCAGCAAGCTTTAAGTTCTCCGCCACTTCTACACCGATGAAACCACCACCGATGACCGCTATATTTTCGATATCTTTCGTTTGTACATAATTGTTCAGACGCTCAATATCTTCCACGTTGCGAACCGTGAAAACGTGTTTCGAATCTACACCTTCTAAATTCGGAACAATTGGACTCGCTCCTGGAGATAACAACAGTCGATCGTAGCTCTCCTCATATGTTTCACCTGTCAGCACATGCGAAATGCTTACCGTTTTTTCTTTGCGATTAATGGCTATCACTTCTTGTCTAACACGCGCATCAATATTATATTTACTTTTAAACACAACAGGATCCATTAATACAAGCTTGTCGCTATCTTCTACAATACCGCTGAGATAAAACGGTAAAGAACAGTTAGAAAAAGATACATGCGGTCCTTTTTCAAACATAATGATTTCCGCTTGCTCATCCATACGTCGAATACGTGCAGCTGTCGAAGCTCCACCTGCTACTCCGCCAATTACAACAATCTTCATCTTGCCATCCCCTTATTTAGTAATTAAACTTAAATAAACTATATACCCCTCAGGGTATATAGTCAACGAATTGATTTAGGATGCATAGTTTGTTTGAAGTTTGAGGATTAGTTCGCGAAGTCTGCAACCAGGCGTCTTAGTAGGATCATCGTTTCTCTTCTTAAGACTTGTGCCGTTTCAATTTTCAACTCAGCCTCTTTACCAAACGAGGAAGCGCGAATACTATTTACCCAATGTGTGAGGTACTCTACTACATGTACTTTATCTACATTTTCTTTCAATAGACTCGTCCCGTTTGCACTAATATAATGATAGAAACTACCGAGCGTGACATAGTGATAGTACTCTTCACTGCCGATCTCGACAGAGGTTAGTCCAGATTCAGGCATCGCTACATCTATTAAAGGCATCGTCTGTTTACCACCTCGAGTTTTAACAAGTTCATGACCGAAGAATTCTTCCACTGCCTTTACATAATCCGCTATAATAAAAGTGGCTTTTTGACTGGATTGTTGATTTTCTGGTTGAAAGTCCTTTTCAAGTTCTCGCCACTTCGCTTCAGCTGTCGTTAAGAGTCGTCTCACTTCGTTAGATCTCAACAAACGAGGCAATTGTCTTCCCGCTTTTTCAAAGCGTTCTTTCTCTTCCACGCCGAAAATCAGCGCACTTTGAGGATGAAGTGATGTAAAGGTCTCTTCCAACAGTGTCATAGCTTGTTTAGGATCAATTGGTTCCAAATCATATTGGTTAGCCTTTTGTATCACTGCTTCCACATCTGGGGATAAATCCTTTAAGTAAAACTCTGTCAGAAATTCATCTAATTGGATCAAGGCATCTGTAATCATAATTTCACGGTATTCGATTCCTTCGTCAGGTACCAATGATAGAACTCGGTTTCTTAACTTCATGCCTTCATTGCCCAATTCCCAGCCAATCAATAAGTTCAAAGCTGGTTCTTTTACATTGCCTTCTTCTGAAGTTAATGTTTTATCTGCCTTATAAAAACATATCATTGCGTTCAGTAAATTTCTTAATATAGCATCTTGATCTTCAAACGGTAATTCAGAAAAATTCGCTGTACACATTTCTTCAATTTCACATTCGTAAAAGAAAAAATTGAAATCGGCCTGGATAAAGGAATCTTCATTGATCTTCCCGCCATGGTGCTCTTCAATTACGTTCTTCATCCGTAATATGTATTCGGAAATCTTCGTTAACTGGGAAACGATATCTCCTTTATACTTCTCAATGCGATATTGAACTGTTCGCATATCACCGTGCAGAACATGTACCGCGTGATAATCATAGGCGAACTTAGAAAGATTCACCAAGCTAATGACAGTTGGTATATCATTTAGATCGAATAGATCTTTGAATGTGATATAGAATTCCAGACCAACACTGTGCATCTCCTTGTACTTCATCATATGAATCAAACGTTTACAAAAACTTCGCTTCGTTGCAAAGTCGATCAATGTATCGTTATGCACAACTTGTAAAAATAGGTCATACAAATTCATGATAGTCTTTTTCGTTACGCTCTCCAAAATATCGGGATCGCGTGTTTTATCCATTAGTACACTAAGTTCATTGAAATACCTCACAAGTGTCTGCATATGATCAGCACGTGTGTTATTCAATGTTGCACATAACGGATATATTTTAAGATTGAATAGCTGCCAGGATTCGGCCACATATCCTTCATTATTGAAGAAATAGAACCAAAGATGGTACCGCCAATCACCTTTGGCTTTAGTATCCTGATCTAGCTCAAACGGATCAAATTCTTCCCCATAAGCTAGCGCTAGTAATGTTTCATTATATTGGCTCGCTAAAGTAATTTCACTGCCATACAAGTCAGATAGTTCTACAAGCAATGCGTATCGTTCATCATCCCGGCACTCGTTAATCACTTTCGTAAACGAAGGATGGTCGATGACATGACAAACATCCAAGTGACGCCCTTTCAGCAACCACTGACGCAACATATAATCCAAAAATTCTTCCGAATCCAAATAAGCCCCAAAATGTCGGGCTGAAAACTCCTGATAAATATCCAAACTAATTCCCCCTTAACATCTGACAACGTGTTGATCTGTACGAATAACAAACTCTATCCTAGAAATAATAAAGTTTAGACTATCCCTATCATATCGCGATTACCCTTTTTTCTCTACTAGAAATCGCTGGTTCAAATAAGGACCTTCAACAGTTTAATACATTCATTTTGTTATAGACAAAAATATAGAGCATTCCATATTTCACGGATTTGCTCTATATCTTTAAGTTATTAATTATCACTTAATGAATTAAAGGCCTGGCAATTGAAGAAATTTGTTTTCTAATCTACTGGACTTACAGTGTCTTCATCCATTTTATATTCTAATATATCTCCAGGCTGACACTCTAAAGCCTTACAAATCGCATCCAAAGTCGAAAGGCGAATCGCTTTCGCCTTTCCGTTTTTCAGTATGGAAATGTTCGCCATTGTAATTCCAACTCGCTCGGAAAGTTCTGTAACACTCATTTTCCTTTTAGCCAACATTACATCAATATTGATGATAATTACCATGTTATTCACCTCAGCTCAGACTATTAAATCATTTTCCTCTTTTAAATCTATAGCTTCTTTTAAAAGCCTTTGGAGAACAGCAGCAAAGACCGCAATCACCATGGAAGCAAAAATAGGTATCATTCCGATTATTACCACACCTGGGGCATCATCTATCTCTGCCATAATAAAGACGAATGGAAGGGCTACTACATACAAGCCACTGATTGTGATCGCACAGTATTTAATTTTCTTTAAAGCCCTAACAGATAACTCGGAGAAAGCTTGATTCTTGTCAATAAAACTTAATAGGTTAAAGGTTTGATACAATGCGAAATAAAATGGGATCACTGAAATATACATGATTAGTAAAATACTATTCACCACATATGCAAAATCCCAACCTCTTCCTGCTGCTTTACTAGCTTCACTTGCAATTTGAGGCAATAAAAATATGCATAAAGCTAGAACTGGAATTCCGATTAATACGACGGCTATCTTTAAAAATAGTGTTGTTCCTCGTTTCATAAAAAGCACCTCGCTTAACTTCTATATTGTAGATTTTACTTTAACACGTGATTTATCGAATATCAATAAATATATGTTGGTTGCCAATATATAAATCCTGCTAAATTTACATAAATGCCTTCTCACCATAGACAAAAAATCTGGAAACCCCACCTACTTCATGAAGCTTTAATAATACCGTTGATTCAACAAAAACGCTGACTTCATTTATATCTTATAAATGAAGTCAGCGTTTTACTGTTTATTATGTCTTTGAAAATAAGAAAGAGCACTCATACTTTTAGTTAAGCACCCGATTGTTAAATATCTCACACCCCACTTGCAACTGAATTACTCTGGCAAATTCAACTGCCAAGAGATCCCGAACTGGTCATTCAGCCATCCGAATTTTTTACTGAACCCATAGTTGTTTATAGGCATGAGTGCCGTACCATTTTGCATCATTTTTTCATACAGGCTATCAATTTCCTCTTCGGTATCACATGTTAGATAAATAGAAAAAGATGGTGTAAACGTAAACTCGTGATCAATATGGCTGTCTATACACATGAACTCCTGTCCCTTTAATGAGAACACCGCTTGAATAACTGTACCTTCTTTACCAGGTCCCTCAGCTCCATAACGAGTAATGCTTTTAATTTCTGAATCTTCGATGAGAGAGGTGTAGTATTTCATAGCTTCTTCCGCTGTACCGCCTTGAAACATTAAAAATGGTTTTACGTCCTTCACATTTAACTTCCCTTTCTTTATATAAACTTTATTTTTCTGTTCTATTTCCGCCAAAAACTCTTATAGTCTGCTTTATCTTGAATATTAAATTCAATAATTTTCTTAAGCAATTCGTAATTGATCGGCTCATTCCACTGAATTCTAAACAAACCTTTAGTAGCGCTGTAGCCGAGTTGTGCAATATCATCTGCAAAGTTCGCAATCCCTGCCGGTTCGGGTGAAACGCTTAAATGATGCTTAGCTGTGGAAAAACCAATAATAAATGTGCCATCATTAGAAAACATTGGTGTATTCCATTTGATTATTGGTTCCAAATTAGGAAATTCATTAGCAACCCACTTCAAAACTTCCTCCGTCCGGTCACGATGTTCGGGATGATCGATACTTGCTAGATATTTTGAAAAAACCATTATGTAACCCCCTCCTAAGATAAATCACTAATCGTTTATAACAACCTCATTCCTTGTATTTAGGTAAGTTACACCTATCGATGCTTGGTCGGCAATGCCATCAAGTTCATCTTTAAATAGAAATGATAAATTGCTATCCAAATAGAGTCAATCTATGATCTCCTTTTTCCTTACATTGTAAAACAGAACACTAATTGGCGAATAAAACCATTTAGTGAGCTGTTTATCGTTACTTATTATACGCTACTTGGGCTTGTTCTGTTAGCTAAAGCCACATGCAATCATTGTTCTACTATTTTTTTAAGTTGCTCTCCAAAATTCATCCAACTATATTTTGCTCCTTCAATTGCTCCTTTGGTCGCTTTTGTTTCTTCACTGAAACCAGTTTGTTCAAAATACACATGTGTAGCACCATCTGTTCCTGTTGATAATGTCCATGTAATCGTAGTAGTTTCTCCGGCACTTGCCCAAGTGTACGTTAGTATATGAGGTTCCTCTACTTCCAGCACTTCACCATTAACGACTCCATCCCACCATTCATTTGGCTCAGAACGAAATTGGAATTTTTCTCCTATCACTGGTGCAAAGTCATTTTTCCATATCCATGTTGCCAGTATCTCTGAGTCTGTTAATGCCTTCCACACTTGCTCAATTGAACTTGAAAATTGAAAATCTAATGTTACATCTGCCATTCTCTATTCCTCCAATAACACTTTTTTAAGTTGTGACACTTTTCCCACCCAAAAATTTTCGTAAAACGTTACCCAGTCTTTAATTTCTTGCAAAGGAGCTGCATTTATTCGATACCTTGTTTCCCTTCCAACTTTACGAACAGTAACTAGGCCAGCCTCTTTAAGAATAGCCAAATGTTTAGATATTGCAGTACGCCCCATTTGAAATTTCGAAGTTAGTTCGTACAAAGGTAATTCATCTGCTTCTGCCAACAAATGTAGCAATTTACGTCTTGTTGGATCAGCGATGGCTACATAAATATCACGTTCATGTTTTTTATCGCTCATAACCTCCCACCTCGCAATAGGACACCCTTTAGTGTCTTCAACTTATGACACTGGCCAGTGTCGTGTCAATGTTTATTCTTGGCATAATTGGCATCGCTTTATTCACTTACCTATAATTAAATTCTTATTCAATCTTTTCTGTTAAAATAATTCTTTATCTTTCTGTGTTTTTACTAATAATTACAAAATACTTACTTCAAATTTAGTAAGGCGAAGTAATTAGTCAGTAAGTGCTCGATTGCGAATAAAATTTATCGACTCAGATAGGGTATGAAATTCATTCGATTATGAAATAAATTTAGAAAAGGTAATAGGCTAAGAATTTGCATGATTTTTTATGAAATGCTTTGGTATTTCAGTGTTACTATTTGAATTCTCACACAAAAAGCACGGTATACATTGATTTAACAATGTAGACCGTGCTTTTTTAATTCGTATATAGATTTCACTTTATGACGTCCTAAGAGGACATGAAAAAATGCAATAGTAGCGATAGTTGACTATTTAATTAAAAGTCCCTGTCACCTTCTATCACACCGGATAAACCGGATGCTTGCGGTCTGTAAACTGGATATATTTCGTCGCATACGCTTCGTATCGCGTAATCAGCTCATCGCGCAGTGAGTCTGCTGGGATGATGCCGTCGATAATCATTTCAGAAGCTAAATGGTAAATGTCGATATCTTCTCGGTATTCGTTACGCTTCTCTTCAATATAAGCTGCGCGCTCTTGCTCAGGCAACGCGGCGATTTTATTCGCGTAGACTGCGTTGATAGCTGCGTCCGGCCCCATGACCGCGATGGAAGCGGTTGGTAGCGCTAAACACGCGTCTGGTTCAAATGCTGGACCTGCCATAGCGTACAACCCTGCGCCATACGCTTTACGGACGATGACGGAAATTTTCGGCACTGTGGCTTCAGACATCGCAGAAATCATTTTCGCGCCGTGGCGTATGATGCCTGCACGTTCAACTTTTGTACCGATCATGAATCCAGGCACGTCGACTAAGAACAGCAGCGGAATGTGGAATGCATCGCAAAGGTTGATAAACTTTGCCGATTTGTCGGCAGAGTCGTGGAATAGCACGCCACCTTTAACACGTGGTTGGTTCGCGATAATGCCGACCGCTTTTCCATCGATGCGTGCAAGGCCAGTAATGAGCTCGCCTGCAAATAGTTTCTTAATTTCAAAAAATGAATCTTCATCGATAATCCCTTTGATCAAGTCGTGCATATTAAACGGAGCGTTTTCGTTTTTCGGAATAATTTCTTCCAATGCCTTCTCCAGCTGTTTCGGCTCCACAGCATCACGTACAGGCGGCTTTTCCGAGAAGTTTGCTGGGAAATACGATAAATATCTTCGCGCTGCTGCGATTGCTTCTTCTTCGCTTTTCGCGAGCACATCGCCGCATCCTGAAGTTGAGCAGTGCATGCGCGCTCCGCCCATTTCCTCTAATGTTACTTTTTCTCCGATAACCATTTCCGCCATGCGCGGTGATCCAAGGTACATCGAAGCGTTTTTGTCGACCATGATGACGATATCGCAAAACGCCGGAATATACGCGCCGCCAGCAGCAGACGGTCCGAACAAGACGCAGATTTGTGGAATCCGGCCGGATAATTTCACTTGATTGTAGAAAATTCTACCTGCACCACGGCGCCCCGGGAACATTTCGACTTGATCCGTAATCCGCGCGCCTGCTGAATCAACTAAGTAAACGAGCGGCACATTCAATTTTTCAGCGGTTTCCTGAATGCGAATAATTTTTTCCACTGTCCGCGCGCCCCATGAGCCTGCTTTGATTGTAGAATCATTTGCCATGACGCAAACAACTTGGCCGTTAATCTTCCCCATACCTGTTACAACACCGTCAGCAGGAAGATCGCCCGCCATGCAGTTCGCAAATTGGCCATCTTCGATTTCAAGATCTGAATCGAATAATAATTTCAAGCGGTCCCGTACGAACATTTTCCCTTGGTCCGCATTTTTCTCATGGTATTTCGGCGCGCCACCTTTTTTTATCTGCTCTACTCTTTCATTCAATGCTTGCTGCAAAGATTTCGTATCTGTTGTCATCGTCCTGCCTCCCTTATAGTCATTTATCATTCGCCAGTATATACAGGCTTGCGTTTTTCCTTAAATGCCTGCAGTCCTTCGAGCCGGTCTTTTGAAGGAATCGTCACTTCATAGGCATTCTGTTCGATTGCGAGCCCCGTCTGCAGTTCGACGTCATAGCCATGGTCAATCGCGAACTTCGCCTGCGCGACAGCAAGCGGGCTGTTCGCTGCGATTTGTCCAGTGATAGCAAGCGCTTTATCCATCAGCTGATCAGGCGCCACAATGTATTCAGCGAGCCCGATTTCCAATGCTTCTGCCGCTTCGACTCTGCGGGCGGTGAAAATAAGCACTTTCGCCCGTCCTTTGCCAATCAATCTCGGCAGACGCTGCGTACCGCCAGCTCCCGGAATAATGCCAAGCGAAGTTTCCGTCAATCCGAACTTTGCTGTCTCTGCAGCAATGCGGATGTCGCATGCCAGCGCCAGTTCTGTTCCGCCGCCGAGCGCAACGCCGTTGACTGCGGCGATGACCGGCTGCGGCAGTAATTCAATACCGTTAATCGTCTCCCGGATTAATGAAACCGTCTTGCGCACATCGACCGGATTCATTCCTGCGCGTTCTTTTAAATCAGCGCCCGCACAAAAAGCTTTTTCACCGGCGCCTGTTAGAATAACTGCGCGTATTTCCCGGTCGTAACGGCATTCCTGCAACGCATCGTAAAGCCCTTGTAGCATCTCGACCGACAATGCATTTGCCGCTTCTGGACGATTCAATACGATGATCGCAATTCCGTCGCCGCGCTTCTCTAGCATCACTTGATTCCCCATATACTCACGTCCTTCACTGATCATGCGCACCGGCAGCCTGCAAGTTTTTACTTGGAAGCGACTGGCCGATTTTTTCTTGAATAAACGCGGATGCCACTAAAATCTTTTCTTCATCGACGCCGGTATGAATGCCCATGCCATGCAACATATACAATAGATCTTCTGTCACCGCGTTGCCTGAAGCACCCGGTGCGTACGGACAGCCACCGAGCCCGCCAGCTGAACTGTCGAATACCGTAATGCCCATATCAAGCGACGCCAGGACATTCGCTAAAGCCATCCCGCGCGTGTCATGGAAATGCATCGCCAATTTGTCTGACGGAAAACGTTTCAATAGCAGGTCAAGCACTTCCTGGACTTGCCGCGGATTCGCAACGCCGATCGTATCGCCCAGCGACAATTCGTCAATGCCCATATCAAACAACGAATCCGCCACGCGGACGACCGCTTCCGTATTGACCACACCTTCGTACGGACAGCCGAACACTGTAGACACATAGCCTCTCGTCTTCTTGCCTGCCGCATTCGCGTCTTGAACAATTTCTTTTAATACAGGCAGTGTATCCGGAATCGTTTTATTAATATTTTTCAAATTATGCGTTTCGCTCGCCGACATGAACACCGCCGCTTCATCGATATCTGCCGCAAATGCCCGTTCAAGCCCTTGGCGGTTCGGGACGAGCGCCGAGTAAGAGACGCCCGGCTCCCGCTTAATGCCCGCCATCACATCAACTGCGTCCGCAAGTGCCGGAATCCATTTCGGATTGACGAAAGACGTCACTTCAATCGATGTCAGACCACTTTTAGACAGCTCATTAATCCAAGCAATTTTGTCATCGGTAGGAATGAAGATTTTTTCGTTCTGGAGTCCGTCGCGCGGTCCGACTTCTTTAATCGTAATCGTTTCAGGCCATTTCATCGTTTCATCTCCTTCTACAGGAATTATTCAATGACTGCGATGACGTCTCCTTCGTTGACGAACTCGCCTTCGTTCACTTTTACTTCTTTTACGACTCCGTCAAAATCAGTAGCAATCGGTATTTCCATTTTCATCGATTCCAAGATGGCGATGTCTTGATCTTCTTCTACTTCGTCTCCTGCTTTCACGAGTACTTTCCAAACGCTTCCTGCCATGCTTGCTGTAATTTCTGTCATAATAATTCCTCCAGAGTCATTTCGTCTGTTTTTGTTTTTTCTTTTTCTTCGTCAAGTATTTTTCCACGAATACCGTCGTCGTATCCCCAAAACGGAATGCTTCATGCGCTGCTACTTCCTGGAGCATCGGGATATTCGTCTTGATGCCTTCAATATGGTAGTTTGATAGCGCTTGTTGCAGCCGGTCGATTGCTTCATCGCGGTCTTTACCTTTAACGACGAGTTTCGCGATCATCGGGTCGTAAAACGGTGTGACGACCGAATCGCCGTGAACTGCCAATTCGTGGCGGATGCCCGGTCCTTCCGGCAGCTCCAGTTTCGTGATCGTTCCAGGTGAAGGGAAAAATGTTTTCGGATCTTCTGCGTAAATCCGCACTTCAATTGCGTGTCCGTCGCGTTTGACGTCTTCTTGCGCAAATGAGAGTGTTCTCCCCGCTGCGATATCAAGCTGCTCCTTCACTAAGTCAAGCCCCGTAATCTCTTCCGTAATCGGGTGCTCAACTTGCAGCCGTGTATTCATTTCAAGAAAGTAGAAGTTTTGATCTGCGTCGACTAAAAACTCGATCGTGCCGGCGTTTTTATAACCGATGGACTTCGCCGCTTTAACCGCCGCTTCGCCCATTTTTCTTCGTGTCTCTTCTGAAATGAATGAAGACGGCGCTTCTTCTACGACTTTTTGGTGGCGGCGCTGGATTGAGCATTCGCGCTCCCATAAGTACACTGTATTTCCTTCATTGTCCGCTAAAATTTGGATTTCGATATGGCGCGGTTTTTCAACGAATTTTTCAATATACATCGCGCCGTCGCCGAAGAAATCAGTCGCTCGTTTTTGATTGCCTTCGAACGCTTTGCGGATTTCGTCGGCGCTGTAGACGACTTGCATACCGATTCCGCCGCCTCCTGCAGACGCCTTCAACATAACCGGATAGCCGATGCTTTCCGCCGCTTCGATCGCATCTTCCGCGTCTGCAAGCGAACGGGTAACACCCGGCACGACCGGAACACCGGCTTTTTCCATCGCCTTGCGTGACGCAATTTTGCTACCCATTTCTGAAATGACTTCAGGCGAAGGCCCGATGAACACGAATCCTTCTTCCTCGCAGCGGCGCGCAAATTCGGCATTTTCAGATAGCAGACCATAGCCTGGGTGAATCGCTTCTGCTTTCGACTGATGCGCTGCTTCTAAAATTTTATCAATTTTCATATAACTTTCCGTTACTCGCGGTCCGCCGAGCAAATATGCTTCATCCGCCTGTTTGACATGGACAGCTTCCGCATCCGCTTCCGAATAGACACCGACCGTTTTAATGCCGAGCGCTCTGCACGTACGTATGACTCGAGCCGCTATTTCCCCGCGGTTCGCAATTAATATCTTTTTAAACATGATGTACACCCTTTCTATTTATCATGTAATCAAGCATTCGTGGGCTTCATTTTAGGTAAAGAGGAAGCCGGAAGCATAAAGACCGGCTCCGCTGTCCATTTATTTGCCCACAGTTTTCGCTTCCATGACGCTCTGAAGTTCTGCAACTGTGGACGGATCTTCAAGCCCCGTCACATCACCTGCAACACTGCCTGTCGTAACGATTTCTTTAATCAGGCGGCGCATAATTTTTCCACTCACCGTTTTCGGCAAAGAGTCGGTTATGACGATTTCTTTCGGCTGGGCAATTTTTCCGATCTGGCGGATGATGTTTTCTTGAATCCGCTCTACTACTTCTTGCCCGTCAGCTGCATCTTCAGAAAGGCAGACGAAAACTAGAGGCACTTCTCCTTTAATTTCATCCGGCACGCCAATGACCGCGCATTCCGCTACGCCTGCACTTTCGAGCACAGCGCTTTCCATTTCCATTGTGCTTAAACGGTGGCCGGCGACGTTGAACGCATCGTCGGAACGGCCGACTACCCAAATATAGCCGTCTTCGTCGATTAGCGCGAGATCGCTTGCGTAGTAGCTGTCGTCGACTTGGCTGTAGTATGAACCGTAGTAACGTTCCGGCTCTCTCCAAATCGTTCGGCACAGCATCGGAAACGGCTTTTTAATGATTAAGTTACCGAGCTGCCCGGCTTTCACGGGTTCGCCGGCTTCATTAACGACATCGAACACCGCGCCTATAAACGGCTTGCCGGAAGAGCCCGGTTTCATCGGCGTCAGCCATGCTGCTCCTGCAATCGGCGAGCCGGCTGTTTCGGTCTGCCCCCAAGTGTTGTTAATATAGACTTTTTTCTTGCCGAGCACTTCATATGTCCAGTGCCACGTCTCCGCATCGAACGGCTCGCCAACGAGTGCGATTACGTCAAGGCATGATAAGTCAAACTGCTCGATCGGCTTCTCGCCCATGCTTTTCAACATGCGCAGCGCAGTCGGAGCGGTAAATAGTTTATTGACACGGTATTTTTCAATGATTTGATAAAAACGTGTTTTCTCGGGATAATCGATTGCCCCTTCGCAAATGACTGTTGTGACGCCGTTCGCAAGTGATCCGACGATGCCCCAAATATGCATCGTCAGCCAGCCGATATCCGCCGTGCACCAAAATACGTCGTCTTCGCGATGGTCGAGATGGTATTTTGCGTAGACATAGTTCTGCACGACGAATGCCGTCCCTGAATGCACGATCCCTTTCGGCTTGCCCGTCGTGCCGCTCGTATAGAAAACGATGCCGCTTTCATTCGCTTCAAGTCGCTCCGGTTCGCAATGGATGCTTGCTTTTTCCGTCAGCTCATGCCACCAGTAATCGCGGCCTTCCTGCATATCGATATCGATTCCCATGCGATTGACGACGATGATCGCTTCAACTGAAGAAGTAGACGGCACCATTTGATCGACTTTTTCTTTCAAACGGATTTCTTTGCCGCGGCGAACTGTCGCATCCGCTGTGATGATGATTTTCGGTTCAAAGCTTTCCAGCCGATCGGACAAAGAGCGCTCGGAATAGCCCGAAAAGACTGCGTTATAAATCGCCCCGACACGGAAACACGCGAGCACCGCTATGACCGCTTCCGCCAAGTTTGGCAGATAAATCGCGACACAATCGCCTTTTTTCACGCCGAACGACCGAAGCACATTGGAAAAACGGTTCACTTCCGCAAGAAGCATCGAATACGTGTAAAACTTTGAATCGCCGTTCTCGCTTTCCCAAATGAGCGCCGTCCGGTTACCGGCACCGTTATGTATATGCCGGTCGAGTAGGTTGATGCTCGGATTTGTAATGCCGTCAACGAAAAACTTGAAGTCAGGGAGCGTGCCGCTGATCGTCTCTGTCCACGGTTCATACCATTCGAGCTCACGGGCCTGCTGATCCCAAAATGCAGCCGGATCTTCCTGGGACTGCCGGAGAAGTTCTTGGAAAGCTTCTGCGCTGCCGATCGAAGTCGAGCGCGCCTTTTCTTCACTAGGATAAATAAGTTTACTATTCGCCGCTACTTGTAAAACTCGTTCACTATCCATTCAATCGCCCCTTTGTCAATTCGTTGAAAATCCTTTCAAAAATCAGCAGCCGATTTGTTTCGCAATGACCATTCGCTGTACTTCGGACGTGCCTTCGCCAATTTCTAAAAGTTTCGCATCGCGGAAGAAACGCTCGACTTGGTATTCTTTAATATAGCCGTAGCCGCCGTGAATCTGCACTGCTTGATCGCAGACGCGCATGCACATTTCAGATGCGAATAATTTCGCAAACGCCGCTTCTTTTTTGAATGGGCGGCCTTGATCTTTCAGCCACGCTGCTTTATACACCATATTGCGTGACAGTTCGATATTCATCGCCATATCCGCAAGTTTGAACTGAATCGCTTGGAAGTTTGAAATGCTTCTGCCGAACTGCTTTCGCTCCTGCGCGTAATTCAGTGCCTTTTCGTACGCTCCCTGCGCTAAACCAACAGCCATCGCACCGATGCCGATCCGTCCGCCGTCAAGCGTTGCCAAAAACTGTTTGTAACCGTTTCCAATTTCACCAAGAAGATTTTCTTTCGGTACACGGACATTTTCCAAAATCAATTCCGTTGTATTAGAAGAATGAAGTCCCATTTTTTCGTAGTTTGCAATGACCGTAAACCCTGGTGTATCAGTCGGCACGATAAACGCGCTGATGCCGTTCGTTCCTTTCGAGCGGTCTGTAATCGCTGTCACCGCAAGATGTTTCGCATAGCTCGCATTCGTAATGAAACATTTCGAACCGTTAATAACCCACTCATCGCCTTCAAGAACAGCTGTCGTTTCTGTACCGCCCGCATCTGACCCTGCATTTGGCTCCGTCAATCCAAAGGCCCCGAACGATTCGCCCGTACAAATCGGCGTAAGATATTTCTCTTTCTGCTCCGGTGTGCCGAATAAATGAAGCGGCGCTCCGCCAAGTGAAATATGCGCAGAATACGTGATGCCTGTTGACGCGCAAACACGACTTAATTCTTCTGTGACGATCGCAAAACTCGTTGTATCCGCTCCTCCACCGCCGTACTCTTCCGAGAAAGGCAACCCCATCAAGCCGAGCTCCGAAAACTTTTCAAAAATCTCTTTCGGGAATTCCCCTGTACGATCGCGCTCATCCGCACCCGGCGCCACTTCCGCTTCCGCAAATTCGCGAACCAGCTTGCGCACCATTTGTTGTTCATCCGTCAAATCAAAATTCATATCCAATACCCTCCATTCTTCTTTTACATTCCGTCATTGCCGTATATCATTCTATCAACACTCAGATTGCAAACGCTTTCATATATACGTATACTTTCAACATACCCGCTTTCATTTTATTCCCAATTCACTTATAATTATAAACAATAAAGAAATCTATTCCATGTGTGATTTTCCGAAAGAATTTGTGTGTTTTACACAAAAACACAAAATACTATAGAGTGAGGATGGTAGATTATGCAGGACACGTTAACTCGCCGGCAGCTCAAATCTCTTGTACATGTTTCCACTGTCATTAACTCTTCATTAGATATTGAAACGATTTTCGATTTGATTATTGATGAAGCAATTTCCGCTGTAGACGCAGCAGGAGGCGGTTCGATTTGGGTTTTCGACCAGCAGAAACAGCGCCTGATGGCCAAATCCGCTCATGGTTTGTTTTATCCACAAATCTTTAAATCGATTGAATTAAGCAGCGGTGAATCCATGACGGGCATGACGTTTCAAGCGGAAAAAGGGTTGGTGTTTAAAAATGAAGAAGAAATCAAACAGGCGCTCGATACACTCACTCCTTGCAACCGGACGTTGCTCGATGAATCTATTTCAAATAATTTTCATTTCACTTCAGTCATTTCATCACCGATTCTATTGAAAGGAACGTGCATCGGTGTCATTACGCTTGATTCATTTGATAAATCGCTTCATTTCAAAAAAGAAGATATGCAGTTGTTAGATGCGATCGCCCAACAAGCCGCCATCGCGCTCGAAAAATCGAATATTTATCATAACGAGAAAAAGACTGTCCAGCTGCTGTCCCGCTCGATCGAAACGCAGCGCACTATCGCCAATCTCGTCGTCAACGGAGAAGGAATTCAGTCCATTATTGACTATATTTACAAAACGATCGGCGAGCATATTTTCTTATTCGATGAGACAGGCGAACTGACCGCTTCTGCCTGTCGCGCGCCTGTTTCAGAAGAGATGAAAAGCGAACTTTTACGCTTTGAGAAACAGAACGACCAGTCGCTCAACAGCCCGTATAGCGTCTCTAATATCACGATAGGCCTCGAAAACTATCAATTCATCGCGCTACCGCTACAATCGAAAATGAAGCCACTTGGTTCGCTCATCATTGTCTCAAAAGACCCAATTGGAGAAGACGGAATCAACGCGCTAGAACACATCTGCACGGTCATCATGCTCGAGCTCGTCAAAGAACAAGCTGTCTACGAAACACAGCAGCGTCTGCAGGGTGAATTCATGACAAAAATTTTATCCGGCCAGGCAATCGATGAAACATTAACGAAGCAGGCAAAAAAACTACAATTTGACTTGAACCGCAACTACATCGCTGTCAGCGTCAGCGTCGAAAACAAAGACAAATTGCAGCGCGGAGCTATAAGCGAAAACGTCATCAACAACCTGCTCCATATGGCGAATAAATATTTCCTGGGAAAGAACTCGCAAGGCGCCGCGCTCATCGATCAAAACAAGCTCGCCGCCTTATTCTCTTACCCTGCCAAACTGCAGGCAGCAAACCAGGCAGGCAGCATTAAACAACTCGCCTTGCACTTGCAGCAGGAAATTGAAAAAACATACAACGAACTCGACATCACCATCGGCATCGGCAGAATGAAACCAAACCTCGCCGCCGCCCACGAATCATTCAAAGAAGCTGAAAAATGCATCACATTCATGAAAAACTACCAATTCGAAGAACGCGCCCTGTCCTACACAGACCTCGGCATCCAACGCTTCATCTTACGGAATTCAGAAGAAGAGCTGCTCGATTTCGTCCATGAAGTCATCGGCCCGCTCATTCAATACGAACAAGCCCGAAAAGGAGACTTGCTGCAAACACTACTTACCTATTTGCGTCAAAACCAAAACATCAAACGAACTGCCATTGCCCTTCACGTCCACACGAACACGCTGAACTATCGCCTGAAACGGATTGAAGAAATTCTTTCAACCGACCTGACAGATGGCCAGCAATTATTTAACATTCAGCTGGCCGGGAATATTTACCACTATATTAAACGATGACAAGGGGATAGGCTCCTTGTCACTGTCTTCATCCAAATAGCTGGGTTGCATAAATTATTAATCAGCAAGTGTCCCGCTTGCGAAATCGCTTTATCGATGTAATTGCATATTTCACTAGTGTGTTGTTAAATGCATGTCATTTTACACTCGACACTTATAAAAACCCTAATACTTTTATTAGTTTTATACATAGTCTCCTTCAAAAGCCAAAAAACCCCTCTCAAGATTGAGAAAGGTCTATCGGCTGATTAAGCATACAGTATTTACTTCTTGTATCATTTAACTCTACCAACGACTATAAATCTTGAAAAAAGTCATGGTATTTTTGAAATCCTCCGTCTCTCTCTAAATCAATTTTGTAGCTGATAGAGAAAAACAACTATAATCCTCATAATTAACAAATGCGCTTCAATGTTTACTACATCTTACTCATACTATAATATTGAACTTTAGTATTGATCAAGAAATTTTACAGTCTTATTAAACTTTACATGTCAATTGATAAAAATTCAGTCAACATATGTTCATGCTTGTCGATCATAATTTGTTCCGGTTTGATGCCCTGCTCACAAAGAACTGCAATATTCTGCACAAGGAATTCGTCACTGCCGACTACATAGAAGAGCCCCTCCTTGTCTGCAGAAAGACTTTTCACTTCTTCATAATAGTCTTTACGGGTGTCGACGAATTGTGATGTGAACTTCTTGTCAGGTGCGGACTCAAAAATATTTGTGAATAAGAAATCATTTGATGAGTCGATGTTCAACGAATGAATTTTATTGACGTGATCAGCACGTTCGAAATAATCAAGTACGAGCGGTCTAAAAGTCGCCAGACCAACGCCTGATGACAGCAAGTAAACATTTTTGTCTTCTCTTTTAAGCGGTACATTTGAGTGAGTTTTAAAGATTGCAACCTCATCGCCAACTTCAAGGCTCCTTAATATCTTTTTAAACTCAGAGCACTGCTCTTTGATGCGTGTTGTAATACCGATGGAATTTTCGTGCGGTAAAGTGGAGATTGACATGTGACGAATCAAGCTACGGTTTGGTTTATCACCCGCATTAAAACCTTCCAGTGCGAAGTGAGTATGGGAACCTTCTTCCCATGTAAAGTCTTTCGGACAGTCGAGCATGTACGTTCTAACCTCAGGCGTTTCTTTAATGATTGCATTAATTTTAGTCCAGTATATTTGCATTATATATTCTCCTTAGCTAATTATATGTATTGTTACTAAAACTTTTAATTCCATTTAAATACCTCTCTAAGAGGCTAAATATAAGACTGTTGATCCCACACTTATACTAGTTAAATGACAATATGTATTCATAATACACTCGTATTTAATTTCCCATAAGATAAGCATATTGGCTTTTGACTAAAAGGACACACCGATAGGATTGCTTGAATTTGAAAGATCTGCTGCAAATGTTCACACGTAACGACGCGCTCTGGTATACCTTCTGTTACAATTTCACCATTATTCATAGCTATTAAGAAATCTGAAAAACGAGAGGCATGATTTATATCATGCAACACCATCACAATCGTTTTCCCTTGTTCTTTGTTGAGTCGTTCTACCAATTGTAAAACATCAAGTTGATGCGCCATATCAAGATACGTCGTCGGTTCATCTAATATTAAAATATCTGTATCTTGAGCAAGCGCCATCGCAATCCATACACGTTGTCGCTGTCCCCCAGATAATGCTTCAATGGGTCGCTCTTGAAATTCAGTTAAGTTTGTTGCTTCTAACGCCCAATCAATCGCCTCAATATCTTCTTTTTTTAACCGACCAAAACTTGACTGATGTGGAAAACGACCATATGCGACGAGCTCATGTACCGTTAATCCATCGGGTGCTTCCGCTGTTTGGGGTAAGATGGCCATCTTTTTTGCGATTTCTTTCGTGCTTGTCTCATGAATCGCTTTTTGATCAATAAAGACTGCGCCATGACTCGCTTGTAAAATACGGGAAATTGTTTTTAATAAAGTAGATTTGCCACATCCATTCGGTCCAATAATTGTCGTGATTTGTCCTTTAGGTATCGCGACACTTAGTTCTTCAATAATGATTTTCGAGCCATAACCGACAGTAATTTCTTCAACATCAATCATTTCATTCACCTCACTTATTTTTCATTAAAAACCGCAATGCTTGGCACATACTGGCTGGAATGATGGACATATGATTTTCATCCGGTGATGTAAACATTTCGACCGATTGCATGGGCACAGATTTTAGATGGTTATATAGGGATTGTGCATTTTCAAACATCTTATGCTTTTGCTGTTGTTCTGACGCTATAAAGATCACACTTTCTACAGGAGTAATTTTTAAAGCTTCCTGTAGTATTTGCTCTTGATTCCACCAAAGAGATGGACTGCAAATATAATAATGTGTGAATAATTCCGGCTCCAAAATAAGCGTTTGAACTAGAAATAGACCTCCCAACGAATGGCCAAAAACTAGTTGCTTTCGAACATCTATTTCGACTTCTTGTCGAACCATTCGTTTCACTTTTTTCAATACCTCTAAAAATTCTTGCGCACCGCCAGAAGTAGGCCACGGTACTCCCGACGGCCGTTCTGGTAAGTTGACAACTTCACTCTGTGGTGTGAAATCATATATACGTAGAGGTGAATAAATTTCTTCTTGCTCATATCCTATTGATACAATTACCGCAAGAGGTACGCCTGTTTTTTCGGTGCGTTGCGCTTGCAACATCACAACACTTTCGAAAAGAACGCCGTAAGCATTCCCATCTAATATATAAAAGACAGGATACCCTTCCTCTGGCGCTGGTTCCTTAGGGATGGCAATTTTAATTCTGTAGTCAGTCTCTGATATAGAATGACGTATTGATTTCACTATATGTGTATATCCCATAACCAATCTCCATTCTTTATACCCGTACTTTTCGGCTATTTCGCATTAATAAATAAATGAAATAAGGTACCCCAATAATTGAAATAACAATTCCAACTGGCAATTCAGCAGTTGCAAAGAACGCCTTACCAATCCAATCTCCTGTTACAACAAGTATCATTCCGATAATCCCGCTCATCGGAATGATATGTTGATGATGAATACCTACTAATCGCCTTGAAATGTGAGGTGCTAGTAATCCGACAAATGCAATGCTTCCAGAAACAATCACACTTGCACTGATCAATCCAACCGCCCCCATTACCAACAACACACGCTGTCGGTTTATCCGAACCCCTAAACCAACAATCGTTATATCATGGAGTTGTAACACATTAAGAATGGGTGCTTTCCAAACGAGTAACGGAATGATTAGTAGAACCCAAGGTAACATAGATAATACTTGTTGCCATGATGCACTATAAATACTTCCTGATAACCAAACTGTCGCCATTTCAAAATCTTTGGGATCCATCTTCAACGAGATAAAAAGGGTAAGCGCACCAATACCAGAATTCAATGCAATACCAACTAAAATCAAACGTTTTGGATCGAGCTGGCCTTGATGACTTGAAAGTATAAATAGCAGGAGAGTAGCGAGGACTCCACCAAGCCATCCCCATACAGACACCCCGACGATCGAGAGACTTGACATCTCATTCACATTCCCCTGAACAAAAAACATATAGAGAACCACTGTGAGTCCTACACCAGACTGAATACCTAAAATACCTGGATCGGCTAAATTATTTTTCGTCACACCTTGTAAAACGGCTCCTACTACTCCCAGTGATAAACCGACTAGAACACCAATAACTATTCTAGGCATCCTAAAACCAAAGATCACAAGTTCATGATTTGGAATATGATCGACACCAAATAACGTTCGGAACGTTTCAGATACCGTCAATGGGTATTGACCACTTGTAAGGCTCAAGTAAATAACGAGTAACGTAAATATGATTCCAATACTTGCTACTACAAAGAAACGCTTATTTAGATTCAGCTTAGGCATAACGCTTCCCTCCCTTTGTTTGAATCAGATAAAGGAAAAAAGGTACGCCTACAAGTGCCGTAATGACACCGACTGGAGTTTCAAATGGAGGGTTAATCAAACGGCTTACTATATCTGCCCATGCAAAAAATAGCGCACCGAACAATCCGGCGTATAGAACAATCTTTTTATAATCTTCCCCAACTAAAAAACGTGTGATATGCGGAATGATTAAACCGATAAAAGTAACCTTACCAACCAAAGCTACAGACACACCTGTTAACAGTGCGACACTCACTAATGTCAATGTTTTCATCACCACTAGGTTAATTCCTAAACCTTGTGCGACTTCATCTCCTAGGGAAATGGCTGTAATAGACTTTGAAACGTAAAATGCTAAGAAAAGTCCGATGATTGCTAAAGGTACAGACCATTGAAGCATGACCGGGTCAATTTGATGAAGTCTCGTATTGTACCAAAAGCTGATATTTTGTGATATTTGAAAATATGTTGCCAGAGCTTGTGATACGCCGTTCAAAAACATACCTAGAATTGTTCCGATAATTACAAGCGATAAAGGCGACATGCCACCTGGCACTAGCTTGGCGACTCCAAAAACAAACACTGCGCCCATTAAAGAACCTATAAATGAAAAGATTAGGAGGGTTGCAGGTTGAACGTTCGGAAGAAATATCATTGACAATGTGATAACAAAAACCGAACCGTCTGTCACACCCATAATGCCGGGCGAGGCCAAGTAGTTTCTCGTCATTCCTTGCATAAGCGCTCCAGATATCGCGATGAAAGCACCGATCAACAAAGCACCTAACACCCTAGAGATCCTGGAAGATCGTATGATTAGATGTTCCATATTCGTTTGATCAAAATGAACCAAGGCTTGCCAAATTGTTAAAACCGAATAACGACTAGCCCCATACATGATTGAATATGTTATTGTGACGATAAATAAAATCAATAGGAAAAGGATTAATACAATCTTATTCTTTCGAATTATGGACATCTAAATTCCCTCTATTTCTTTAACACGTTTTCTTCCAGAGCTTTTAAGAATTCGATTTTACTTAATACAGTTCCTCCTTCTAATAAAGAATCTACAATATTGCTATAAGCAGCATCATTTTTGAAAGCGTTGATATTTTGAATAATTGGATTCTTTTTCAATTCTTCATATGCTTGCTCATTCTCTTGATTTCCACTTGTTTGAACTTGGATGAAAAGAACATCTGGATTTACTTCTGCTAGCTGTTCAATTGAAATCTCTTCTTGAGCTTTTGCTTTCTGGATAACTTCTGGAACATCTATTCCTAGTTCATTGTATAAAGAAGGGTTAAAGAATACATCCTCTGGGTAGACAAACAAACTACCACCACGAATGCGAATCGCCATTACTGTTTTGCCTTCAAACTCTTCCTTTATTTCTGTCGCAGCTTTAATATCTTTGTCATATTGGGCTAGAAGTGTTTTCGCTTCTTCTTCTTTATCTCCTAGTTGAGCCATTAGCTTCAGATTATCTTGCCAATTCGTTGAAATATGGGAAACTAAAATTGTAGGTGCAATTTGTTCCAATTTTTCAACCACTTCATCTTTAAATTTTGTCGTTCCCAAAATTACGTCTGGCTGCAGTTCTAGAATTTTTTCAAAATTTGGTTGTTGCTTTTCACCGATTGACTCTGTATTTCCTACCACCGCTTTAAATGTTTCTGGGAATTCTCCTGCAACCGTAATCCCTCCCACTGGTTCTATATTTAAAACCGTTGCGTCTTCCATCGCTTCCATCGCTCCTGTAATGACAATGCGTTCCACGTTTTCTGGTACAGAATAGGTCTCACCTAAGTATGTAATTTCTTGCATGCCATTTCCAGCTGCACCATCATCTGCAGATTGTTGCGTTGCTTCTTTTTCAACAGTGGATTCCTGTTTATCATTCTCTGGTGTTTTTTCCCCTTCTACTTTTCCTCCACATGCAGCAAGTACCAATATAGCCATCAATGCAAATACTAATAAGCTTAATTGCTTCTTCATCATTCATCTTCTCCTTTTAATTTAAGTATCGATGCCTAATTGTCCTTGAGACGGCAAACCTTCGTATTTTTTACGATCAAAACCACGCTCGGCAAGTAACAGCATAACTTGCATTAAGAATAACGTTGATGAAGTAGTCCATTCCCAAGTACTGCAATGCTGCCATCTGTGGCCCTCGCTTTATACCCATGAATTATTTCATCTACTCCCTCTATCGAAATTCTAATTATTACCCAATGCGCGAAGGAATCATCTCAGGATTATTCTAAATCCATTTAACAGTCAGATAATTAAACTGAATATATTTTTATAACAAATCACTCTGAGTTCGATCGATCTTTTATGCGTCTGACTTTGTATTTCCGACGAGGAAATTGCAACCACGTAAAACGTACATCATTTGCATACAGTTAGCCTATCCTGTCGTATGCCTAATGTTAGACCAATTACTACAGATTTTTTTCATCCTTCCTCTATTCCTTCCCTCCTTTATATCTGAGTACTAAAAAATGAGACTTCCTTTTTTGCCGTAGTAAATAAACACCACCCTCCTCAACTGAGAACAATTCTCATTTTATCGATAATGAGAATCATTGTCAATCAATAAATGAAATTTCTTCTAAAGATGTCAATAGTTATATAACATCAATTGAGAAGCGTGGCGGCAAATGGATCGATCCCCTACTAGATATAGCTACTTTTAAATTTTATTTGGAAATGAAAATAGTAATTCAACACATTTGATCAAAATACATTTCGATGGGATGTTCAAGAAACATATTCCCTCCAGTCATGCGTGCACACACAGTTAGCTTGTAATCTGTATGAATCGCATATTGTTTACATATGAAATTCGTTACTAGCTCCTTTTCGTGCGAACTACCAACTTCCATAAGGTTACCTACGTGTTTTCTTATGCGAATAGCATCTAGCGGGATAACCAGTCCCTTTCCTACTGCTTTTGTATAACTTTCCTTCATAGTCCAAATTTCATAGCATGTATGATTTCTATCATTTGAATTACGTATCATTTGGTATTCATCTACAGTAAAAAGTTGTTTAGCCAAGAGTAAATCAAACGTTTGAATTTCCTCAATATCAATACCTACATCCTGATTGTGTACTGCACAAACTACGTATTTACCTGAGTGAGATATATTAAACTGAATAAATGGATAATCAGGTAAATACGGTTTGCCATATGCATTTCTTTTTAAGGTTATTTCTTTTAATGTTTTTCCAGTCCGTTGCTTTAAAACATGATCTAATAAATAATCTCCTATAATAGTTCGGTATGCATCATCCAGATGGTAGAACCTTCGAATATGCTTTTGTCTTTCTTTAGGCACTTTTAAAAGTAATTCCCCCAATTTTACTTGACTCTTTTCTTTAGGTAATTGACAAATATAGACTTCTACCATATGGAATGCTCCCTTCATCTTTACAGTTTGATTTATTTTATAACAGACCGCTATTCTGCTTTCTCAACCAGATTCATGTGTAGGGTGGGATCATTTTCAGTCGTTTTATTCATTCTCACTGCTATTAAACATGCAATTATTAAAAATATCGAAGCGCCGAACAATGCATATTGATAGGTTAGCAAGTTAACCGGTTCCCCTGCTGACGTATTGGATGTTCCTAGCACACCTGATAAGATAGCAACTCCAAGAACTGCGCCAAGTCTATTTTGCATATTAAATAGCATTGTAGCTCTGCCCATTGATGGAGAGTCTATATTCTTAAAAGCTGATATTTGCGCTGCTCCAACTGTTTGTCCTAAGAAAAACCCTATTCCAAACATTAAAAACCTAAGTAACCACGGATTAGATGCAACAAATAATGAAATAAGCATAAAAACAATGATTGTACCAATAAGAGAAAAAATAAGGAGTCGCCGCAAACCCATTTTTTTCAATGTCCAAGGCATTAGCTGGGAAGCCACCATTAATCCAAGTGCTTCTATGAATGTGGTTAGACCTGTATGAAAAGCACTAACGTTCAACGCATTTTGATACATTAGCGGAAAAACATATAGCATTCCAAGTAAACCCGCGGCGGAACAAAGACCAATAAAACTCATTGAGCGGAACATTGGATCCTTGAACAATCTCACATCTATCATTGGTTTATCCTCACGCAGTTCAAGGCGAACAAGTAAAACCATTAATACAAGTCCCAAACATCCCGATACTATAATTTCAGGAGATGTCCACCCTTTAACAGTTCCCTGTGTCAATGCATAAATCGACAGCGAAAAACCTGTTAAGGATAATATAAACCCTTTATAATCAAATGCTCCGGCCGTTGGCTCAACATGTTCCTGTAAATATACCTTCCCAATAAATAAAGCGAGCAAGCCTATAGGTATATTTATAAAAAATATCCAACGCCAAGAAATTGTATCTACTAAAAACCCACCTATAATAGGACCGAGTGCCGGAGCTAGTGCGATCGGTATAATTAGCATACGTGACAGCTTGGGACGCTCTTCATGAGTAAATGTCCGAAATAGAATGGCCATGCCAACAGGGGTAATGAAGCCTGCCCCAATACCCTGGAGAATCCTGTATACATTCAACGTAAACATATTATGAGCAAATCCGCACAAGACAGATGCAATAGTAAATATGCTTATCGCACTCAAAAATACCCGTTTTGTTCCAAAACGATCTCCCATCCAGCCTGCTGCTGGTAGAAACATAGCTAAACTAATTAGATATCCAATATTTATGGTTCCCATGGCTTCAGGAGGAACATGGAATGTTCCTCCAATAGCCGGCAATGCCACATTAACAATTGTACTGTCGAGAGCTGACATAAACATCGCTAATACATATACTGCACATACAGCAAACTTCACACTTACACGTTTCTTCATGGTTAATTCCTATTGCTAACATTCTCAATTGTCTTCGCACTGTTCGGCATTAAATTATCCCAATTGGAATTTACATAATCCAAACATTCTTGCCTATTCGCCACTCCATAAACCTGATCCCAGCCCGATGGAATGTCAAGAAAACCAGGCCAAAGAGAATATTGTCCCTCACTATTGATTAATACAGCATACGATTCCTCTGCGTTTTCAAAAGGGTTACTCATGTTCTATCTCTCCCTCTCTGAGTTTATTTTAGTCGATTCATACAACATGCTTAGCTTTTTAGATAGAATCTCTCCGATTTCTGCTAATGGTTCCGGTTGGCACATATCTTTATGACGACAATGAATATCATATACTTCCAACTTGCCATCGATGTAAGGGTCCCATGTATTAGTGGAAATTGGATCAAACCACTCTGGGGTAATAGTCGATCTGAAAAACAAGACATCACCTTGATATATCTCCGGTTCAAATTCACTTAAGTTTTGAACAGATTGTACATATGTTTCCTTTAAATTAGTAATTGTTTTGTCATCAAGACTCGCTAACGCACTTCCATCCTTTCTTAACAACTCTATGGCATCTTCGAGCGTAAGTGCATCTCCATTTACGCTTTCAGGATCATAACCTCCCAATGCAAGCAAAGCAATAAGTGCTTCTTCCTCATCTGGAACATTCTCAATTGGAAGAAAATGATTTGGATAAGAATCTAACATAGCAACTAGCGCAACCTTTTCACCCTTTTTCTGTAGTTTTGTCGACATGGCTTGCATGATATTACCTCCGAGTGACCATCCCAGTAAATAGTAAGGACCTCGTGGTTGAACAGATTGTATCTGTTCAACATAATCCTCAGCCATCTCATCTAGTGAATGGGGATGATTATCTGGATCGGAAATACCTCGTGCCTGAAGACCGTAAATTGGATAATCTTTGTCCAATTCCTTCATCAGACCTGCGTAACACCAACTAAGTCCGCCAGCCGGATGAACACAGAATAAAGGAGATAAGCTTCCACTTGTTCGAATTGGTAACAAAACCTCTAGCGCACTTGTATTGTCACCAGTCTCCAATCGTTCTGCCAGTCCCGCAACCGTAGGAGACTCAAAGAGATTTCCAATACTTAGGTCAATACCAAATGATTCTTTGATTCGAGTCATTAGTTGGACAGCAAGTAACGAGTGCCCCCCTAGGTGGAAGAATTCGTCATCAATTCCTACATACGGCAAGTCCAATACTTCCATAAATAGATTACATAATATTTCCTCCTGTGGTGTTCTAGGTCCTTTGTCTGTTACTTCCTCAGAATAATCTGGATCAGGTAAAGCCTTGTAATCTAGCTTCCCATTAGGAGTTAATGGTAATATATCAATCATGATAAATGCGGAAGGTATCATATAATCTGGCAAACGTTTAGTAACCCAACGTCGAATATCAACACCATTTTCACTTGCGTCGGAATTTAATATTATATAAGCAAGCAGTTGATCTCCACTAGAATGGCCCTCACTGCTGACCACGGTTACCTGTTCAATGCTAGGGTGCTCGGATAGCACAGATTCAATTTCCCCTAGCTCAATCCTAAAGCCTCTTATTTTCACCTGTTGATCAGCGCGTCCGATGTAATCTAACATGTCATATTCTTTCCAACGGGCTAAATCACCCGTACGGTACATTCTTGATCCATTTTCAACGAATGGATTTGCCACGAATCGGTCAGCCGTTAAACCTGGTCTTCCTAAATATCCCCTTGCTAATCCTGGACCAGATACATACATTTCTCCAATAACCCCTATTGGTACTGGCTGTAAATATTCATCCAATATATATACATTTAAGTCTTTTATCCCCTGACCGATAATACTATTCGCTCTTAGTGATACAAGAGTTTCGTTAATTTCCATATACGTAACATGTACGGTCGTTTCCGTAATTCCATACATATTAATTAGTTTAGGTGCGTCCACTGTATGGCGCTTATACCAATCCTCTAGTCGATTAAGTTCAAGCGCTTCTCCCCCAAAAATGACATATCGTAATTGCAGCTGTTTACCTATTTCCTGCTGTTCTCTGTCCGCCTGCATTAATTGATAAAATGCGGAAGGAGTTTGATTCAGTACCGTTACTTTCTCATTCACTACTAGTTGTAAAAACTCATACGGAGAACGGCTAATCTCATACGATACAATAACCAATCTTCCACCATAGAGCAGAGCCCCCCACATTTCCCATACCGAAAAGTCAAACGCATAGGAGTGGAATAAAGTCCATACATCATCCGCATTAAATTGGAACCATTCGTCTGTAGATCCTAGTAGACGATTCACATTTTGATGGGGAATCACTACGCCTTTAGGCAGACCAGTGGAACCCGAAGTATATATAATATATGCCGGATGAAGAGCTTGTAACGGCTCTGTACGCTCTGCATCTATTGGATTCGTATCTTTTTGTTTACTAAGTACTTTCTGTGTATCTTCTGCATCTAAAACAAGTTTTGGCATGGCATGATTATTAGGTAATTTATTTGTATACTCTTCATTTGTAATCGCCATCAGAGGCTTTACGTCCTCTATCATAAAGGTAATTCGTTCACTCGGATAATTAGGGTCAATTGGCACGTATGCAGCTCCAGCTTTTATAATACCAAGCATAGCGATTACCATTTCCATTGATCTAGGTAAAGCTAAGACAATATATTGCTCCGGTCCAACACCTTGACCAATTAATAGGTGCGCAAGTTGATTAGCCCTTTCATTCAATGTTTGATATGTCATTTGTTCGTTTTCAAAGATGAGCGCAATATTTTTTGGTTCAAGCATGGCCTGCTTTTCAAATCGTACAGACAAACTGGATTCTTCCTGTTCATCATTCACTTTTACATCTTTGACGAGCTCTTTCTTTTCATTTTGATCTAAAATCTCCAGAAGTCCGATTGGTTGATCCTGATCAAGTACGGCAGATTCTAACAACCGAATCAGTCTATTTACCATCGATTGTATTGTCTCTTCTGTAAACAAGTCTGTACTATACTCAAGGAATCCATCTAATCCTTCCGCATACCCCGATTCACTTACATTTTCTCGAAACTCTAACGTCATATCGAATTTAGAAGCTCCTACGCTATATAATGACAATTCACTCTTCATTTCAGGTAAATCTAACTTTGGCTCAGGTGTATTTTGTAATGCAAGCATGATTTGGAATAATGGATGCCTTGATCTAGAACGCGGAGGATTCAATTCCTCTACCAATCTTTCAAAAGGTAAATCCTGGTTTTCATACGCATTCAAATTTACCTTTCTCACTCTACCAAGCAACTCCTTAAAGCTCGGATTACCAGATGTATCAGTACGTAATACTAAAGTGTTAATAAACAACCCCACGAGATTTGTCAAAGCATCATCATTTCTTCCAGCTACCGGACTCCCTAAAGGTATATCATATCCTGCCCCAAGACGAGTCAGTAACGCCGTAAGACCAGCTTGCAACGTCATAAATAAACTAACTCCGTTTTGTGCAGAGATATGAAGTAACTTCTGATGAAGACTCGCGTCAATCGTAAAGCGATACGTTTTCCCTAGATAGCTAGACTCCACTGGTCGTGGATAATCTGTCGGCAGTTCTAAATGATCAGGTAAGTCTGCTAAAGTATTTAACCAATAATCAAGCTGTTCTTTAACAAGACTCTCTTGTCCTTGCTTTTCTTCCAATAAATTCTCTTGCCAATATGCATAATCCGCGTATTGTACTGGTAGATTTGTCCAATTCGGCTGTTTGCCATTAACGCGGCTCATATATGCCTTCTTCAAATCTTGTGTTAACGGCGTCAAGGACCATCCATCGCCAACGATATGATGTAGTAACAGTACAACAACATGTTCTTCCTCTGCGGTTGAAAAGAGCTCAACTCGAAATGCAGGTTCCTCATCCAATTGGAAGCAATATTTAACAGTATGATTCAATCGGCTTGTTAACTCGGATGCTTCTATTTGGTGTACATGTAAATCTGGCTTAACCTTTTCTGGATTTAATACCTCTTGCCTGGCTGTCCCCGCATGTTCGGGAAAAATAGTTCGCAACGGTTCATGTCTTTCTATTACATCGCAGATTGCTTCTTGCAATGCGTTCTTATCTAATTTCCCTGATAATCGAACCACTAGTGGTATATTATATGTAGGGCTTGGTCCTTCTAACTGATATAGGAACCATAATCGACGCTGCGCAAACGATAATGGAATATCGCCCTTGGACTCGACTCTTTGAACAGGGGGCCTTCCTTTCCGTCCTGCCTCTAACTGTTTAACAAGTCCTACTACAGTCGGTGTTTCAAAGATTTTCCCTATCCCAACTTCCACTTCAAAGACTTCACGAATACGATTCGCTAACTGTACAGCAAGTAACGAATGACCGCCAAGATGGAAGAAACTATCGTCAATTCCCACTTGTGAAACATTTAACACTTGTTTAAATAAATCACAAACTATTTCCTCCTGTGGCGTTCTAGGATCCCGACTATCTTTCCCTTTTTCGAATTCTGGAGACGGTAATGCTTTGCGGTCTATTTTCTTATTTGGCGTCAGCGGCAAATCATCCATTATAAAAAAGGCAGAAGGAACCATATAATCAGGAAGTAGTTCTTCTACAGATTGACGTGTTTTAGCTAAATCAATAATCGCTTTCTTTTCTGGCACGAGATAAGCTATTAAACGGTAATCCCCTGGTTGGTCCTCCCTAGCAACAACGACTACTTGACTAACCTCCGATGTTTTCGCTATGACGGATTCAATTTCTCCAAGCTCTATTCGAAAACCGCGGATTTTCACTTGATGATCTGACCTGCCAATATAATCAAGCTTTCCATCCGCATGCCAACGTGCAATATCGCCTGTTTTGTACATCCGTTCACCTGGATTTCCATATGGATTAGCAATGAATGTATCTGCTGTTAAATCCGGTCGATTAAAATAGCCCTGTGCTAATCCTTTACCAGCAATATATAAATCTCCACTTACCCCTGGAGGGACAGGCTGTAAACCGGCATCTAAAATGAATATTTGTGTATTATCGATCGGATAGCCAACAGAAGGAGTACCGGTTTCCCCTGTATGTAAAGTAATAGCTGTAGACCAGATTGTCGTTTCTGTTGGTCCATACAAATTTGTCACTTCACAATCTAGCTCATGTAATGATTTTACGAGTTTTTCAGGAACCGCTTCTCCGCCGACCAAGATACGTATTCCACGAAGTACTTCTGGATAGGTCGACACAAGCGCATTCCAGTGTGTGGGCGTTGCCTGCATAATGGAAATATTGCGATCTTTAATCAATTGTGCTAATATTGCCGGGTCTTTGTTTGCGTTATTCTTTGCAATCACACAACATGCACCACTAATGAGCGGAAGAAATATTTCCAATGCTGAAATGTCAAAAGCAATTGTCGTAACTGCTAAAAGACGATCCTGATGACTCAAAGCAAACTTATTTTGCATCGAGCAAAGGAAGTTGGTTAATCCTTCGACTGTAACAACGACACCTTTCGGACGCCCTGTCGATCCGGAAGTATAAATCATGTACGCTGGACTCTTGGGCACTACTATTCTGTTCGGATAATCTATATCTGCATAAGCAGTTATTTGATTGCGAACAGCGGGATCATCCAATACGACATGATCTACATGACTGTCTGGTAATTGAGATTGTATGTCCTGATGTGTCAGGATACACATCGGCTGTGCATCTTCCAAAATATAAGAAATTCGCTCAACAGGATATTCGGGGTCAATTGGCAAATACGCTGCTCCCGCTTTTAAAACAGCCAACATTGCAATAACCATGTCTACGGATCGGGGTAAAGCCAAAGCAGCAAACTTACCAGGTCCTAGTCCCTTTTCCTCAAGTAAATACGCCAGACAATTAACCCGTTTATTTAATGCTGCATAAGAAAGGCTTTCGTCGTCGAACCTTAAGGCCTCGGCATGCGGTGTACGGGTAACTTGTTTTAAAAATATTTCTTGTACAGACATATAAGACAATTGTTGAGTTGTTTGATTCCACTTATTGATTACATTGTCAAACTCTCCAGGCAAAAGTACCCCTAATTGAGATATTGGCAACTGCGCATCTGCAGCAGCTATATTTTCAATCAAATTTACCAAACGATTTAGATGAAGAGTCACCTCATCCGGTTCATACATATCCGCATTGGCATCTAAATCAATCCTTATCCCTTTTCCGTCTTGTTGATCATATATATTGAAGGATAGGTCATCTACTGGACCCGTATGGAGCTTATTTGTCGTTCCTTTACTACCAGCGAAATCCAATCCATAATCAAATGGCATCATATTTATTTGAGGTCCGAACAAGCGTTGACCATCTCCTAATAACTTCAGATCATGCCGTAAATATTCATGACGATAATGCTGATGGGACCGCACTTGCTTCATTTCTTGTTGAACTTGCTCTATCAACTCTATGAAACTCATTTTGGGTTGTATATTCAGTCTTAGTGGTAGTAAATTCATTATCATTGCTGGGACCTTTACTGAAGATGTACCCATACGACACATCATTGGTAAGCAAAGCACAATGTCCTCACTACTAGTTAAACGCTGCATATAGACAGCAACAGCTGCTACAATCGTTTCATACCAGTTTCCCCCTCTGGAACTAGCCGTTTTCCTTAACCGCTCGATCGTATCTGCTTGCAAATAACTTGTCTTATGGATAATGCGTTTAGATAATCCTAACGATGAACCCTTTAAACTAACAATGTCTGGATGATCCTGGAATCGGCCCATCCAAAACTCACGGTCTTGAATAAATTTATCCGAACGTACATACGATTGATGTTCATCCAATACCTTTTGAAAATCACCCAACTGATTTCCCTTTATCGTTTCTTGCTTTACTAGGGCTGTATAAATCTGAGCAACACGTTGTACGATTAGAGAAAAACCGAAAGCATCTGCTGCAATATGATGAATACGCAAATACCACAAACTTCGATTCTCGCTTATCTTAAATAGTGCCTGTTTAACAACGACATCTTTAGTTAAATCTAACGGTTTATCTATATCAGATTTCATCCATTTTTTTGCAGATTGATCAGGGTCCACTTCCCCAGTAACATCGATAAGTTCAAGCGAAAAATCCCTTTTCTCGAGAATATGCTGCCATGGACCATTTTCGTCTACTCCATATTTAGCATGAATGGAATCTGTCTCTTTCATTACTTGTTCTACAGCCTTCTTAAAATACTCCACATGTAGCTTTCCATTTATGTCAATATACTCCGCTGTATTATAAACAGGGTTATCCGACTCCAATTGCTGCGCATACCAAATTCCAGCTTGCGCACCCGTTAATGACTGATGCTTTGTTAACACGCTAGGCATACAATACCCCCTCCTTTATATTTATACGTTCACCATTCGGCTTTCCATTAAATCACGCCATTCAGCTAATGTTTTTCTCTCCACTAAGTCCATAAAGCTTACTTCCAGACCTTGTTGTCGCCATGCTTCAACTAAACTCATAAGTCCAATAGAATCCAGCCCCATATAAAATAAATCGTCTGTGTCTGAGAGATCCTTCGCTTGTATATCCAGTAAGCAGGCAACTTGCTCATGAATTGTTTCAAATGTAAGGGATTCATTTTTGCTATTTTCTGTACCTTTCGACAGTACTTTGATTAATTCATCTGTAGACGTCGTAACACCGCAACGTTTGGCCGCATAATCCAATGCCATTTTATGTTCATCATACGAAAAGTCGGCAACCGCATCTGCTACGAGGAAAGGCTGTATATCATACATGAATGCCTCTGCAGCCGTCATTAAACATCCTATATGGGCATAAACTCCACAAATAATTAGTTGGTCACGCCCTTGTTTTTGTAATACATTCAAGAAATCTGATTTTTTAAATGCACTATAACGCCATTTAGTTAACATTAAATCATTTGAACCTGGTGCTAAATCTTTAATAATCCCTGTTTGAGCTGGATCATCGGATAATCCTTTTCCCCAAAAGTCAGTGAGGAGTGCCCGTTCTGTCGGGTTCTGATTCCCTGGTTGCGCTGTATAAGCAACTGGAATCCCTTGCTTTTTGCACTGCTCTTTCAATTTTGCGATATTATGAATCAATTCGGTTATCGGTGATTGTTCTGTATCATAGAAGTTCAAAAAATAATTCTGCATATCATGTATGAGCAGAACTGCCCTCTCCGGATCCACCTGCCACGACACTTTATTTGTTGGATAAATAGATATATTCGGCATTTGATAAGATGGAATAGTAGGAATTCCCATGTAATCACGTCCATTTCGTTTATTTTATTTATAGATAGGCGATAGTTTCTTTGTAATTATTTCACGCAATGCTTTTTTACTGACCTTTCCAAAAGATGTTTGTGGAAAGGTATCCACTATTTCAACCCGGTCAGGAATCTTAAAATCCGCGATCCCTCTTTTTATTAGAAAATCCTTCATTTCAACTTTAGTTATCATCCCCTCATTAGGGATAACAAACGCACATGACCTCTCTCCAAGAAATTGATCCGGCATAGAGACGACTGCAACATCAAACACATTAGGATGTGAAGCAATATGATCTTCCATTTCCTCTGCCGCTATCTTTTCACCGCCACGATTTATCTGGTCCTTAATACGACCTTCTACGACAATATTTCCCGCTTCGTCTAAGCTAACTAAATCACCTGTGCGATAAAATCCATTCAATGTAAATGCTTTAGCATTATGCTGTTCCGCCTTATAGTATCCGCGAATAGTATATGGGCCCCTAGTTAACAATTCCCCTACTTCACCTAGTTCAACTTCGCGATCCTCTTCGTCAACTACACGAATCTCATCATAGGGTGACATCGGTCGTCCCTGCGTGTTAATAATAGTCTCTTCTGGATCATCTAATCTTGTGTAATTAACCAACCCTTCAGCCATCCCATACACTTGTTGCAGCTTACATCCAAAGGCTTGTTGCATACGTTTAGCTATTTCAGCATTGAAATGCGCTCCGCCTACTTGAATGATTTCTAAACTAGTGAAATCATTTGAACGTGTCTTCAACGCTTCCAACCAAATAATGGCTATCGGTGGAACAAGTGCTACAATCGTTACCTTTTCTTTTTCGATTATAGGGAAAGCCTCGTCTGGACTAGATCCTGTTGCTAGCACAATCCTTGCGCCAGCATAAAGTGAACCGAGCACTCCCGGTGAACTCAAAGGATAATTATGCGCGATTGCTAAAACTGCAAGGTAGACACTATTCTCATCCATTCTACATATTTCATTACTCTTACGAAGACTATAAATATACTCATCATGTGTTCGTGGAATTAATTTAGATAACCCTGTACTTCCACCGGATAATTGTAAAAAAGCGATGTCATTTGGATAAACATTAGGCTGAATATACTCTTCTTCCAAATAAAGATCTGCTAACTGTTCCAACTCTTCAGATTCACCAAGTGTAATGATATGCTCTAAAGTACTTGTTTCACGCTGAATGGTCTTAGCCATTTCATGATAATGATACCCAGAGAAGTTTTCCGGCATTATATAAGCCTTTGCCTTGGTCAACTCACAAAAATACTGTATTTCACTATATCGGTGCGACGGCAAGGCAAATACTGGCAACACTCCTAATCGGAACAAGGCAAAACAAACCTCAAAAAACTCAACTGTATTTGGAATTTGAATGACTACTCTATCTTCTTTTTTAAAACCAAGTTTTTGAAACCCAGAAGCAAGTTGATCTACTCTTTTATCCAAAGTTTCATAACTTACTTGTTTTCCCCCATCAGTTATTGCAATCTTATTACCGTGCTTTTCTGCTCTTTCTCGAAGCATCTGTCCAAATGTTTCTCCACGCCAACAATCCTTTTCACGATAAAATGCAGCTATTTTATCGGGCCATGGTTGACACCCTTCCATAAGTATTCCTCCCTGTTTACTTAGTTTTTGACATATCTATGCCCTACTGTTTTTCAATACCCATAGCATCCAACATCGTTTTGAACTTCGCTCCAGTCTCATTCAGTTCTTCCTCGGGAATGGAGCCAGCAACTACACCTGCACCCGCAAATAATCGTATATCGTTTTCTTCAACTTCCGCACAACGAATCGTGACTATCCATTCTCCATTTCCATTTTCATCACACCAGCCGACCATTCCAGCAAAAAAACTTCTATTAAACGGCTCAATCTCATAAATGGCTTCACGTGCTAACTCTGTCGGATGTCCACATACCGCCGGTGTAGGATGTAACGCAATACCTAATTCTAAAGAAGATGTTTCCGCCTGTTTTAATGTTCCATATATTTCTGTTGACAGATGCCACATTGCTTCTGTCTTAATTAATGACGGTATTTCTGGAACATCCATCGATTCACAAAAAGGAGCTAATGATTCTTTTACCATATCGACAACCACTGCGTGTTCATATAAATCTTTTTCAGATTCCAACAGTTCTAACGCTCTACGCTGATCTTCTTTTGGATCATCACTTCGAGGTCTCGAGCCTGCTAATGGATTTGCGAATAAAGTTGAATCGTTTTTAGATACAAGCAATTCTGGACTAGCACCAAATAATATACGTTTCCCATTTGTCGATACCGTTTCCTTATTTCTAATCGTATTAACGTCTGATATATCAACAGCAAATGTGTATCCTTGCTTATTATGATGTTCCAACCTTTTTAAAATCTGTTTTACATCAATCTGCTCTTTCGTTTTAAAATTCAAAGCTCTAGAAACAACTATCTTATCTATTTGCCCCGACGAAATCTTATTTAGGCCTTGATTGACACCTTTCATATATTCTGCTGGCTCCGGAATATATTGAATATCATACGGCTGTAAAGAAATATTTTCCGGTTGGCCACTATCTTTTACCAATGTGGAAGTTACTTTTACTTCCTCAGGTATGATCATTTTTGCAGCTTCTGAGTAATCAAACGGAACTGCACCTACAACGATCGGATGCGGATGTCCTGCCCGGTTCGCCTGTTCAAATGCCTCTTCCACTCTAACCGGTAAACTATATATTTGATTTTTAGTTTTCCGTGTCTCCTTTACCACTGAGAAAACGCCTTTCCCCATAATCGTTCGCTTTGACGATGATAAAAAGAAATCTCCTAATTCATATTCATCTAAAATCGACTTTACCTTTGACATACTCACTTTACTCATATTTCTGTTTCCTCCTCGTTAAACACCTAGTGTGGCTCCACCATCAACAACCATATCGTGCATGGTGATATGTGATGCATCATCTGACGCAAAAAATAATACTGAGTTCGCAATATCGGATGGTGTTCCAATTTTACCAAGTGGAATACCAACTCGATAAACCTCAGATTGTCCATCTATCGTTTCTATTTCTCCCTCTTCATTACTCCAAAGTTTTCTTAGCATTTTTGTATCAGTAGATCCAGGCGAAATAACATTACAGCGTATATTATGCTTCGCAAGTTCCAGACCAAGACATTTTGTGAACATAGTTGCTGCCGCCTTTGAAGCTCCATAGGCCGCCATTCCAATTCTAGGAATATGGCTAGCGTTGGAACTTACCGTAATAATCGATCCCTTTTTACGTGGAATCATTTGCCTACTGACTATTTTAGACATACAGAATACACCCGTTGCATTAACAGAAAAACTTGCATCCCAATCCGCCTCATCCAAGTTGTCTATTAAATCTAACTTCAGTACTCCTGCCACATTCACCAATATATCTATCGGTCCAAGCTTAGACTCAACAGTAGAAATAACTTCTTCTACGATCATTGAGTCTGTTACATCTGCAGGAAAAGCTGTAATTGGATATCCTCTTTCTTGCATCTTTTTAATGCATTTAACTAATTCATCTTTGTCCTTATCGATCGCCGCTATCACCGCTCCATGTTCAGCTAACCGCTCTACTATTAATCGGCCTATACCTCCGGATGCGCCCGTGACAACAGCTATTTTACCTTCTAATTCGCTCTCTCTCATCGTCCCATTCCTTTCGACTTAATGAGTTACAATTGATATTGATACTGATAATCATTATCAATTGATAACTTCATGCTAGTTTAATTAAAGACAATAATCAAGGCGTTTTTGAGTTTTAAGAATTAAGTCCTATATTTATTTTTTGAACTAGGTAATGTTTTTTTGTATCTTTTAATTATATAAAGTTACTTTAAAACAACTCCAAATAGTCAACCTTCTCGGTAGCTAAAGCCTTCTTCACCTGTATATCATCGCTTTATTGCCGGTAAACTACTTCCCAAACGCTATGATGAAAAAAATAATTAGCATAAACAAAAAAAGCTTACCGAAAGTAAATATACCTAGCTCTTTGGCTTGGTACCCTTTCAGTCTGCTTTTCTTTTCACGTTATCGTATTTTTTCACTTTTAGACGTTTGTTGAATATAACCCTCTACTGTTAGTTAGCAGTCCATATTTTTTTCATTTACGAAGGCATAAGCCATTTGCCAAGGCACCTCAACATTATAAAGAAGAGCATTGAACCGAATATAAAATTAACACAGTAAAGAACTTTGAGGACATTTGGGTGAAAATAAGTTTGAAATTTGGTTATTGTGTGTATTCACTTGAAAAATTTTCGCGTTCAAGTGTTACTAATTTCATTCAAAACAAAAAGCACCGTAAACATTGGTTTAACAATGTTTACGGTGCTTTTTTGGTTCTTATCTAGATATTACTTTATTACGTCCCAGGAGGGATTCGAACCCCCGACCGATGCCTTAGAAGGGCATTGCTCTATCCAGCTGAGCTACTGAGACAAACACCTGCAACCACAGGCACAAGAACTATTATATGCATAATCCAAAGATAAGTCAACACTATTTCATAAAACTATTTATTAAATATAATTTGGTCTATTAAGTCGTGGTTCATGCCATAAAAACTCACAGTATAAACATCGTCGATTTCGATGACTGCGTATGTCGCTACCCTACCTCCACGTGGTTGAGTCGTGCTTCCCGGATTAACAAACAATACACCGTTGATCATCTCCGCGCCATATAAATGGGAATGTCCGAATAAAGCAATAGTTGCTTGTTGCTCAGCTGCTGCGTAAGAAAGGGTGAGCATAGAGCGCTTAACGTCGTGTTCATGGCCGTGGACAATAAATACAGTCTCATCGCCCAATTTCTGTACAATGGTTGCTGGAAATTGCTCGTCGCGGTCACAGTTACCACGAACAATATGGATTCCATTAAGCAATGGATCTTTTGCCGATAATTCACTGTCGCCACAATGGAATATTTCGTCTGCTTGCAATGATTTTATCAGCTTCACTGTATTCAAGTCGCCATGTGAATCACTTAAAACAAGTAGCTTCATTTCATTTCACCTATCCGTGTAAGAAATTCTGGTAGTTGTTTTTTTAGTTGAGCTAAAGCTGCTCCGCGATGAGAGATGGCATTTTTCTCTTCTGCAGATAATTCTGCCATCGTTTTCCCTCTACTAGGTACATAAAATATTGGATCATAGCCGAATCCATTCGTTCCTTGTCGTTGATCTGTAATGATACCTTCACAGCTGCCAGAATAAGTAGTTGTCCCGATACCAGGACCGGCAATCGCTAGAACACACCGAAATCGAGCTTGACGCGCCGTTTCAGGCACTTCCACAAGATTAGCTAGCAATTTATCGATATTCGCTTCATCGTCCGATGGCTCGCCTGCATAGCGTGCAGAGTAGACACCTGGCTCGCCATTTAGTACATCGACTTCCAGCCCGCTGTCATCGGCAATTACTACTTTCCCCAATAAATTTGCAACAGTCTCTGCTTTTAATACGGCATTTTCAACGAAAGTGGTACCCGTTTCTTCTACATCAATTGATTCTTCAATATCTTGCAATGTCAGCACATTGATACCTAAAGGGCGAAAGAGAACTTCAAAGTCTTTCGCCTTGCCTTTATTATTCGTTGCGATTAATACTTCCTTCATTGCGCTTCGCCTACCTGTTGTCCAATCTTATCTGCCAACTCGCCTAATACTTCTTTTTGAATTGCAATCAATTGTTCGATACCTGATTCAGCCAACGTCAATAAATCATTCATTTCCGCGCGAGAAAAAGTAGCTTCTTCGCCTGTCCCTTGCAGTTCCACGAATTGGCCTTGTCCCGTCATCACCACATTCATATCCACGTCAGCAGAAGAATCTTCTACGTAGTCAAGATCCGTGATCAATTGACCGTCAGCCAGTTTCCCTACACTTGTAGCAGCTAGGAAGTCACGAACCGGGAATACGGGTAGCTTCTTTTCGATTTGTAATTTATTCGCAGCGATGACCAATGCAACAAATGCACCTGTAATGGAAGACGTTCGCGTTCCACCATCTGCCTGAATGACATCACAGTCAATCCAAATTGTACGCTCCCCAATAGCATCTAAATCAACGACTGCACGCAAAGCTCGTCCGATCAAACGCTGGATTTCCATCGTACGACCGCCCACTTTACCGCGGGAAGATTCTCGGATGGTCCGTTGTCCTGTTGCGCGTGGCAACATGGAATATTCAGCAGAGATCCATCCTTTTCCACTATTACGCATAAATGGCGGTACACGATCTTCAATCGTCGCTGTACAAATCACTTTCGTATTTCCAACTGAAATCAGTACGGAACCTTCTGGGTGAATCAAATAATCCTTCTCAATTGTTACTGTACGAATATCTTCTGTTGCTCTTCCATCATGTCGCATGCAATATCCTCCATTTTTATCCATTTATTTAGTGTGAACAGTTCTTCAAGTCTACGTTCAATCTATCTTATCATATTCACAGCAAAAAACCCGAAAACAACGTACTGTTTTCGGGTACTGCAATACATGTTATAAAGTCAGCTTGCGTACATCTGCCTGCGGAATGGCAAGCCAATCTTCAACGATGGCTCGAAACTTTTCCATTGAGCCTGTTGTGTAGAATATTGGCTCTTCCGCTGATATAGATAGTAATTGCTTCGCTTCAAGAATCCGTTCAACATCAATCACAGTCTCCGCTGCTGAAGAAATAACATTCTTTTGATTGGAGAAATGCGCTTCAATATGTTCTTGTAATAATGGATAATGCGTACAGCCAAGAATTACAGAATCAAACGGATAGTTATGCAACGGAAGTAACGTCCGGTCGACTATATCCCTTGCTGCCTGTGTACGGTATTCTCCATTTTCAACGATTGGCACAAATTCCGGACACGCGAGTGAATGGACTTTGGCTTCCGGTTTTAAAGCTTGTATCGCTAGATCATAGGCTTTACTTTTCACGGTGCCTTCTGTACCCAGCACAGCAATTTCGTCTGTTCGCGATGCATTGATAGCCGCCCTGGCTCCTGGCTCAATAACACCGACAACAGGAAAATCAAATTGCTGTCGTACTTCTTCTAGCGCGATAGCAGTCGCGGTGTTACACGCAATAACGAGCATTTTTATACCCATTTGCGCCAAACTGTTGACCATGTCCATTGTAAATTGCAACACTTCTTCCGCAGGTCGAGGACCATACGGACAACGTGCATCATCGCCAATGTAAATAATAGGTTCATTCGGTAGGTAGTTGCGTAACTCTCTTACAACTGTCAGTCCGCCAACTCCCGAATCAATTACTCCAATAGGTGCGTTCAATGTAATCCCTCAATCTCTTGTCATCTGTTCATGTAGTGTAGCCAGCAATTCTGAAAACTGCTGAATTTCCTGCCCATTTGAATTCACAAGGACATCTTGCAAATACTCTTGTCTCTTCTGTATGACCTCTTCAATAATCCGTATTCCTTCAGGTAATAAATGAACACGGACAACCCGACGATCCTTATCATCTCGCACACGTCTCACTAGTTGACTATTTTCCATTCGGTCTACCAAATCAGTCGTGGTGCTAAATGCTAGGAACATTCTATTGGATAGATCTCCAATGGTCATATCACCATGTTCTAACAACCATTGAAGAGCACTGAATTGAGGAGGCGTAATGGTAGAATTCTTTAATATTTTTCGACCTTGTTCCTTGATGATGGACGCAATGTATCGCAAGTCTTTTTCCATCTTTACGATATCAGTTGGTACGTTTTGTTGTTCATTCAACAAAAAATCAGCTCCCTGAAATGAGTCCTATCTTTTCATTGTACCGTTTTCGTTGATGAACGCAACAATTTTTCCTTCGTTTTATGCTAGAGAAGAAGTAATTGACACCGATTGCACAAAATTGGTCTACTATCCTAAGCTGGGCATCATTTTTAGTTCAGCCGTAACTCTCCCAATCGCAATAATTCAACGATCGCTTGTGCTCTGCCTGATACACCCAGTTTTTGAATCGTATTTGAAATGTGATTTCGTACGGTTTTCTCACTAATCGTCAGTTGTCCAGCAATTTCTTTTGTTGTAAAATCATCTACCAGCAAAGTGAAAATTTGTCGTTCCCGATTTGTTAATAAAGAACGGTTTTGCATTTCATCCAAGATGCGCCCCTCCTCTTTACGCTTTCCCCATAGGATATGTAAGCATAAGGGCGTCTGTGTAGGCTTTTACGAGTTTTCTAGGAACATCCTCTTCTCTTCTTCTGTCCATGCAACAGGTCTTCCATCAGCTTTACCAATTTGAACGATAGCACTCCTACCTGTAAAGACGATTTCATTACGTTCATTCTTAGCCATATAATGCAGATCAACTGAACTCGTACCCATAGAATTGGCTTTCACGTGGATTTGCAGCTTTTCGTCAAAGTATACTTGCTTAGCGAAATCGCATTGTAAATCCGCTACTATTGGAATAGTCGTGCCCTTTGGATCGATCCACTTTGTCATATGGTTTAGATGTTTCAAATATTCAATTCTGGCATACTCAAAATATGCAAATACCTTTGTGTTGTTCAGATGCCCATACATATCCGTCTCTGAAAAACGTACTGAAACGTCCGCATGAAAATGAAATCCTTCTATCCATTCCTCTATATTATCAATATAACTTTCTCTCATTCACTCACACTCCTTCATAATGAATAAATATTCATTACTTTATTATATCAAAATACGAATTGACGTCAAATATATCCATCACACTACTGTTAGCGCAAATTCAATTGAATACTAGGAGAGGGTTGTAGGTAAAATTGCTTTCTAAAGGAGCAACATTAAACTTCTTTGTCTATTCCTCAACTCCTGCTTCCTATCATAATCTGAAGGCAGTAAACATCAAAAAAGCTGTCCTAGAAAGTCATAGACTTCCTGGACAGCTTGCTTTATAGAAATTAATCTACTTGGTGGTCACTTCCGAAGAAGTTCTTGAACATTTGGATTGTTGTTGCTCTACCGATTGCACCGATAGAAGTGGTTAACGGAATACCTTTAGGACAAGCAACTACACAGTTTTGTGAGTTACCGCACTCAGTGATTCCTCCGTCTCCCATAACAGTAGCCAAACGCTCATCTTTGTTCATTGAACCAGTCGGATGTGCGTTGAATAGACGCACTTGTGACATCAATGCAGGACCCATGAAATTCGTCTTGTCGTTTACGTTTGGACAAGCTTCTAGACATACACCGCAAGTCATACATTTAGACAGTTCATATGCCCATTGACGCTTACGTTCAGGCATACGAGGACCTTCACCAAGGTCATACGTACCATCGATCGGAACCCATGCTTTGATACGCTTTAACGAATCGAACATGAATTCACGGTCAACAACCAAGTCACGAACGACCGGGAATGTGCGCATAGGCTCAAGTTTAATCGGTTGTGTTAACTGATCAACCAGCGCAGTACATGACTGACGAGGGCGACCGTTTATTACCATTGAACATGCACCACAAACTTCTTCCAAACAGTTCATATCCCAGTTAATAGGAGTTGATTTCTCACCTTTAGCATTTACTGGGTTACGTCTGATTTCCATTAGAGCCGAAATTACGTTCATATTCGGGCGATATGGAACTTCAAATCTTTCAACATAAGGGCTTGAAGTGGCAGTATCTTGACGATGAATGTCAAATACGACAGTTTTTGTAGCAGTTGCAGTTTGTTGTTCGCTCACTTTTGTCAATCTCCTTTCTTCGCTGAGTAATCACGGATACGTGGAGGAATTAGAGATGTATCTACATCTTCATACGAAATAATTGGTGCAGAAACTCCATCAAATTCCGCAATTGTTGTTTTCAAGAAGTTCTCATCGTCACGATTCGGGAAGTCTGGCTTATAGTGCGCGCCACGGCTCTCATCACGATTCAATGCACCTAAAGTGATTACACGTGCTAGATAAAGCATGTTTTTCAACTGGCGTGTAAACATAGCTCCTTGGTTTGACCATTGCTGTGTATCCGTAATATTAATATTTTCATAACGCTCAAGTAACTCGACAATTTTCTCGTCTGTTTGCTTCAATTTATCATTGAAACGAACAACCGTTACGTTGTCAGTCATCCATTCGCCTAGCTCTCTGTGAAGTACGTACGCATTCTCTGTACCGTTCATCTTGAGAGTATCTTCCCATTTCTGTTGCTCTTCTTTCACTGCATCTTCGAAGATCGTTGCTGGCAGTTCATCAGCTGTTCGCTTCAAATGCTTCATGTAATCAATTGCGTACGGTCCTGCGACCATACCACCATAGATTGCAGATAGTAATGAGTTGGCTCCTAAACGGTTTGCACCGTGTTGTGAGAAGTCACATTCCCCTGCTGCGAATAGACCCGGGATACTTGTTTGCTGATGATCATCTACCCATAGTCCACCCATTGAATAGTGAACAGCCGGGAAAATTTTCATTGGCAATTTACGTGGATCATCTCCTGTGAACTTTTCATAAATCTCGATGATTCCACCAAGTTTAATGTCAAGTTCTTTAGGGTCCTTGTGGGATAGATCCAAGTACACCATGTTTTCTCCGTTGATACCTAGTTTTTGGTTTACGCACACGTCAAAGATTTCACGTGTTGCGATGTCCCGAGGAACTAAGTTACCGTAGTCCGGATATTTCTCTTCCAAGAAGTACCAAGGTTTACCGTCTTTATATGTCCAAATACGTCCACCTTCACCACGTGCTGATTCACTCATGAGACGAAGTTTGTCATCTCCAGGAATTGCTGTCGGATGGATTTGAATGAATTCACCATTTGCATATTTTGCACCTTGCTGATATACGATCGATGCCGCAGAACCTGTATTGATTACAGAGTTTGTAGACTTACCGAAGATAATACCAGGGCCGCCTGTTGCCATGATGACAGCATCCGCCTTGAATGCTTGAATTTCCATTGTCTTCATGTTTTGCGCTTTAATACCGCGGCACGTTCCCTCTTCATCTTTGATGATTCCAAGGAATTCCCAGTGCTCATATTTTTGTACTAATCCAGCTACCTCATGCGAACGCACTTGTTCATCAAGAGCATAAAGTAACTGTTGTCCAGTTGTCGCACCTGCATACGCTGTACGGTGGTGAAGTGTACCACCGAAACGACGGAAATCCAACAGACCTTCTGGCGTACGGTTAAACATAACGCCCATACGGTCCAATAAGTGGATGATTCCAGGAGCTGCTGCCGTCATTGCTTGTACTGGTTTTTGATTCGCTAGGAAGTCTCCACCGTAAACTGTATCATCGAAGTGAATGTCGACCGAGTCGCCTTCACCTTTCGTGTTTACAGCACCGTTAATGCCACCTTGGGCACATACGGAGTGGGAACGTTTTACTGGTACTAGCGAGAACAAGTCAACCGGTACACCAGCTTCTGCTGATTTGATGGTAGCCATTAGTCCAGCTAGTCCTCCACCGACGACAATCAATCTGCCTTTTGCCATTATTGTGTCACTCCTCAATTATACGTAATTTCATTAGTTAGTTGTTATTTACACAAAAGCTAGAAGTGCCTGAATTCCAATTATAGAAAGTACTAGGAATACAACGATTGTGATATAAGATACGATTTTTTGTGATTGTGGTGATTGTGCAATTCCCCATGTAACACAGAAAGACCATAGTCCATTTGCTAAGTGGAATGTAGCAGATAGAATACCTAGGATATAGAATACAAGCATAAGTGGATTCGATAAGATATCGGCCATCATGTTGAAGTCTACTTCAGCTCCAAGTGCTTTTTGAATACGAGTTTCGTATACGTGCCAAGCAATGAAGATGACAAGGAATACCCCAGTGAAACGTTGGAGCGTGAACATCCAGTTACGGAAAGTACTGTAATGGCCCACGTTGTATTTCGCTGAAAACGCTATGTACACTCCGTAAAACGCGTGGAACATGAGTGGAATGTAGATAATAAACCATTCCAAGAAAGATACAAACGGCAAGTTCCCCATAAAATTAGATGCTGTGTTGAATGCTTCCTCACCGCGTGTTGCAAAATGGTTAATTACTAAGTGTTGGGCAACAAATAGTCCAACTGGAATTACACCAAGCAACGAATGTAGACGGCGTAAGAAAAAATCTGTTTCTTTCGACAAGTCTTTTACCCTCCCTTATTTCTGAGATTATACTGTCGTGATGCGGTTTCTTTATCTAGTTCGCATTCACCAGTATCTCTCTTCATGGTACAATATGATAACATGTATATTGTACTCCTCTGTATTGGACAGGTCAAGACGCTGTGTACTTTTTATAGTAGATTATGATTTTTCTAAAAACGTCGAATAACACTTTGCTTTTCCTATGATCCGACAATGCTTGACATAGTTTGAAGCCCGTAGAAATTAGGGTTTGAGAAATTTTCATTTCTTATTTCTACATTACTCAACTCATTTATTCATGAAATTTACGCTTCTCAGTTAATTAACTATTTATTCTAATAAAATGTATTGGAAATTAAGCGCCTGCCAGTAATATGGTGAAAAAGCATTATATGTCAATGAAAGCCCCTCGACTTTATTGCTCAGCAAGGGGCTTTTCGGATGTTTCAGGTTGTTGGAAATGTGCAAGTAACTCATCAGCTACTTTCTTTGGCATCCCCGCTTCTTTTAATTGTTCAGGTGTTGCTTCGCGAATGGCTTTCACGGTTTTAAAGTGTTTCAGTAATTGCTGTTTACGTTTCGGTCCAACACCTTCAATTCCATCCAGTGAAGAAGTTAGTGAAGATGCTCCCCGCCGCTGTCTATGGAACGTAATAGCAAATCGATGGACTTCATCTTGAACACGTTGCAATAAATAAAATGCTTCACTAGTTTTCTTTAACGGGACAATTTCTGGCGGATGACCGTACAGCAACTGTGCTGTATTATGTTTATCATCTTTTGCCAACCCAGCTATCGGAATCGAGAGGCCTAGTTCATCCTCTAACACTTCCCGAGCAATCTCCATCTGTCCTTTTCCACCATCAATAACAATTAAATCAGGTAAAGGCAATTGATCTTTTAATACACGTGTATAACGTCTTCTAACGACTTCACGCATTGCACCATAGTCATCATGTGCTGCTGCCGTTTTAGTTTTATACTTCCGGTAATCTTTGCGATTAGGTCTTCCATCTACAAAGGATATCATCGCGGATACCGGTTCCACGCCATGTGTATGGGAGTTATCAAACGCTTCAATGCGAAGAGGCGTACTGATATTCATAGCTTCCCCAAGTTCTTCACATGCACCAATAGTACGTTCTTCTTGGCGCTCAATTATTTGGAATTTAGCGTTCAATGCAATGGACGCATTTTTAGCAGCCAGTTTAACAAGATCTTTTTTCTTTCCACGTTGTGGTAGTAACACATTCGTATCGAGCAATTGATCTGCTAACGCAAAATCAACGGTTTCTGGAAGAAGTACTTCTTTTGGCAATAAATGGTGAGCTTCTCCATAGAAACGGCCCAGATACGTTAGTAATTCTTCTTCAGGATCCTGATAAGCTGGGAAAATGGATACATCCCGCTCTATCATTTTACCTTGTCTGACAAAAAACACTTGCACGCACATCCAGCCTTTGTCAACTGCATAGCCAAAAATATCACGATCTGTAAAATCATTCGCATTCATATTCTGCTTTTCCATAACGGTTTCAATATTGGTAATTTGATCACGATATTCTTTCGCTCGTTCAAAATCTAATTCTTCCGCTGCTTCGTTCATTTTTTGTTGAAGTTCCTTTTTTACTTCCTTATAACCGCCATTTAGGAATCGCGTAATGTCTGCAATCATTTCGGTATATGCTTCGGCAGGCACTTCTTTAATACAAGGCGCCAGACATTGACCGATATGATAGTACAAACACGCCCGCGTAGGGATACTTTGACATTTACGGTATGGATATAAGCGATCCAGTAACTTTTTCGTTTCATGTGCGGCCGTAGCATTAGGGTACGGTCCGAAGTATTTACCAGATTTTTTATTGACTTTGCGTGTAATGATCAACTTTGGATGACGTTCATTGGTAATTTTCAAGTAAGGATATGTTTTGTCATCTTTAAGCATAATATTGTATTTCGGATCGTATTTCTTAATCATGTTTAATTCTAAAATCAATGCTTCAATTTCAGAATTGGTCACTATATATTCAAAGTCTTCTATTTCTCCGACCAATCGCTGTGTTTTGCCATCATGGGAACCCGTAAAATAGCTACGAACACGGTTTTTTAACACTTTTGCTTTCCCGACATAAATGACAGTACCTTGACGATCCTTCATTAAATAGCAACCCGGCAATTCGGGGAGAATTGAAAGTTTATGTTCAATGATTTCATTCATTATTTTCACCTACTAAAAGACCGGGCTGCTCTTGCGGCCCGGTCTCTTCTATTTACGCATGTTTTTCTACTAGTTGTGCAAGTGCTTCTTTTGGTTGGAAACCTACTACCTTTTCAGCTACTTCTCCATCTTTAAAGAGAAGTAATGTAGGGATCGACATGATACCGAACTGGCTAGCAGTTGCTTGGTTATCATCCACGTTTACTTTTACGATGTTCGCTTTACCTTCAAGTTCACCTGAAAGTTCTTCAAGGACTGGAGCGATCATTTTACATGGTCCACACCAAGGTGCCCAAAAGTCCACTAGTACTACGCCTTCTTTTACGTTTTCAGCAAAGTTTGAATCAGTCGCATTAATAATTGCCATTCTTATTTCCTCCTTAGTCTTTAACTATATTCGTATTGTATCATGGAGGTAAAGAAGGAGCTAAAAAAATGCCTGTATCAATTAATTAGCTGACTTTGATCTTTTGAATTTCTTCAATCATGATCGGAATGATCTCGAAGATGTCACCTACGATACCGTAATCTGCAATTTTAAAGATGTTCGCTTCGGGATCTTTGTTGATTGCCACAATGACTTTCGAGTTGGACATACCTGCTACGTGCTGGATCGCTCCAGAAATTCCAGCTGCGATATATAAGTCGGGCGTAACAACTTTACCCGTTTGTCCAATCTGTAGTGAATAGTCACAGTAGTCTGCGTCACATGCTCCACGTGAAGCACCGACTGCACCGCCTAGAAGATCAGCCAATTCTTTTAAAGGTTTAAACCCTTCAGGTCCTTTGACTCCACGGCCACCCGCTACGATTACTTTTGCTTCAGACAAATCTACGCCTTCTGTTGATTTACGTACTACGTCTTTGATAACAGAACGAAGATTCGCAATTTCTACAGTTTTCGCTGTTACGTCACCTGAGCGGCTGGCATCATGTGCTAACGGCTCAATATTGTTCGGACGGATTGTGATAAATTGTAAACCTTCTTTAATTTCCACTTTTTCAAATGCTTTACCAGAGTAGATGGGACGGATGAATTCTGCATCGTCGCCTTCTCCTTCAATCTTTGTCACATCTGAAATTAATCCAGTACCAAGCTTACTTGCAATTTTGGGTGATAAGTCTTTCCCCATAGCTGTGTGTCCAAATACGACACCGTCGGGAGATTCGTCACCGTAGACTGCTAGGAACGCTTGCCCAAAGCCGTCTGGTGTGTAATGCTTCAAGTGTGGGTGCTCAACCGTTACTACACGATCCGCCCCATAATGAATCATTTCTTCGCCAAGTGACTGAACTTGATCCCCTATTAGAACTGCAACAACTTCTCCGCCGCCTGAAATATTCTTTGCTGCTGCAATTGTTTCAAATGATACGTTACGTAGTTCTCCATCACGTGCTTCACCTAAAACTAACATTTTCTTTGACATAATGTAGTCCCTCCTAAGTACAGTTCTCTATATGAATTAAATTACTTTCGCTTCGTTACGCAATAATTTTATAAGTTCAGCCGCTTGATCTGCTGGCTCTCCTTCAAGTACGCGCCCTGCTGCTTTTGCAGGTGGTAAGAAGACTTCCTTTGTTTCCGTCTTTGCTTCTACGTCATCTTCGTCTAGGTCTAGATCATCGAACTCTAGGTCTTCAAGAGGTTTCTTCTTGGCTTTCATGATCCCAGGCAAAGAAGGATAACGTGGTTCGTTCAGACCTTGTTGTGCTGTGACAAGAAGTGGCAGGGAAGTTTCAATAGTTTCCGAATCCCCCTCTACGTCTCGTACAACGGTTGCGTTCGTTCCGTCTATCGTTAATTCAGTAATTGTCGTGACATAGTTAATGCCTAGCAATTCTGCTACACGTGGTCCTACTTGACCTGAGCCACCATCAATTGCTACGTTACCAGCTAGAATCAGATCAGCATTTTTATCCTTTAGGTAATCTGCAATGACTTTTGCAGAAGTATATTCGTCGATATCATCTATGTCATCTTCAATATTGATCAGGACTGCTTTATCTGCACCCATCGCCAATGCTGTACGTAATTGTTTCTCGGAATCTTCGTCTCCGATTGATAATACAGTTACTTCCCCACCGTGTTCGTCACGTAGTTTAATAGCTTCTTCTACTGCGTACTCATCGTATGGGTTGATGATGAATTCTGCGCCATCTTCAGCAATGGCACCGTTTGAAATTGAAATTTTTTCTTCCGTATCAAATGTTCTTTTTACTAATGCATAAATGTTCATTAATAGAACCTCCTATTCGATAATTACTTCCCGTTAAATGTAGGTTGACGTTTTTCAATAAATGCTTGAATACCTTCTTTTGCATCTTCAGAGACGAAAACTTCTCCAAATGATTTCGCTTCTTCTTCTACACCTTCATAGAATGACTGATCTTTTGAGTACGAAAGCATACGCAAAGCATGCTTCACTGCAATCGGGCTCTTTTGAGAAATCTTCTTCGCTAGTTTCAAAGTTCCAGCTGAAAGTTCTTCGTCTGAATATGCATGATTTGCAAGTCCCCACTGTACTGCGTCTTCACCTGAGATTGGATCGCTAGTTAACATTATTTCTGCTGCCTTCGCTACACCAACTAGGCGCGGTAAACGTTGCGTACCTGCAAATCCAGGAATGAGACCTAGTTGCAATTCAGGCAAGCCTAGTTTCGCACTCTTCGTAACCAAACGGATGTGGCAAGCCATGGCAAGCTCTAAACCACCGCCAAGTGCTGCTCCATGAATGGAAGCGATTACAGGTTTAGGGAAATTCTCTAAACGCTCGAAAACTTCTTGTCCTTTACTAGAAAGCTTCGAGAACGCTGCCCCTGTGTCAACTGTTGTGAATTCTTTAATGTCGGCACCCGCTGAGAAGAATCGACCTTCACCGTATAGAACCACAACGCGAACATCGTCGTCGTGCTCTACGCTAGTTAACAGCTGATCTACTTCTTCAATCAATTTCGAAGACAGTGCGTTCGCCGGTGGATGGTCAATTTTCGCTAATGCGACATGTCCGTCTTTCTCTAAGTTAATCAATGTCATCTACTATCTCTCCTTTAATGCAATACTTACTGTAGTTTGTAGCCATGCAATAGCATGTTACTAACTTTAGGTGCTAATCTAATTAAATTAAACTTCTGTTCGTTCATCACCCAAGAGGTAATGGTCTCGTCCATCGTGCCAAATAACATCTGCCTTGCTAGTCTAAGGTCAAGATTAGGAGACAACTCTCCTTTCTCTACCCCTTCTTCGAGCAAAGTATCCAACAAAACCATATATTCTTTTAACACATTATTGATTTGGAATCGCAGATCTTTATTTGACTGTCTGAGCTCCAATTGTGTGACGATCGCTAAGTGAGGATCTTCTTGTAGTACGGTAAAATGATTTTCTACAACCAATTGCAATTTTTCTGCTATAGGAAGATCTTTTTTTAGTATTTCTTTAATGTTCTCTACGAATATTTCCATTTTTTCTCTGAATACAGATATGAGGATGTCTTCTTTATTTTTAAAGTATAAATAAATCGTTCCATCCGCAACTCCAGCTTCCTTAGCAATTTTCGAGACTTGCGCTTGGTGGTACCCATTCTCCGCAATAACAATTACTGCAGCATCTACAATTTGTTTATATTTAGGTTTTGTTCGCTTCATTAATGTTTCACCACCAAAAAGAAAATATGAATGATGATTCATTCATATTTTCATGTTAATATTCTTTTAGGTTATAGTCAAGCATTTTGTTACGAACTTTTTAATGAATTTTGAACTTCCGTTAATTTCTTTCGCTCTTCCTCTACTAATGTTCTACGCAAAATTTTACCTACTGCTGTTTTAGGTAAATCTTCACGGAAATCATAATGCTTCGGCACTTTAAATGCAGCAAGTTGCTTTCTGCAATACGTATCTAATTCTTTTTCCGTTATGGAATATCCTTCTTTTAAAACAATATACGCTTTAACTGTTTCACCACGATATGGATCTGGTACACCCGCCACGATACATTCTAGAATTGCTGGATGTTCATACAGGACTTCTTCAATCTCACGTGGATAGACATTGAATCCACTTGCGATAATCATATCTTTTTTACGATCGACTACATAGAAGTATCCGTCCTCATCCATATACCCTAGATCTCCTGTCAAAAACCATCCATTGCGGAATGATTCCTTTGTGTCGTCAGGTCTATTCCAATAACCTGTCATGACTTGAGGACCTTTTATCGCAATCTCCCCAATTTCTCCTACTGGTAACGGTTCTGATGAGCCTGGTCCAAGCACACATCCATCCGTATCAGGCCACGGAACACCGATAGAGCCACGCTTTTCTAGTCCATCCCACACAAAGTTTGCCATAGCAACTGGAGATGTCTCTGTTAAGCCATACCCTTCTACAAGTTTCCCACCGGTTACCGCTTCAAATTTTTCTTTCACTTCAATGGGTAATGCGGCAGATCCACTGATACAAGCTTTAATAGAAGACAGATCGTATTTCTCCAAATCAGGATGATTTAACAGGCCAATATAGATTGTGGGTGCACCTGGGAATAGAGTAGGTTTTTGTTTATCAATATCTTTCAATGCAGTCTTGAAATCAAATTTAGGTATCAACACCATTTTATGACCTTTCATTACGGCGAATACTAAGACCGTTGTCATTCCATAGACATGGAAGAAAGGTAGAATTCCCATGATTGTTTCTTCGCCATCCGTCGTTTGGTATAACCACGCACTACACATTTCAGTATTGCTGATTAAATTGGAATGCGTCAGTTCTACGCCTTTTGGCGGTCCTGTCGTTCCTCCAGTATACTGCAATAATGCAATATCACCTTTCTCATAAGCTATATGGATCGGATCGGGTTTTGTTGATTTCATTATTTCAGTATATACATGATGAATGCCACGGTGTTCCACTTTTACAGCCAACTTATGTTCTTTCTTCTGAATGAAAGGATAGACTAGGTTTTTGGGGAATGGAAGATAATCTTTAATTCCCGTAATGATAATATTTTCAAGCGCAGTCCCATTCATTGCTTTCGTGACCCGAGGGAACAAGATATCAAGCGAAATAATCGCTTTTGCACCCGAATCAGAAAGTTGATAGTGCAATTCGCGCTCTGTATACAATGGATTAGTCTGGACTACTATTGCACCTGCATAGAGAATTCCAAAGTATGCGATGGCGCTTTGCGGACAGTTCGGAAGCATGATGGCTACACGATCACCTTTTACGACTCCTAATTTTTGCAAGTAGCTAGCAAATTTTAGAGCAGACTCGTGAAATTCTTTGAACGTGATGTCTTTCCCCATAAAATGAATGGCTGTGTTATTTGAATATTTTTTGCTAGACCTTGTAAGATAGTCTTGCAATGGAATATTTTCGTATTCTAAAGAAGTCGGAATTTCTTTTGGATATGCAGCAAGCCAAGGTTTATTTGTCATCTTTACAACTCCTTTACGTTAATGTAATTGTTAGAACATTCCTTATTCATTAGTATATCGATAAACTAATTAGTTTACAAGATAAATATGAAAGCGCTTTATTCCCTTGCATACGTACCTCTTAGTTTATGTGAGAGTAATTACTTTTATTCATTTTTAGAAATAGAAAGGCTGAACATGGGATATAGGTGGGGATTTCCGCATCAGAGGGGAAGCGAGAGATGGGTAAGCATCCGCCAGCTGAAACTTCCATTCTCTCTCACTTACTACTTACCTATTTTCTGTTTACAATTGCTCTCCACCATTTCAAATATTAAAAAACACCAAGACCGAGGTCAAGGTGTGTTGTTAAAGAGCCAGTATACTCCGACGAGGACGAAGAGTACACAGACTACTAATAGTATCTTAATTAATCTTTCCATAATATGCGGTCTCCTATGAAATACTGGCGCCGATGACGAATGACAGACCTACCGAAATGCAGAGCGAGATGAAGCCGACGGAGCGATTGTCCGCTTGAATCTCTTCATCCACCTTAAACTTCGGCGTCAAGAACTCGAACAGCAAATAGGCAAAAACGAGAAGCACGAAACCGAATAAGCCCCAGCCCATCATTTGTGGCAGGCTATTATGCTGCTCGATAGAATAGCGGAAAATATTAGCGACACCAAATATTTTTCCGCCTGTCGCCATCGCCACTGACAAATTCCCTTTGCGGATCTCTTCCCAGTTTTTATATTTTGTTACGATTTCAAATAGCACCATTGATACGATCAAGCACAGTGTAACGACACTGAAATACCCGGCCGTTTCAACTAATGGATGACTCCAAAATCCCGTATGATTCATCACGCTACACCTTCTTTATGTTCTCTTGCTTGTCATACGGTCCAAGCAGTTGAAAGGTTTCATTTATTTTAATTCTACTACGGTAACGCCACTTCCGCCTTCGCCTGCTTCACCAAAGCGATAGGATTTCACGCGTGAATGTTTTTTCAAATATTGTTGAACACCTTGTCGAAGTGCTCCCGTTCCTTTACCGTGAATAATGTTCACTTGATGGTAGTTGGATAATAACGCATCATCAATGTACTTCTCCGTTCGGGCAAGAGCATCTTCATATCGTTCACCACGTAAATCGAGCTCCATTTTAACATGTTCGGAACGCCCTCTTACTGCTGAAACTGTGACATGTTTCTTTTCTTTTTCAGGCTTTGTATATTGCAATTCGGATTCAGGTAATTTCATCTTCAAAATACCAATTTGAACGATCCATTCTTTGTCTGATACTTTTTCGACAAGAGTTCCTTTTTGTCCGTATGCGAGTACTTTCACTTCGTCCCCTTGTTGTAATGGACGAGGTCCTGCTTGAGCTTTAATGGTTTTCTTTTTCTTCTCTTCAGGTGCAGCGCCTTCCAAACGTTTTCGGGCATCGATTAACTCATGCTCCTTAACGCTGGCTCCCGCATTCATTCGTAGAGCACGCAAGTCTGAAATAACCGCTTCGGATTCTGTTTTGGCTTGATCCACGATTTTTTTCGCTTTCTCTTTGGCTGCTTCCGTTAAACGGTCTTTTTGCTCTTCAAATTCCTGTAATTTATCGTGTAATTCTTTTTTTAGTTTCTCTGTTTCGAGAAGTACATCATGAGTACGCTCTGCATCTTTTTCAGATTGTACACGGCTCGTTTCAAGAGAAGCAATCATGGAATCTACTTCCCCTCGATTTTCTCCGGTGAAACCCTTTGCACGGTCTATTATGTGACTTTGCAAACCTAAACGTTGTGATATTTCAAATGCATTACTTCGTCCTGGCACTCCGATCAACAAACGATAGGTAGGACTCAATGTATCAATATCGAATTCAACACTTGCATTGGCTATACCAGGTCGGTTAAAACCATATGCTTTTAGTTCCGGGTAGTGAGTAGTTGCCATCACACGTGCGCCAGTACCGTGCACTTCATCCAAAATGGATATAGCAAGCGCAGCACCTTCTTGAGGATCTGTCCCGGAACCTAATTCATCGAATAATAATAGAGAACGTTCATCGAACTTCTTCAATATATTAACAATGTTGACCATATGAGATGAAAATGTACTCAAGCTCTGTTCGATCGATTGCTCATCGCCGATATCTGCATAAATTGAATCAAAGACCGCAATTTCAGAGCCATCGAGTACCGGAATTGGCAAACCTGATTGTGCCATCAAAGTACAAAGACCAACTGTTTTTAGCGTAACAGTCTTACCGCCTGTATTTGGACCCGTGATAACAATTGTTGTAATATCGTCGCCAAATTCAATCGTATTTGCTACCGCTTCATTAATCGGTAGAAGTGGATGACGCGCTTTAGCAAGGCGCATATAACCATTTGCATTCACAGCTGGTTTCGTACATTTATTCGCAGTACCGTATTTAGCTTTTGCTAAAATGACATCAACTTCTGCCAATAACTGCACTAAGGTGAATAGTTCATGGGCGATTTCCTGAACACTGGCAGATAAGGCAAGCAAAATCTTTTCAATTTCTTCCTGCTCTTTAACTTTCAGTTCACGAATCTCGTTATTCGCCTGCACGACTGCATCTGGCTCAATAAACAGCGTTTGGCCAGATGATGACATATCGTGAATTACACCGCCATAGTGAGAGCGATATTCTGCTTTAACGGGAATACAATAACGATCATTTCGCATTGTGACGATTGCGTCAGACAACATTTTCGATGCGTTTTTCCCTCTCGTATAACTTTCAAGACGTTCACGCACACGACTTTCTTGGATACGTAAACTTTGGCGAATCGAACGTAACGCGGATGAAGCACTGTCCATTACTCGACCATTATCATCGATTGCTGCATTGACTTCATGTTCAATTGCTGTTAGGATCGGCATCGCTTCCTTACGTGCCATTAAATGAGGAATAGTAATCTCGCCTTCAGCCGTAACCGCTTCTAAAAACTGACGAAGAATTCTGCTAGCACGGATGGTATCGGCAATTTCCACTAGTTCCATTGCGCTTAACATGCCGCCAATTTGCGCTCGTTTAGCGTGGGATCTAATATCGTGGATTCCACCCATCGGTACATTCCCGCGGATTCGTAAAAGTGCCAATCCTTCGTCTGTTTCCTCAAGTAACCGATTGACATCTTCAAGACTTTTTGAAGGTACTAACCGCTCTATATGTGCTCGGCCCGCAATGGACGTACATTGTGCCGATACTTGTTGAATGATTTTATCAAATTCAAGTGTTTTTAAGACACGCTTTTCCAATGTCTTACACTTCCTTTCATCTACGGATCACTTTCTCAATAAATGTTTCAAGGCTCCACGTGTTGACTACCTGTTCAGCAGCTAGCCAAGCTTTTTGTGCGTATTCTACGCCAATCGGCATAATATCAAGTTGTTCTATCGCATGCGCATCTGTATTAATTGCAATATTGACACCAGCTTCTATTGCTTGAATTACGTGTTCTGTACGCAAATCCAAACGATATGGGCTTGCGTTCACTTCCAATATTTTACCGTATTCACTTGCCCATTTGATGAGCTGCTCGATATCCGGATTATACCCTTCACGTTGACCAATAATACGGCCTGTCGGGTGGGCAATCATGTGTACGTGCGGATTTTTACACGCGGCATGCAAACGCTCCATTATTTGTTCTTGTGGTTGATTGAAACTAGAGTGAATGGACGCAATGACAAAGTCCAATTGCTCTAGAATCTCATCTTCAAAGTCTAATTTCCCATCCGGCAGAATATCCATCTCGGTTCCGCAGAATACTTCAATGTCATCATACTTCTTGTTCACTGCACGAATTTCTTCTATTTGCTCCAATAAACGCTCAGGTGTTAAACCATTTGCTACTTTTAAATAATGCGAATGATCAGTGATGACCAAATGTGAATAACCTTTTGCACGACAGGCTTCTACCATCTCCTCTATGGAATGACCGCCATCTGACCAAGTGGTGTGCATATGCAAATCAGAACGAATCAATTCAGGTGTGACAAGTTTAGAGATTTCTTCTGCTCGATCAAGCTCCGTTCCGTCTTTACGAATACTTGGTGGAATGAATGGCAAATCAAAATGGGCAAAGAACTCCTTTTCACTAGAAAATGTCTGCACATGTCCTGTTTCATCTTCTACACCGTACTCACTAATTTTTTGTTTACGATTTTTAGCCAACTGACGCATCCGTATATTATGCGCAGCAGAGCCAGTAAAGTGATGAAGTGCTGTCGCGAATTGGTCTTCCGTGACAAAACGAAAATCTGCATCGATTGGGTTTTCTGTATCAAGTGAAATCGACAGTTTAGCATCGCCCGCTGCAATCACTTTTTCGATCGGTAACGCAGCCAAGATTTTTTCACGAACGATTTGCGGTTCGTCCGTTACGAGAATCCAGTCCACATCTGAACTTTCTTCTTCGCGCCTGCGATAACTCCCTGCTACTTGATACTTTTGAATCTCATGGATCAACTCTAATTCAGCCTCAACGATGTCAACGACTTTTGTCACTTGCCAAATCGGTGTCTTACCTGAACGATTTGCAAGTATTTCAATTTCACGCAATAAGTTTTCTTCTGTCTTTTTACCGAATCCCGGAACTTTGCTTACCTCTTGTCTTTCGCAAGCTGCTTGAAGCGATTCAATCGAATCTATACTTAACGCTTCACGTAGTTTGGCTATTTTCTTTCCGCCGAGTCCAGGGATATTCAAAAGAGGGATCAAACCTTTCGGAACTTTCTCTTCAAGCTCCGTCAATACATCAGAAGTCCCTTTTTCCATTAAATCAATAATAACCGCACCGGTACCTTTACCGATTCCCTTCAATGACAGAATATCATCCATCTCAGCGAGACTTCTTGTGTCCAATTCTAGAGTCGAAGCGGCTTTCCTAAATGCAGCTACCTTAAAATGATTTTCTCCAAGTAGCTCCATATATAATGCAATCTTTTCAAACGTACGGATTATCGTCTTTTTATTCAAGTCAGTACCCTCCCCACTCTGTTAAAAAAGCTTCCACGCGTTCGGGAAGCTTTTAGTTCATATGTACAGTACATTATTTACAAGCGTTAGCCTATATAAACGAACCACCAATTCTTTATTGCCGAGGAAATAAGTGGCGTATGTTCGAACATCGCTTTTGCCAGCAATGAATGACCTAATGAGTTTTGAATGATTTCAACAGGAAGCATCGCAAGTAAAGATAATACGAAAAAGATGATGACATAGAATTCAATAAAGCCTAGTCCAGCGCCAATCAGACGTGCGCCAAAACCAAGGATCGGAATATGCTTGATAAAGTCTAGCATGGAACCAACTAATTGCAAAACTAGCTTCATTCCGACAAAAATCAAAATAAATGCGATCAACCGGTAAAATGTCATATCCATATCCAAGTTTTCGAACGTCCAGCTCAGTGAATCTACTGCAGTCGCCCCTGGATATGGTATCCATAATATTAATTTTTCTGCAAATGGCTTGTAGAACTTATACGCCACGATTACCGATACAATCAATCCTAACATATGGATAAGCTGTACGATGAATCCGCGTCTAAAGCCTGCAATCAGGCCGCCTACAAGCAGTAAAATAATGAGTAAATCTATCATGTTTTGCCCCTCAACCCTTCATATTTTTCACTTCTTGTTCTAATTCTTTTACTCTGTCTTGTAGTTTCAGAAATTCATGGACACTATTTACCGCTGTTAGAACAGCAATTCTCTTGCTGTCGAGGTGTCGATTATGCTTATTGATTTCGCGCATTTTTTCATCAACGAGCGAGGCTACATAACGCACATGTGCAGATGGTTCCGTACCAACAACCGTATATGTTTGTCCGTAGATATCAACTGTCACTCTTGCTCTTTTTTTGTCCGCCATTTTTACGCCCTCCCTCTTAAAACCCTTTTATAATCATACCATGAAAATCAATAACTTGTGAATCAATTATGCCTCATATTGACACGAGGTTCGGATTTCAGACATTATTTTTCATTAGAAATTCTAGTTTCAGGTATACTGAGTACTAGATCATTTCAAGGAGTGGGTAAATAAGTGAGTAATCAGGTCATTGTTCTATCTGAAAAAGAAATACCAGAAGTAGTTCGCTTCTATGAAACAAATAAAGTCATCCGTAATGCGCCAGGTGTCGTTTTCGCAGCCAAAATTGCTGATACATCTATCACCGTCTATCGGTCAGGTAAAGTATTGTTTCAAGGTGCAGGTGCTGATAGAGAAGCTGCACGTTGGGGGACTATAGGAACTGTAACGAAAGTGACACCTTCTGGAGCAAAAGGAGATACGTTACCTGCAAATTTCGCATCGGCATCCGTACTTGGCTCTGATGAGACAGGTACTGGAGATTTCTTCGGTCCTATCACTGTAGCTGCTTGTTTTGTTAGTAGTGACCAGATTGAATTGGTGAAAGAGCTAGGAGTAAAAGATTCCAAACAACTTACAGATGCGTATATGCAGCAAATTGCTGAGGATTTGAAACAAGTTGTTACCTACTCGGTGTTGACACTTGATAACGTCAAATACAATGAAATCCAAAGTAGAGGATGGTCGCAAGGTAAGATCAAGGCTATTCTTCATAACCAAGCACTTCAGGAAGTACTCAACCAGATGCTTCCTGTTTTACCGGAACATATTCTCATTGACCAGTTTGCGGAGCGACGTGTCTACTATAATTATTTAAAGGACGAATCTAGTATCATTCAAGACAAAGTACTTTTTTCAACAAAAGCTGAAAACCTCCACGTATCGGTAGCGACAGCCTCCATACTCGCACGGGTTGCATTCCTTGAAGCTATGGATCAATTAAGCAGTCAAGCTGGTGTAACATTGCCTAAAGGTGCTGGCCCCAAAGTTGATCAAATAGCTTGTCAGATCATCCGTAAAAAGGGAGAGCCATTTCTACACACTATCACGAAAGTACATTTCGCCAATACACAAAAAGCATTGAAACTCGCTTATAAAAAATAATAGGACTACAGTAAAATGAAGCAGGCTACCCGTCAGAAAACTGATAGGTAGCCTGCTTATTTATTATGAGCGAAGTTGTGCGTTCGCTTGTACAGTTAATGCGTCCAATACTTTACTATGTGCCTTGACGACGTCTTCATCCGTCAACGTACGCTCGGGATCGAAGTACGTTAGGGAGAACGCAACGGATTTTGTTCCTTCTTCCACGTTCTTCCCTTCGTATAAATCAAACAACTGAACTTTCTTCAGTAAATTACCGCCTGCTTGCTCGATAATTTTCTCCAAGTTCGCAGCAGACGTGTCTCGATCGACAACTAAAGCAATATCACGAGAGATAGAAGGATAGCGTGGAACGGCTTCATACAACAGCTCTTCCGTTGCAGTTTGCATAATAGACTGCAAGTTCATTTCCATGATATATGTTTCTTGCAAGTCACGTTGGTTTTGCACAGTTGGATGCACTTGACCAATGATCCCTACTGACTGATCGTCCAACCATATTGTAGCTGTACGTCCTGGGTGCATTTGCTCCACAGTCGCTTTTGTGAATTGTAGTCGTTCAAGCAAACCTAACTGCTCAAATAATCCTTCTACAATTCCTTTCATAACGAAGAAATCAACTTTTTTCGTTTCGCCTTGCCATGCATGATGAACCCATTTGCCAGTCAATACAGCTGCAACATGTTCTACTTCTTTCGGCAAACCGTCTTCTTCGATACCTAGGAAAACGGATCCTGTTTCGTAAAGTGCAATCGAATCATTCCGGCGAGCCACGTTATACGTTGCCGCATCGAGAAGGTGTGGAATTATGCTTTGTCGAAGAATACTGCGTTCTTCACTCATCGGCATAAGCAATTTCGTTACAGGAGCTGTCTCCAGTGCGAAAGCTTGCGCATCTTTTGGTGAAGCCAATGAATACGTCAAAGCTTGCGATAGACCTGCCGCTTCTAGGAATCTGCGGACAATGCGACGCTTCGACTGATAAGGAGTCAAACCGCCTGGTGTGCTCTCTACAATTGGTAGTGTTTTTGGGATTTCGTCATAACCGTATAGACGTGCAATTTCTTCAATCATATCTTCTTTGATTTTCAAATCTTGACGTCGTGTCGGGATATCCATTACGAGTTGGCCGTTGATTAATTCTGTCGGGATTTGCAAACGGTCCATAATCGTTTTCATTTCATCCATAGCGATCTTCATACCTAAACGATTATTTACGTAGTCCGGTGAAAGAATAATTTTCTCAGGCGTTTTGTCGAGTTCGTCGAACATAACCGATCCTTCAAGAACTTCTCCCCCCGCCAGTTCAGCCATCAATTGTGCTGCTCGCTCTGCTGCTTCTGCTACACGATTCGGATCCACACCTTTTTCAAAGCGTGTGCTTGCATCACTGCGTAGTCCTACTTCTTTAGATGTTTGACGAACAGAACCTGGTGCGAAATAAGCTGACTCAATGACAACAGTAGTAGTACCTTCATACACTTCTGAATTAGCACCGCCCATTACACCCGCAAGTGCAACCGGCTCGTTGCCGTTCGTTATTACTAGTTGATGATCATGTAAAGTACGTTCTACTTGATCAAGCGTCACCATTTTTTCACCTTCACGAGCATGACGCACGACAATCTCTTTCGTTTGAAGACGGTCATAGTCAAATGCATGAAGTGGCTGACCATATTCCATCAATACATAGTTCGTGATATCGACTACGTTATTATGCGGTCGAATACCCGCAGACATTAACGTGTTTTGCAACCACTGAGGTGATTCTGCAACTTTGACGTTCTTCACTACTTTTGCCACGTACATAGGATTGTCTTCAGCCGCTTCTACAGAAAGTTTCAAAACGTCCTGAGCTTTCTCTGCGGACGATGTATAGGATATTTCCGGCAATTTAATATTTTTAGATAAAATCGCCCCTACTTCATACGCAACACCGAGCATACTCAGTGCGTCAGAACGATTTGGTGTTAAATCAAATTCCAAAATACGATCGTACAAACCGAGATGCGTCAATGCACTATCTCCAGCACGGACATCGTTTGGTAACACATAAATTCCTTCTGCGTACGCTTTTGGAACCAACTTTCCTTCGATACCGAGTTCTTGCAGTGAACAGATCATGCCGTTAGACTCTTCACCACGAAGTTTCGCTTTCTTAATTTTCATTCCACCAGGCAAAACTGCTCCTGGACGTGCGACAATAACATTTTGACCCTCTGCGATATTTGGAGCTCCACAAATAATTTGTGAAATCTCTCCACCTACATCCACTTGACAGATATGTAGTTTATCCGCTTCAGGGTGTTTTACACAGCTATTCACATGTCCAATAACGATATTGTCCATACCGAATGAACGATCAATGATGCCATCTACTTCGATTCCAGCACGAGTGATTTTTTCTGCCAGTTCTTCTATGGAAAGTTCATTCCAGTCTACGTAATTACTTAACCAATTTGTTGATACTAACATCAATATTCCTCCTTATGCCTCTGACCGGTGGAATTGTGAAATAAACCGAATGTCATTTGTATAGAAATGACGAATATCTTCCACTCCGTATTTTAACATCGCAATTCTTTCCGGCCCCATGCCGAATGCAAATCCTGTAACTTCTTCGGGATTGTAGCCAGCCATTTCCAAAACGTTTGGATGGACCATACCCGCTCCTAAAATTTCGATCCAGCCTGTTTTCTTACAAACGTTACAACCTGATCCACCACACTTAAAACAAGAAATATCCATTTCAACCGAAGGCTCAGTGAATGGGAAGAAGCTTGGACGCAAACGAATTTCACGCTCAGCACCGAATAATTTCTTCGCTAGTAAATCAAGTGTGCCTTTCAAATCGCTCATGCGGATATTTTCACCCACAACAAGTCCTTCGATCTGTGTGAATTGATGAGAGTGCGTCGCATCATCCGAGTCTCGGCGGTATACTTTACCTGGACAAATAATTTTGATTGCAGCGCCATCTTTTGCTTCCATCGTACGAGCTTGTACAGGAGACGTATGTGTGCGCAATAAAATGTCCTCTGTAATATAGAAGGAATCTTGCATATCACGAGCCGGGTGACCTTTTGGCAAGTTCAATGCCTCAAAGTTGTAATAATCTTTCTCTACTTCGGGTCCTTCAGCGATTTCATAGCCCATGCTGATGAAAAAGTCTTCAATTTCCTCTACTACGCGTGTTAATGGATGATGATTACCAAGTTCTACTGGACGGCCTGGTAACGTAACATCAATCGATTCATTTTCCAGTTGTTTTTGGATCGCTTGTTGTTCGAGGATCTCTTTACGTTCCTCAAGAATTGCCGTTACACTTTCTCGGATTTCATTGACGAGCGCCCCCATCTTCGGACGTTCTTCAGGGGGTAATTTACCCATTCCTTTTAATAGATCGGTAATCGGACCTTTTTTCCCAAGATACGCTACGCGTACATCGTTTAATTCTTTGACAGTATGGGATTCTTGGATCTTCAGCATTACTTGTTCTTTCAGTTCATGCAACTGTTCTTTCATGTTTACTTGCTCCTCTCTCTATTTGGCGGCTACATAGCTAAACTTTCCGGAAAACAAAAAAACTCGCCCCTATAAAAGGGACGAGGTCGATTTCGCGGTACCACCCTGATTAGTTTGCATCAAAAAACGACGATACAAAATCACTTAAATTGGAATAACGGTCCTATGCCGGCACGCCTTTACATGTCTGGTCCGAGCGTGCAGCTCGCGGGGTGAACTTCAATGGAGTATCGTTTTCCACACTTTCAGTCAAGGTGTGAAATCCCTGATAACGCGTCTGTCCATTTACTTTTCCCGGTCATTGCTATTTTCTTTCATTCGCCTTCTAGTATACCGTAAATCGTTTACGCCTTCAATAGCGATGTCATGGCTGACGTAGTGTGTAAAGTAATATTCCAGTTGCAACTGCTACATTCAGCGATTCAGCTTGACCGTATAACGGAATTTTCACTACATGATCAGCTTGAGCCAATAGTTCGCCATCGACACCACTTCCTTCATTTCCTACAAGTAGTGCAAATGAAGGTTGTGCTTCTAATTCGTTCAGAGAAACAGCTTGCTGTAAACCTGTACCGATAATCGGAACTTGATTCGCTTGCAAACGATCTATCCACACTTTCAACTCTTCACGTACTACAGGAATGTGGAAATGAGAACCTTGCGCAGAGCGAACCGTTTTCGGGTTGAACGGATCTGCACATCCCTTACCTAAAATTACCGCATCAAGACCTGCCGCGTCTGCGGTGCGAATCATCGTACCGATATTTCCTGGATCCTGTACAGCATCAATTAGCAACACTTTCTTCCATTGATGCTGATCTGCTTCCTCGTATTGAGGCTGTCTACAATACGCAAAAACACCTTGTGTTTGTTCTGTTTCAGAAATTTCCTTAGCAACTGCAGCTGTCAGTTCAATAATCGGTGTAGTCCAATGTGTGGGAATTTCAATATCTTCACGCACAAGTAATTGAATTACTGAATCCGGTCGTTTAAGAGCTTCTTCAACAAGGTGGAATCCTTCCACAACGAACTCTTTCGTCTGATCTCGTTCCTTTCGAGTCGTAACTAATTTCTTCCAATGTTTGACTAATGCGTTCTGAGTTGATTCAATTCGTTTATTCAAGAGGCTGAACATCCTTTTTTCTTTTCAGTGTATCAAATCAACGTATATTTAGCGACTTTTGTGGAAAAGATACTACATAAAGGAGGCTGGCACAAATGAATTTCCAAATTCGCGACGCAATCTCAGCAAACATGACAAACAACAGCTCTACTGACGTACGAAGTGTCATTGACGATGCCATACAACGAGGAGAAGAACACCTATTACCAGGATTAGGTGTATTTTTCGAGCAACTATGGAAACGTTCCGATGAAAAAGAAAAAGCAGAAATCACTAACGAACTATCCGAAGCATTCGCACAAGCACAATAAAAGACCAGTAAAGAAAAGATAAACCCTTCACATTGATTAAAGTGTGAAGGGTTTATCTTTTGAATTATATTTTCTTATCGTTACACTTTTCAGAAAAATATGTTAGTGGACCGAAGTGTAAGGCGGCGACTCGGGGAGGATCAGCCCGACAGGTTAGACAACTAAAGGGAGCAAGAGCCGTAACGAAGGATGGCTTTTGCGAGTAAAAGCGAAGCGTTAGGAGCACATCTTTGAACTTGCGACCTAGTTGGCTAACCACGCGTCCGCCTGGAACGCAGGGAAACGGTGCACTCGCGTGTCTTTACTTCTTCGTATAGTGCTCCTTCAACTGATCACGTAAAGCTGCCTTCAAAAACTTCCCGACAGACGTCTTAGGAATCTCCTTGACAAACAAAATATCATCCGGAATCCACCAACTGGCAAACTGTACCTTTAGCGAATCTTTCAACTCCTGTACCTTCGTGTCACCCTCCGCCACATTCTCGTTCAACACCACGCAAGCCAGCGGACGTTCCATCCATTTCTCATGCGGAACTGCAATCACCGCTGCCTCATACACATCATCATGTGACATCAACGCGTTCTCCAAATCAACTGAAGAAATCCATTCGCCACCACTCTTGATCAGATCTTTCGTACGATCCGTCAACTTCAAATAGCCGTCCTCTGTCATCACCGCAATATCTCCTGTATATAGCCAACCATCTTTAAACGCTTCTTCGGTACGCTCGTCTTTATAATATTCACTCGCAATCCATGGGCCTCTAACAGTCAACTCTCCCATCGTTTCGCCATCCCACGGTACTTCTCCATTTTCATTGACTACACGAATATCAAGTCCCGGCATGACCAGACCTTGCAACGCACGCCTATCGATCCGCTCATCTGTTGTCAAATTATCCATAGAAGAAGTTAGCACTGATAAACTGACAAGTGGTGAGGTTTCCGTCATACCATATCCGACAATGAATGGCACTTTGTATTTCTCTTCAAATGTACGTATTAAGCCTTTTGGCGAAGCCGAGCCACCACAGACAATACCACGCAAAGAAGAAATGTCTCGTGGATTCTGCTCCAACTCTTTCAATACAGCGAGCCAAATCGTCGGAACGCCTGCTGTAATTGTTACCTTTTCGCTTTCAATTAAATCGAGAAGTACAGCCGGATTAAACCCTGGTCCCGGCAAGACTTGTGTCGTACCGTAGAAAACACCCGCGAAAGGTATTCCCCATGCGTTGACGTGAAACATCGGTACAACAGACATGGCAATATCCCGTTCACACACACCCATAGCATCCGATAATCCGAGTGCATAACTTTGTAGAACTAATCCCCGATGCGTATAAATAACGCCTTTTGGCAATCCTGTCGTAGCTGATGTGTAGCACAGGCCAGCTGGAGTGTTTTCATCCAAATCTTGTGGATAGTCGTACTCATCTGACGCACTTTCTAACAGCGCTTCATAAGAATGCACATTTTCTAATGTAGTCTCAGGGATATCTTTACTGTCCCCCATGATCACAAAATGTTTTACCGACTTTAACATCGGTGCCATTTTTTCAAGATGAGGGAAAAACTCCGCATCCACTAGCAAGATTTCGTCTTCTGCGTGATTGATAATATACATAATATGTTCAGGCGATAGTCGAATGTTGATCATATGAAGGATTGCACCCGTACAAGGCACCGCGAAATACGCTTCTAAATGACGATGATGATTCCAAGCGAACGTTCCAACTTTCGTTCCATGTTCCATTCCTAACTGTGTCAGTGCATTCGATAGTTTACGTGTTCTTTTTGCCCATTCACGATACGTGAAACGCTGGATTCGCTGTTCTCCTGTTCGCGAGATGACCATCTTGTTTGGAAAAAAACGTTCTGCCCGTGTGATAAATGTAGATAGAATCAATGGTGTTTGCATCATATCCATCCGCTCCTCTTTCGTTAGAAGTGAAATTATCAATCCGTCGTGCATGTTCCAAAGCATGTACTATTCATTTCAATGAAATCGATGCGCAGATGGAATGATTCTCAGGATGTACTCTATGCGCGAACAAATAACTCTATGAATACTTACTAACGTTACTTTCTGAATATAGTATACACATTGTCAAACTATTCTGTCTACATAATTCGGTAGTATATCGCTCATCCAATTTTTTGCCGGGTCCAGAAGAATGCATCTACACCAAAAACGGTTAGTGTGCCGAATGCAATGGACCAAATAGCAAGGCTTAAAAGCAACCAGAAGGCGGTCTGCGATTTAGATGAGCCTAGAGCAAGTGCGAGGAATGCTGCCAGATGAGAGCCAATCAGAACGGGTCCAAGCAAAGCTAGACCCGGGATCCCAAAGCGTTTCCAAATTTTCTCCGCACGAGCTGTACGCTTTGACGGAGTTTTCCCGTCGGTTTTCTTTTTGCTTTCCCACCATGTTTTTAATTTCTGAAAAACCATAATTTCAAGTATTATAGTTAACGCGTTTCCCGCAAAACCAACCACAACGGCAGTCGCTATGGACATACCACGTAGAATCCCCAAAGGAACCGCCACCAATACTTCAAACCCCGGTGCTGCACCTGCAAGAAATACAAATAAATATGTAATCAACTGTTTTCCTCCCCTATTTCGATTCCATTCAGTATATCAAACGATAGATAGTAGAACATAAAAAAAACTGCTTTCCAAATAAAAAGGAAAGCAGTTCATCGATTGATTATAGTAAAGATGCAAGAATCGCTTTTTGTGCATGCAGACGGTTTCCTGCTTGTTGGAATACATACGAGTTATTACCGTCGATTACGGAAGTCGAAACTTCTTCTTCACGGTGTGCTGGCAGACAATGTAAGAACACATAATCTTTTTTCGCATGACTGACCAATTGATCATTGATCTGGAAATCTTCGAAATCGACCAGACGCTTTGCCGCTTCTTCTTCCTGCCCCATACTTGTCCAAACATCCGTATAAATTGCATCTGCATCTGTGGCAGACTCAATTGGATCGTACGTCGACGTCACGCTTCCACCAGTTGACTCAGCAATTTTCTTCGCTTTTTCAAACAAGCCTGAGTGGTATTCATAGCCTTTAGGTGTCGCCACAGAAACGTGCATGCCCATATGCGCACCGGCAATTACTAATGAATGTGCTACGTTGTTCCCGTCTCCAATGTAAGAGAGTTTTAAGCCTTTCAAATCGCCTTTCACTTCTTTGATTGTAAGTAAATCCGCCATCGCTTGGCACGGGTGAAATAGATCAGTCAATCCGTTTATGATTGGAACTGAAGTATGTTCTGCCAACTCTTCCACCATTTTATGAGATTTCGCACGGATCATCACACCGTCTAAAAACTCGGATAATACTTTCCCTGTATCTGAAACAGACTCTCCACGTCCAATCTGTAAATCGCGTGCATTCATAAACAGACCATGTCCGCCCAATTGGATCATGCCCACTTCGAATGAAATACGTGTACGAGTGGAGTTCTTCTCAAAAATCATGCCCAGTGTCTTACCTGCTAAGATGTCTGGCTTCTTACCAGCCAATGAATCTTGCTTCATGTCATATGCCAGTTGTATAAGATACGCAATTTCCTCACTAGAATAATCGAGTAATGTTAAAAAGTCGCGTCCTTTTAAGCTATCTTTGTCTATGCCTGTAGTTGTTTGATTTGTTTTTACCATTTGTTGATCCCCTACCATCCATTTGAAGTATGTATAAACAAGTATACATTTGTATATTTATGAAGTCAAATGAATTTTTATAACTTTTCATATTATTTCATTAAAAACAGCGATGCATTTTGGGCATCGCTGAGTAATCGTATAGTTTATTCAAATGTAATGTTTTTCACTGCATCTGCGTCCAGACGTTTAACAATTTCAACTAACAGTTTAACTGTATTCTCAAAGTCTTTACGGTGAAGCATTGCCGCATGACTATGGATGTAACGAGTTGGGATACAAATAGCCAATGTAGGGATTCCTGTTCCGCTTACGTGGATGGAGCCACCATCCGTTCCGCCACCGGACATCGTCGCAAATTGATACGGAATATTTAGCTCTTCTGCTGTATCGACTACGAAATTACGTAATCCTCTATGAGATACCATCGAAGCGTCATACAACAAGATCTGTGGACCGTCACCCATTGTACCAACAGATTCCTTTGCTGTAACGCCCGGTGTGTCCCCTGCAATTCCTACGTCAACTGCAAAACCGATATCCGGCTGAATTTTATTCGTCGCTGTTTTCGCTCCACGCAAACCAACTTCTTCTTGAATAGCCCCTACACTAAACAAACGGTTTGGGTGCTTTTCATCTTTCAACTGCTTCATCACTTCAATAGCGATGGCACAGCCGATACGATTATCCCATGCTTTTGCAAGCAAATAATTTTCATTTTTCATAACCGTGAATTCGAAATACGGTACGATCATATCTCCTGGGAGAACGCCCCATGAAATAACTTCTTCTTTTGACTCTGCGCCTACATCAATGAACATGTCTTTAATATCGACAGGTTTCTTGCGAGCTTCAGGTGGAAGTATATGTGGCGGCTTTGAACCAATCACGCCTGTAATCGTCTCACCTGAACGTGTCACGATGGAAACGCGTTGTGCTAGCATAACTTGTGACCACCAGCCACCTACTGTCTGAAAGTAAATGAAGCCTTTATCATCGATTCGCGTCAACATGAAGCCTACTTCATCCAAGTGTCCTGCAATCATAATCTTCGGCCCGTTTGCATCGCCTTCTTTACTAGCAATCAGTGAACCGAGTCCGTCATGATCGATTTCGTCTGCATATGGTTTGATGTGCTTCGTCATGACATCACGTGCTTCGCGCTCATTGCCCGGAATTCCTCGTGCATCTGTTAATTCTTTTAGCATCTCTAACGTCTCATCTAGTTTCATAAAAGGTTTCGCCTCCTCATTCTACATTCCAAAATACTTTTCAGGTATTACAATAATTCTTTACGAATAGCTGCAGGTGATTTAGGCGATAACAAACCCGGTGCTATATCATAAACTGTCTTCGCCCCAGTATCGCCTTTTTGCTGCAATTTATAAGCCGCTCTTGCATACGCGACTAGAACACTGGATGTAAATTCGGGATTGCTATCTAATTTAAGTGAGAACTCTATAACTTGATCTGTGTGCTTACCTGTGTTGCCACTGCGAATGACGAAACCGCCATGTGGCATCTTCGCATGGTCAAGACGAAGTTCTTCTTCCGTAATAAAATGAACGATCGTATCGTAATCTGCGAAGTAATCAGGCATAGTAACAATCGTTTCACGTACTTGATCTGCACTAGCTCCTTCTTCAAGAACGACATAACATTCACGTGTATGTTTATCTTTAGTTGAAAGCTCCGGATGCTCACCGTTACGCACACGATTGATCGCGTCCTCAGCCGGCAATGTGTACTGAACGCCTGCTTTCACACCTTCAACACGACGGACTGCATCGGAGTGACCTTGGCTTAAGCCTTTACCCCAGAATGTATAAGTTTCACCTTCAGGCAAAATGGATTCACCCATTAAGCGATTGATCGAAAATAACCCCGGATCCCATCCGACAGAAATAATCGCTGTAGTTCCAGCCTCTTTAGCTACTTCATCAACTGCCGCGAAATACTCTGGAATCTTCGCATGCGTGTCAAAACTATCTACTGTTGTAAAGTGTTTTGCAAGTGCTGGCCCTTGTTCTGGCAAGTCATTTTTAGATCCACCACATAAAATCAATACATCAATATCTTCTGTAAATGATTCAATTTCGTCCAGCTTATGAACAGGTACTTGCTCTGATAGTAATTGTACGTCTTTAGGCTCTCTGCGCGTAAATACGCCAACTAACGTCATATCTTTATTTTGACTGATAGCTGACTCTACTCCACGCCCTAAATTACCGTAACCAGCGATTCCTACTCGAATTTCTTTCGTCAAGATCACTCATCCCCTTTTGCTTTGTTGTTTACGTTTCTCATTTTACCGCGAAGGATGATAGATTGCGAATATTTATCTTATTTCCGACAGAAGACTCCCGCTTCAAGGAATGAATTGGGCACGGTCCTATGAGTAAGCGGGAGATGTATGTCGGTTGGCGCTAGCCAAAAAGTGTACCAGTCTGCTACAATAGGAACATACATTCTCTATGATGGAGGTGCACTTCATGCTGATCCACAAAGCGTTTCGGTTCCGAATCTATCCAACGAAAGAACAGCAGATGTTGATTGCCAGAACCATTGGCTGCAGCCGGTTTGTCTTTAATCACTTCTTGTACAAGTGGGAACACACCTTTAAGGAAACCGGCAAAGGGCTTTCATATGGCATCTGTTCTTCTGAATTAACGCAATTAAAAAAGCAAGAAGATACGATTTGGCTGAAAGAAGTCGATAGTATTGCTCTTCAGTCTTCCTTGAAAAATCTAGCGGACGCTTTTGCAAGGTTTTTCAACAAACAAAATGCTATACCACGCTTTAAATCGAAAAATCATCCTGTTCAATCGTACACAACCAAACAAACGAACGGTAATATCGCCATTGTCGGCCATGCGATTAAACTCCTTAAGCTCGGTTGGGTAAAGCTCGCCAAAAGTCTAGAAGTAGATGGACGAATCATGAATGCGACCATTCGACGTACTGCCACTGGAAAATATTTTGTGTCCGTCCTGGTGGAAACCGTAATATCCGAACTGCCTAATACCAACTCTGCAGTTGGGATTGATGTCGGATTGAAGGATTTCGCTGTCTTGTCAGACGGAACGGTATACGAAAACTTAAAGTTCTTTCGCTCGATGGAGAAAAAGTTAGCGAAAGCAGAGCGGATTCTTTCAAGACGGAAGGAATCGGCTCGTAAGAGGAAGTGTCTATTGAGCGACGCGAAAAATTATCAGAAACAACGGAACGTAGTCGCACGCATCCACGAAACGATCGCCAATAAAAGAAAAGATTACTTGCATAAACGATCAACCGAAATCATCAAAAACCACGATGTCATCGGAATCGAGGATTTGCAAGTAGTGAAACTGCTCAAAAATCCCCAATTGGCGAAAGCGTTCAGCGACGTGAGTTGGTCGCAGTTTCGTTTCATGCTGGAATATAAGGCGCAATGGTATGGCAAACACGTGTTAATCGTTGGAAAAACATTTCCGTCCAGCCAGCTTTGTTCGGGATGTGGGGCTAGAAACCAAGACGTGAAGCATCTTGCCTTGCGTGAATGGGACTGTCCGAATTGCAGATGCCATCATGACCGAGATCTGAACGCAAGTATAAACCTTAAAAACGAAGCCATCAGACTTCGAACCGCAGGGACTGCGGGGATCGCCTAATCCATAACTAGTGGTTACGCTGGTATTCTTAGGAATCTCCCTCTTCTAAACGCAGTGAAAGTGGGAGTAGTTCAACTTTGAGCAGTTCGGTTCAATTCGAAAAGTTTCATGTTAAAATAGATAGGAGTTGATTTTTTTGTAAAGTGAGGATCTTTTATGCGCTTTTTTGTCTATTTGATAGTTTTCTTCTCATTCTTTGATTTATTTTCACAATTACCAGTCATAAGTCCGTTTGCTACAGGTCTCGGTGCTTCCGCTTTCATCGTCGGATTATCTGTTGGTATTTACTCGTTTGCGAATATTTTCGGTAATATCATTTCAGGTATTTTGACAGATCGCAAAGGTCCATTCTATATTCTATTATTTGGTTTGTTCACGTCGGCTTTGTCGTTGTTCTCATATGGATTGATTTCTGGTTCTGTTTCATTAATCGGCATTCGATTTGTACACGGTTTGACGGAAGGTTTGATCATTCCAGCTGCCTTCACGTTTCTCGCTAATGGCTCTGAACGTTCTAAGCGTGGTAGAAATGCTGCGATCTCAGGTGCGTTTGTCGGACTTGCTGCTATTTTCGGACCTGCTTATAGTGGAATCGTTTCCGTTAAGACAAGCGTCGTGACCATTATGGCGATCAATGGCGTCTTCATGATTCTGCTAACAATTGGCGCTGTAATATTTTTACGTTCCTTTACATACGTAAGAAAGGTGAAGACAGCGAAACAAAAAGCGGTAAATCCGTTAGCGTTTTTCCGTCACCCTGGTATCATCCGGGCATTCCTTGGCGCGTTCTTCCTGATGTTCTCACAAGGCGTGTTGGCATTAGTACTTCCATTAAAAGTAGAGCATCTTCAGTTTGATGCGAAAACGACTGGCATGCTCTTGAGTGTTTTCGGCCTAGTCGCTGTATTGATTTTCGTTTTACCGATCAACCGTATTTTTGATATCGCCCGTCCGATGGTCACGTTGGCAATCGGCTTGTTTTTGATGAGTGGCAGTATGTTGTTCTTATCACAAGTTGACGATCTATCATGGATGATGTTGGCGATGGTGGTCTATGGAACTGGATTCGCCTTCTTGTTTCCTTCTATCAACTCGTTGCTTATTGATTCCACCGAACCCGAAACTAGAGGGAAAGCGTACGGATTCTTTTACGCGTTCTTCTCATTTGGCGTTGTAATAGGATCCAGCGCTATTGGCATATTGGACTTGGAATTCCATCATGCCTTTATGCTGGCAAGTGCCATTCTGTTGATCGCGGCCATTTTCACATTAATCGGTCTGCGAAAAGATACCCGGCCTACAGAGTATAATTGACCTGTTTAATACATTTAATACGAATAGGTATGTCCATCGAGGTCACACGACTTAAACGGGCATACCTTTTTGTGTGGTGTAAGGTCTTGAATGTAGTGTTTATGACCAAGCCAGTTAGGCAGTGAGTATGAGAGGATCGAAGCTCTAGCTGGGGATGCTCTCCGCCAAAGGAATCAAGAAATAAAAAAGAAGATGCCACAGGAAGTCGTTGCTTTACGACTTTCTGGACATCTCCTATTTTACGCCTGCTGTGTAGAAAACGAATCGATAATATCGAGGAATACTTCCCCATACCGTTCAAGCTTTGTTTCGCCTACCCCTTGTACGGTCAATAGCTCTTCATTAGTGGCAGGCATTTTGGCTACCATATCCCGCAATGTCTTGTCCGAGAAAATAACGAATGGCGGGACACCCGCTTCTTGTGCCAGTTTCAAGCGCATCGCTCGAAGTTCGTTGAATAACGGATCATCTTTAGCGACGACTGTTGTTACCATCTCGCCTTTACGCCAGACTTTTACTTTTCCTAGCAAGACATCTTTCCCGTCTTCACTAACAAAAATAGTCGGGTACGGTCCACTTTCAACTTGTAGGTAATTCTTTGAAATCAAAAATTCGATGAAATCTGCCACGTCTTTGGCATTGCGTCCTTTCATCAATCCATATGTCGATAGCTCATCAAAGTTCAATTCTTTGAGCTTCTTGTTTCTCGATCCTGTCAGCACTTGCGCAACCATCGTCTTACCGAACCGTTGCCCCATACGAATCACACAGGAAAGCACTTTTTGTGTATCAACTGTTACATCAAACTGTTCGCGCGTGTCGGTGCAGTTACCGCAACGACCACAATCTTCGACATCATCTTCGCCAAAATACTTGATGATATGTTTTTGCAGACAGCCTTCCGTATGGCAGTAATCTACCATCACTTGCATCTTTTTGATTTCATTCGATACACGGGAAGGATCCGGAGACTGTTCGATGAGGAAGCGTTGTGTCAAGACGTCTTGCGAAGAGAATAGCAAATAGCAGTCACTGTCGAGCCCATCACGCCCTGCTCTTCCAGCTTCCTGATAATAACTTTCCATATTCTTCGGCATTTGATAATGAATGACGTAGCGAATATTGGATTTATCGATCCCCATACCAAACGCGTTAGTTGCGATCATTACGCGTGCGTCCTCCATGATGAACCGGTCTTGTTGCTGTTGGCGTTCATAGTCCGGTAATCCTGCATGATATTTCGCAACTGGAATACCGTTTTTCTCAAGCAATAAATATACTTGCTCGACTGCTTTTCTAGTCGCAGCATAGATAATTCCTGCCTCATTTTTGTTTTTCTGCGTGTACTCTTTAACGAATTGATCCCGATTTTGAGCTTTGACCACTGAGAATATTAGATTACTCCGTTCAAAGCCCGTGACAACACGGCTAACAGGAGGTATGTGTAATTGCTGGCATATATCATCCTGTACCTCAGGCGTAGCCGTGGCGGTCAGTGCAAGAATAATAGGACGGTTATTCAAGTAATCAAAAATGCGGTGGATATTTCGGTAACTTGGACGGAAATCATGTCCCCATTGCGAAATACAATGCGCTTCATCAATTGCAATCAGGGGAATCGTCATTTTTTGCAATTGGTTGAGAAAGGATTCGGAATCCAGTCGCTCTGGTGCAACGTACAACAGCTTATACTTTCCTTCGAGCGCATTATCCATTGTGCCAAAGTATTCTTCTGAAGATAACGTACTGTTAATATACGCCGCCGGTATACCCAACTGATGCAATGCATCGACTTGGTCCTTCATCAAGGAAATCAGCGGCGAAATGACAAGTACAGTTCCTTCCATCGCCAATGCTGGTACTTGATAACAGACCGACTTACCGCCACCTGTCGGCATTACGCAAAGTGAGTCATCACCTTGTAAGACTTGATCAATCACTCGTTGCTGCCCTTCTCGAAATGCTGAATAACCAAAATACTTATCCAATATATCTAATGGATTTTGAATGATCGCCACCCCCTTCCCTACGTCATTAGTTTTTATGATTGAAATAATAAGCGCTCTTCTTCTCGGCTATGTAATTCATTCACTACAATCAAACCGTTAAATTTCTGCATAATTTCAGTTGTCACGGTTGGATCTTCCTCACGTAACGCTTCAATATCTGTAACGAGTATTCGCATCAAATCATGGTCGCGTGTTAGCTGGATAATATCTCGCTCCAGCTCAGGCTTGTCTTCCATTACTTGTTTATAAAAGCCTTCTTCTTCGGCATCCGCATGACTAATAACACGCGTCTTCCAATAATCTAGTAAATGATCGCAAGTTTGCTGAGCCATTTCTGTTTCACCTTGTTCTACATATTCTATTAGCTCATCTGTTTTCATTATGGCTCCAGAAAGACCACCTTCATGAATCGCTCTATGTGAATGAAGCTGTCTTAATGCGGGACCTGACATACGGACCACTCCTTCTAGTTTTCCTTAAGCATAACAGAATTCTTGAGTCAGTGACAGCTTCATACAATGAAAAGAGCCTCACAGAATCATTCTCTGTAAGACACTTTTCACACTTTCGCTATACGAATCCGACTAACCATAAGCCATGCGAGTATGCACATATAAATCACAAAGTAAGGTGCAATCAAATACGGAACTGCAAAATAACTCAAGGTAAGTAAGACACCGGCTACCGTTATCGGCATGCCATAATATGAACCATCGAACTCTTCTACGTTATAGCGGGCTAAACGGACTGCGCCTGCTAAAATATAAAAAATTACAGCGGACAAACCAATCCACATCGTATCATTCAACGCGGTGTCATAGAGTAGAATAGCAGGCGCTACACCGAATGAAACTAAATCGCTGAGTGAATCAAGTTCTTTACCAAATGCCGACTCTGCATGATAATGCCTAGCTACCATTCCGTCGAACCGATCAAATAATGCAGCGAAGAATATGAACATCAAACTCATATGTGCATGACCTTGAAGCACAAGTAAAATCGCTATAATCCCTAAACACAAATTAAAAAGTGTTATGATATTCGCCAATTGGGATTTGAGTTTAGTATAATCAAAATATCTAAATGAAAACAAGTTTCAGCCTCCTCGTACACTTCTTTAGTATATGCTTTTAATGAAAGGAAGAAAAGATGAAAACACGTATTTTTAAATCATTTGTTGAATTAACCGGGTCACCAGTCAGTTCCGCTTTGCTTAAACAAGTAACTACCTCACGCATTAGCAAGCCGCTAATTAAGCCTTTTGCGTCGTTCTATCATATTCAAATAGACGAAGCAGAATACCCAATTGAACAATATACTAGTCTCAATGCCTTCTTTACTCGTTCATTACAAACTGGCAAAAGATTGATTGATAGCAATCCAAAGACTTTAATCTCTCCAGTTGACGGTGTGTTGAGCGACTCTGGCATTATCGATACACAACAACAATTTTGTGTGAAAGATAAAACATACAGTCTAGCTTCACTGCTTGGTGACGCAGATAAAGCCTCTCGCTATACGAATGGCTATTATTATCTATTCTATCTTTCTCCCAGACATTATCATCATTTCCATTATCCTATTTCCGGAACGCTAGTAAATCGCTATGCATTAGGTTCTACCTCGTATCCGGTAAATAATTTAGGAATTCGTATGCGTAACGACGTATTTTCTTCCAACCATCGAGTCATTTCGGAACTCTCAACTGACTTTGGACAAGTAGCAATCGTCAAGGTTGGTGCCTTAAATGTAAACAGTGTCCGCATTGCGAATTCTGAAACTACTTGTGTAAAAGGTCAAGATTTTGGTCATTTTGCATTTGGATCTACTGTTATTTTATTCATTGAACAGAATGACGCATTCAAGCCAGAAGAAGTGCCTTTTACAGAAGTTCAAGTTGGTGATAGGATCGGAAAGTGGCAATCATAAGTAGATGAAGTGCCTGTAGCATTTGCCGGTTATTTAACTTCAGCAAGTACATTCCAGTTTGTATTCACAATTGTTTTCACACTATCCGCAGTTATGGTCGGCACATTGTTTACTTATATGATTGGCAGAAAACTTGTAAACCATTGATTCATCGTGTTGGAAATTACTTATTCCTTACGCCACATCATATGCACAAGATTGAGCGATGTTTTATAAACTATGGCTCCTGGACGGTGACATTCGGATACTTTGTTCCGGGTATGAGCGGGATGGATAGTAAACGATAGGTCTTGTTTGCTACACCGGTGTAATCGTCTCAACTACCATTTGCTTGTTACTTGGCTACTTCATTCATCTACCTTTTTTCTAAGCGATAGTGAGATGAAAACAACGAGCTTAGCCGATTCTCTATATCCAGAAACTAAAACGACGATGTCTTTTCTGTTAAAGAAATGACATCGTCGTTTTTTAATACCTGTTTATGATAGGCACTAAAATGTAATCAGATTATATACCTTGATCCAATGCATACAACTGACGATACCTCTCATTTGTAGCTAATAACTCTTTATGTGTCCCGTTCATGATGACTTCACCATGATCCATGAAAATAATACGATCCATTTTCTCCATGCCCATTAAGTGATGTGTAATCCATACGACCGTTTTATCTTCTAGAGAGTGATGAAGTGTTTCTACAAGAGAGTGCTCTGTTACTGGATCCAATCCAACAGTCGGCTCATCCAAAATGACAACTGGCGTTTGTTTCAATAAAATTCGTGCCAGTGCAATCCGTTGACGCTCTCCACCCGAGAAGCGTTGTCCTGTTTCTTCCATTTGAGTTTTCAAACCTTCAGGAAGTGATTCCAAATACTCATACAAACCGACCTGTTCAGCTACCAGTTGTACGTCTTCTAAAGTGGCGGATGCGTCGCCGAGTTTTATGTTATTCAGAACTGTTGTGGCAAATAGATAAGGCTTTTGATTCAAGACGCTCATGATTTCATAAATAGAGTCTCCATAGAGAGATGCAGATTGTTCATTGACATGTACTTGTCCGCTTGTCGGCTGCACAGTGCCTAATAATAACTGTATTAGAGTGGATTTTCCTGCGCCGCTCTTACCAAGTACTGCAACTTTTTCGCCTGGTTGAATCGCGAGCGAAATATTCTGTACTGCATGTTCTTTCTGGCCTTCATAACGATAACTGACATTGTCGAGAACTATAAAAGCTTCATCTACACTACCTAGCTCCATTGCGATTTGTTCCTCTGCAGTGTTTTGCTGATGAATAGTGTCAATCCTCTGCAGAGAAGCTTCATAAGCAGGTAAACGTTCGATCGCGAATGAAACAGGTATCAAGCCTTCTAAAATCGGCAGCGTAACCAATGTAAATGCTGCGATATACGTGGGTGCCAACGAACCAGTTGCGGCTTGCTGCCCTGCCCAAATGCCAACGACTAAGACCAGTAGTCCTGAGAAAATTTGCAATTGCATCGTACGCGATTGTTGCCAATACGCTAGTTTTTTATCAACGGCATGACTCGCATGGCTTTCTTCTTTAAATGACGCAAGAAATTGTTCTTTTCTGCCGCTGATGATCCAATCTCGCAAACCAAAAATACCTTCTGTCATCGTATTATACAATTGACTGTGAAGTTTTTTCGATTGTAGCTGATTTTTCTTCATCATATAGAGTGAAAGCATTGGATAAACAAACGTCACGATAGCTAGTAACAAGGCCATGATGAGCGCAAATTTCCAATCATAGACAGCCAATACAATTACAGAAAAACTGAATAAGAATAAACCGATGACCGTAGGAAACAGCGTACGGATATACACATCCTGTAAATGTTCAATATCATCCGCTAGTGCACCAAGTAAATCTCCCGTTTGAAAACGTGAACGAATGAATAATGCTTGCGGCTCCAGTACGTGATATAGCTGCACCCGCATATCGGCAATAATTTTCAATACGGCATTATGACCAAGCAAACGCTCTACATATCGTAAGGCGGCACGCGAAATACCAAATGTCCGAACTGCCACAATCGGAATATAAACGAGTAATATTGTTTCAGGCCTTTCCGATGTACGCGATATTAAATATCCAGATGTAAAGGTTAACATCGCAGCCGAAAGAATGGTCAGTGTTCCAAGCAGTATAGTCGATAGTATTGTTTTATTATATTTACGGGCATAGGGAAGTATATGTTGTTGGTACAAGTTCATACAGCATGCCCCCTTCCACGCGCTTCAAGTAAACGACAGTAGGCTCCGTCTTGCTGCAATAATTGTTCGTGAGAGCCCGTTTCCACCACTTTACCATTTTCTAGTACTACGATGGTATCCATTTCCTGCATCCAATGAATTCGATGGGTAGCAAACACAACGAGTTTATCTTCAAGAAGCGGTAACATCATTTGCTTTAATTCATGCTCTGTTTCAATATCCAAATGTGCGGTTGGCTCATCGAATAATAAAATTTGACGACGTTGCAGTAACGAACGAGCGAGCGCAATCCGCTGTTCTTCTCCGCCACTCAGAACTCTTCCACCCGCTCCGATCCGCTCTTCATAACCTGCCGGGAATGTTGCGATCAACTGATCAAGACCCACACGCTCCGCCGCCTCTTGTACTTCCTGCAATGTAGCATCTGGTTCATAAAAGCGAATATTTCCCATGACAGTATCCGGGAAAATCGTAGGATGCTGTGGAATATAGGCAATTTGTTTTTGCCAATCAGGGGTCGCTAGATGCGGTACTACTTGTCCGTCCAGTATGCAACTACCATCAGTTGGTAGTGTGAAACCTGATAAGACATCAATGAGTGTAGATTTCCCTGCTCCTGAATGACCAATGACGCCTACTTTTGTGAATCCTTGTAACTCTAAATCCAAACCTTCAAAAATTGTTTGTTCATTAATTTTGACTTCGACATTGCGTAATTCCATCTTCGACACGTCGTTCCAAGCAGCAATCGGTGAAACCATCACTGGCTCAACAACTGTTTTCTCTTCTAAAATATTGTGGATTTGTAAGCTTGCATCCTTGCCGTCAGCTGTCGCATGGAAGTCATTCCCTAACTCTCTAACAGGCGAGAAAAATTCTGGCGCCAAAATCAAAATAGCAAGAGACGGTTCAAGAAGAATCTGTCCATTGATCAATCGCAGACCCAGTTCAACCGCCACTACCGCTACAGAAAGACTTGCAAAGAAATCCAGTGAAAACGAAGATAGAAACGCATAGCGCAATGATCGATTCGTCGCAATACGATATTTATTACTGACTATAGCAATAGACTGCTCATGCGCTCGGCTACGCCCCAAGTATTTCAGTGTCACAATGCCCCGTAATGAATCGACAAAGTGCCGTGAAAGTAAGCGGTACGTATCCATCTGTTCATCAATTTTCTTCTTAGAAACGAGTCCGATCAGAATTAGGAAAATGATCAGAATTGGCAACACTATAATGAGTGTCACAGCCGACATAATATCTAGAGTAAAGACATATACCACAATGACAAACGGAACAATAGCCATCGCTAACGTCCGCGGTATAAGCAATTCTACATACTTTCTGAACTTCGGGACACCTTCTAGACCAAGTGTTACCAAATGTCCAGAACCATATTTTCCAACTACTTGAGGACCAAGATCAAAAATCTTCTTTACTAATTGTTGCTCATAGTCCTTTGCTGTTAGATCGGCAAAGCGATACGAAATACGTTCCTTCGCCCATTGGATCACATGACGTAAACTGTTTGCTACGACAAAAATCACAAATGACCGAAGTGCTTCACTCCAGTCTGCACCTTGGAACAATTGTGTAATCGCTTTTGCTAAATAGATCGCTTGAAAAACAATAGCGATTGACTGAACTACTGTAAGTAGTCCAATCAATACCATCACTTGTTTACTTCCTTTGTATTGAAGCAAGTATTTATCCATTAGTATTCTAGATGCTCCTTATCACCTGTCAACCGTTTACGGAACACGTAATAACTCCATATTGTATACGCCAAAACGATTGGCACCATAGTAAACGCTACGATCGTCATGATTTTCAATGAATAGTCTCCTGAAGCTGCATCTGCAATCGACATATTAAATGCAGGATCCATTGAACTGATCATCACATTCGGGAATAGCGCGATGAAAAAGCTTGCCATGACAATGATTAACACTAGACCAGTCATCGTAAAGCTCAGTCCTTCTCGTTTTGTTTTCAAGAAGAAGAACAGTAATCCGTATAATACAACCGTCAAACCATACATCGGAATCAAAATAGCTCCATGATCTGTAAAGGCATCTGTATCCAAATACGTAAAGATGATAAATAATACGAGGAATACACCAGTCAATGCGTACACTTTACGTGCTGCTGCATTTGCACGCTCTCGTAAGTCGTCTACAGTTTTCAAGCCGATAAACAGCAAACCATGCAGATACGATAACAGAACAAATGTCACACCACCAATAACTGTGTAGACATTTATGAAACTCGTAAAGCTTGCATACATGTTCATATCTCCATCAATCGGTAATCCACGAATTAAGCTCGTGAAGAATACGCCAAATAGGAATGGAGGTAAGATACTACCGATGAACACCGCCCAGTCCCATGTCTTGACCCAAGCTTTCGAATCGACCTTATTACGAAACTCGAATGCTACACCTCGTATGATGAAGGCTAGTAACAAGACAACAAATGGTAAATAGAAACCACTAAAAGCGGTCGCATACCAGTGTGGGAATGCAGCGAACATCGCACCACCTGCAGTAATCAGCCATACTTCATTAGCATCCCAAACGGGTCCAATTGTATTCATGACAACTCGTTTTTCCAAATCATTACGTGCTAAAAACTTCGTACTCATTCCGACACCGAAGTCAAATCCTTCTAAGAAGATAAATCCTATGAATAGGACAGCGATCAATATGAACCAAATATCACTTAATGGCATGTCCTGCACCTCCTGTTTCAAACGGATCTGTAGCCGATACATCCTCTTCTGGCTGTTCTTCCGGACCACGCTGGATGAATTTCACGAACAATACGACCATGATGATACCGAGAATCGTATAGATGGTAGAAAACGAAATAAGTGAAAATAGAATCTGCCCTGCTGAGACGTTCGGTGAAATTCCATCAGCTGTTTTCATTAAGCCATTTACTACCCATGGCTGCCGTCCCATTTCAGACATAATCCAACCAAATGAGTTTCCTATAAACGGTAGGAAAATCCCCACTATTAGAAGTCGTAAGAACCAAACGGACTCCATAATTTTCTTTCGGAACGTTAGGAACAAACCAAGTGCACCTAATCCAAGTAGTGTACCGCCTGTAACAACCATTATACGGAAGCTCCAGAATGTCGTTTTAACAGGTGGAAGATATTCCCCTTCCCCATGCTTTTCAATCATTTGTTGTTCCAATGCGTTCATACCTTGTACTTTCCCTTTAAACTCACTGTATGTTAAATAACTCAACATATAAGGTATATCAAGTCGTTTAGTTGTCTCTCGATTTTCCACGTCAATCTTTGCGAACAATGTCCATGCAGCCGGATCTCCACTATCTTCCCATAGTGCTTCTGCTGCAGCCATCTTCATTGGTTGTGCATGCATCAAATATTGAGCTTGTGCGTGACCTGTAAACGCAATACCGAGACCTGACAACATACCGACGACTAATGAAATGGTCAAAGACTTTTTAAAGAAGTCTACTTTTCGTTTCTTGATCAAATACCACGCGCTGACACCGACTACGAAGAATGCACCAGTAGCAAAACTGCCGAAAATCGTATGTGGGAACGCGACCCATAATTTTTCATTCATCAGCAAGGCTACTACATCATTCATTTCCGCACGGCCGTTTTGTAATACATAGCCTGTTGGATTTTGCATGAACGAGTTAGCTGCCAAAATCCAGAATGCGGACATGACCGTTCCAATAGATACTAACCAAATACAAGCTAAATGTAATTTCTTCGGTAGCTTATTCCAACCGAAGATCCAAATTCCGATAAACGTAGATTCCAAGAAAAATGCTAGTAAAGCTTCAACAGCTAGTGGAGCACCAAAGATGTCTCCAACAAATCTAGAGTAAGCCGACCAGTTCATTCCAAATTGAAACTCTTGAATGATTCCGGTCACTACGCCAATCGCGAAGTTGATCAGAAAGAAAACACTCCAGAATTTCGTCATTTTTAAGTAGATTTCATCCTTCTTCACTACATACATCGTTTGCATGATCGCTATAATCAGTGCTAGGCCGATGGACAAAGGGACGAAAATGAAATGGAATAATGTAGTAGATGCGAATTGGATTCTCGCTAATAAGACTTCTTCCAACATTTTTGTTGATCTCCTTTCGAACTGTCTTTCTACTACCTAGAATAACGCAGAACGAAAATTAGTTCGTGAACTATGTACGATATTCCTGTTACAAATCTGCAAACTTATGACGAAATTGTCTATAAGTTATGGCGGCTTTGTAACAGCACGTGAAAGATGGCGGTTTGACTGAATTTTAGTAGTTTTTCTCTTATGCTCCGCGGGTTGTAGGCTAGGATTTCTGTTGTATGGGCAGATCCTTTATGTTCATTGTCAGGTGAATGACTACATTGAGCGGTTAACGAGTATGATAGAGCGGGTGCTTCGTAAGTATGAGCGGTTAGAACATGCTATAGAGCGGGTATGCAAGAACTATGAGCGCTTGACGAAAGTTATGAGCGGGTAAGCTGTTGTTATGATCATTTGATAATTTGCTAATTCACTAAGCCCCTCATACAATACGTCAATCTTCGAATATACAAAAAACGACCTACTCCCCTTAAATGGAAGCAAGTCGTTTTAATCATATCGTATCTAATATTTTCATAACCTCATCGTAATCAGGATGTCCTTTATGAAGATATATAATGAAGTGATCTATTTTTTTCACGGCCAACTGCTCTGTCTTACTGCCGATAAATACCGGAAGATTGCCTGTCTCTTCTACTATTTCAAGGCGCTTGTCAGATGGATCCAGCTTATAAAGATGTAATGGAAGTAAAGCATCCCCATTGATCGTTACTACCATGCCACTTTCTGCTTTAAACATATCAATCGCAGCTTCAGTTGGTTCGCCTACTGTTAAACCCGCCTGTTTTAGCTGATTCACTACTTTCTGATATAACTCTTCGTCTGCTACAGCTGCCACAACGACTTCCTCTTCTTCTGGAATTTCAGGAGTTAGTTCAGATGTTGTTTCTAGTGGTGCTACTTTTTCTTTATCACTGCATGCGACTAATACTAACGATAAACTGCATAGTACAATGGAATAAAGAAACGTTTTTTTCATAGTGCTCATATATTGATGTCCTTTCTATGCGAAACATTTTCTCCTGTTATTATACATCATTCTACAATGATACTTAATCTAAATCGTATTTCTAGACAAATAGTTGGCAACAAATTATGATAAATATGCAGTACATAATAATCTATACTTATTAATAATAATTATCGGATGATAATTATTATTAATAAGCCTATCTTTTTCAATTTAGCTTTGGTATAATAGTATTCATAGGTTATAAACCAACAACTGAGGAGGAATATATTTTGAATAAAAATGAGAACAATTCTCAAAAAAGAAAATTAACGACTGCTGCGGGTGCACCTGTAGTTGATAACCAAAACTCTATGTCCGCTGGTCCAAGAGGTCCACTTCTATTACAAGATGTATGGTTACTTGAAAAATTAGCGCACTTTGATCGCGAAGTCATTCCTGAGCGTCGTATGCACGCGAAAGGATCTGGAGCATACGGTACTTTCACTGTCACGCATGATATTACAAAGTATACGAAAGCAAAGCTATTTTCTGAGATTGGTAAACAGACGGAAATGTTCGCACGCTTCTCCACTGTTGCAGGTGAACGTGGTGCAGCAGATGCCGAGCGCGATATCCGCGGATTTTCTTTGAAGTTCTATACTGAAGAAGGAAACTGGGACATGGTCGGAAACAATACGCCTGTATTCTTCTTCCGTGATCCATTGCAATTCCCAGACTTGAACCACGCAGTTAAACGTGATCCACGTACAAACATGCGCAGTCCGAAAAACAACTGGGATTTCTGGACTGGCCTACCTGAAGCGCTCCATCAGATTACTATTTTAATGAGCGACCGCGGTCTTCCTCGTTCATACCGTGAAATGCATGGTTTCGGTAGCCATACATTCAGCATGATCAATGCAAACAATGAACGTCACTGGGTTAAGTTCCACTTCCGTTCCCAGCAAGGTATTGAAAATTTGACAGATGAAGAAGCTGCAGCAACAGTTGCATCGGACCGTGAAAGTTCACAACGCGATTTGCTAACTAACATCGATAATGGCAATTTCCCTAAATGGAAAATGTACATTCAAGTGATGACAGAAGAACAAGCAATGGAAATGCCGTATAATCCATTCGATTTAACAAAAGTTTGGTATAAAAAAGACTTCCCTCTAATTGAAGTCGGCGAATTCGAATTAAACCGCAACCCTGAAAACTACTTTGCTGAAGTAGAACAAGCTGCGTTTACACCAGCAGCAGTCGTTCCGGGTATTGGATTCTCACCTGATAAAATGTTGCAAGCTCGTCTATTCTCTTATGGCGATGCGCAACGTTATCGTCTAGGTGTCAATCATCACCAGATTCCTGTTAACGCACCAAAATGTCCGTTCCACAGCTTCCACCGTGATGGTGCAATGCGTGTTGATGGCAATATGGGCTCTACTACTCACTACGAGCCAAACAGCTATGGTGAGTGGCAAGAACAACCAGACTTCAAAGAGCCACCACTAAAAATTCATGGCGACGCAGATCACTGGGACTTCCGTGAAGATGACGATGACTATTTCACACAGCCTGGTAAGTTGTTCAATATTTTGAACATGGAAGAGCAGCAGCGTTTATTCGAGAATACTGCACGTAATATGGGCGACGCGCCGAAAGAGATCAAAATCAAGCATATCCGTCACTGCTACTTAGCGGATCCTAAATATGGTGAAGGTGTAGCGAAAGCATTGGATATTCCGATGGCAGATGTAGATATTGAAAACACAACAACAATAGTAGAACAATAAAATTATATGAAAAACCGCTTGGAGATTTTCTCCAAGCGGTTTTTACATTCTACGCTTTATCGCCTACGCCATTTAATATATTGGCAATCAAAAGACCAAGGACGATGGCAATCACACTCATAACAAACGGTGTACCACTTTCAGGCATTCCTGGGAAAATCACAAAAATCGATCCGATGATTAATCCCATGATTACGGCAAACATTCCGGTATGGAAGTTGGAAAGAAGGTAGCGTATTAATTTACTACTAATTACAAACCCAAAGGCAATGCCACAACCTGTTGCGATGATAATCGGTATGTTAAAGTCTGAAATAGCCGTAATGACTGTCGCGTAAACGCCTAACAATAGCAAAATAAATGATCCACTGACACCTGGCAGCAGCATCGCCATACTACCTGCCCATCCCGATAGGAATAGGATGATGGTATTTTTAACTGTCAGATGGGTGATTGTGATGGGATCAATAGGATTCATAAAAGCTGTAGAAGCTAATGCTGAGGCCACTACTAACATTAATAAAATATGCTGAAATTTAAAGTTCTTTCTCAGTCCTGCTTGCTTTGAAACAAACGGAATGACACCTACAATTAACCCTAAGAAGAAGTATTGAGTTGGTTCATGATAATACTTCAATAAATACGAGATCACTTTACTAAATATAATGATCGTTGCGCCCATCCCGATACCTAGGGGGATGAGGAATCCAATATGTTTCTTCCATTCCTTGCTAAAAAATCCGCTTATTGAAATGAGCAACTGATCATAAATCCCTAATATAAATGCAATCGTTCCGCCACTTACACCAGGAACTAGGTCACTGATGCCCATCAAAAAACCACGGTATAAATTTCTCCATTCCATGCTCGTTGTTCCTCCAATGATTTCATTCCGTTTAGTATATCATGCTGTGTTTCACTAATTACAGTTCATTACAATTTATTTTCACTATATGTTACAGCTATTTGAACAGTATACGTAAATAGGACTGTACAAAACAAAAGTTGTTCCATTGTTAGACAAAACAATGGAACAACTTCATATTAATAATCATCCATTTCAGATACAGTCACGAATTTATAGCCTTGAGACTGCAAATTTTCGAGTACCGCGTCCAGTCCATCTGCTGTGGATTTATGAATATCATGCATCAAAATTATACTACCTGCACGAGCATCTTCTATAATATGTTCAAATAACAACTCTGGGTCATGATGTTCCCAATCCAATGTATCTACATTCCATAAAACTACAGGTAATTTTGTGCTTTCTCTTACCCGATCATCTACAGCCCCATAGGGAGGCCTGAAAACAGTTGCAGGTTGCCCAATTACAGCTTCAATGATATCCGATGTGCCTTTTACCTCACTATGAAGAGCGTCATCGGGTATACCTGTTAATGAAGGGTGATTCCATGAGTGATTACCTATCTCATGTCCAGCTTCGGCTACTTTCTTGGCAATATCAGGATAGGAATTTACTCGATTACCTAGCATAAAGAATGTAGCTTTTGCATCGTATTTCTCAAGTGTTTTTAAAATCCTAACCGTATAATTTGGATCCGGACCATCATCAAAAGTTAAAGCAATAGTCTTTTCTTTTTTAGTATCATCTGTTGCTACTTGGAATTCCTTTGCTAGGAATGGATTCAATTTACGTAGTGGAATTTCTACTGTTGCCGGCCCAGCTTGCCTCTTTGTGAATTCACCAGTACCAAAATAAAGAATTAATGAATCATCTGTTAAAGCGAAGTTACGATAGTTGACCCACATCGGTTCAGTAGGATGCCATACACTTTCCTTTATCACATCATCTTGTAACGAAGGACTATGATGTATTTCGTCACGCACGACACTCACCATACGCTTTAGCTTCTCCAGATTATGATCCACAATATCTTCAATTATTAGTTCGTTTCCTGTTTCAGGATTGATATGAAATGTTTGAATTTCCGTTTGACTATCTTGATCAGCAAAGTACGTAACAGCTGTCATGACAAAAGAATAATTTCCTGAAAGATGCTGGAGTGTTTCAAAAGATACATCTAACTTCGACACTCTTTTTTTCTTTTGTTGCTTATTGGCATACGTCGTTTTCAATTCATCTACATAGTCTAACACTTGCCGATTAAAGCAATCGTACTCCGTTTGCGGATAACGAATGACAAAAGGATACTTTGAGTCTTCAGGTTTCTCCGTCAACATTTTAATACCTGGGTAAGGAGAAGTGGTCGATTCTATCGACACTTTCTGTTTCGGCGCAGGTATGACTTCATGTGTTACCTGTTTAGCAGAGCTAGATTCTTTATTTTTTATAACATTTACTATTAATAGTAGTGTAATAGATACCAATGTTATGATCGTGATAATTAACGCACGATCAATCCATGGTGATCGACGTTTTTTATTTGTATCTTTCATGAAAGGACTCCTTTACTCCACACTGCCCAGCGTTGAATGCATATCACAGTTTACTAGTGTCAGAATCACTATACCCTTTGCGTTAAAAGCATTCTGAATTCCACTTATATATTTTACAATCAACTATCTTAACTTACAATTGACAGGTTTGAAAGTATTTCCATCTCCTAGTATACAACAAGTCAGTCATGATACAAAGCCGTGTGTAATCACGTTTTACTTTTAAAAAGGTATTTAGGTAAAATAACTTTTTGAATCCTTTTCTCAAAAATGAAATTATGCTATACTATTCTGGGCCCGATTCTTGCAAATTCGGGTTCAGGGGACACACAATCCCTTTGTACACACCGATCTCGGCTGTTGTCTATTGCAAAGATCAAACAGAAGGCGGTAATTTACATGGAAAAGAAAGACTATCGAGTATTATTGTTTTATAAGTATGTAACGATTGAGGAGCCTGAAGAGTTTGCGGCTTCACACTTGGAGTTCTGTAAAGAAACTGGATTAAAAGGGCGTATTCTTGTAGGGGCTGAAGGCATCAATGGTACTTGTTCCGGAACGATCGAACAAACCGATGCGTATATGGAGCATATGAAAGCTGATCCACGTTTTGCTGATGTATGGTTTAAAATTGATGAAACAGATGGCCATGCATTCAAAAAAATGCACGTTCGCTTCCGTCCAGAGATTGTCAACCTTAGCTTACCTGAAGATGTCAATCCGTTAGAACTTACAGGTGAATATTTAGAACCTGAAGAGTTCTTACAGCAAATGCAAGATGAGAACACTATTGTATTAGATGCTCGTAATGATTATGAGTATGACCTAGGTCATTTCCGTGGTGCAATTCGCCCGGATATTGAGAATTTCCGTGATCTTCCTGAATGGGTAATGGAAAACAAAGAACAACTTGAAGGCAAGAAGATTCTTGCGTACTGTACGGGTGGCATTCGTTGTGAGAAGTTCACTGGCTGGTTGAAACGTGAAGGATTCGAAGATGTAGCGCATTTACACGGCGGTATCGTTTCTTACGGTAAAGACCCTAAAGCAAAAGGACAGTTGTGGGATGGTCAATGTTACGTATTCGATGAGCGTATTGCAGTTCCAATTAACCAAGTAGAGCACGTCATCGTAGGACGCGATCATTTTGATGGCACACCTTGTGAGCGCTATGTAAACTGTGCAAATCCCGAGTGTAATGCGAAAATTCTATGCTCAGAAGAGAATGAACACTTCTATATGCGCAGTTGTTCAGACGATTGCCGTACACATCCTCGTAACCGTTATTTTGTTGAACACGATATGACAGTGGATGAATACGACGCACGAATGGCAAAAATTGAAGCATCACGTGCGAGCAAAATTAATTCTTAATACACGAACAGCCAGCATCCTTATATAGGAAGCTGGCTGTTTACTTTATTATGTAACAAGTTTTGATACTATTTTCATACTCCGCTTCAATATTCAACCAAACTTTCCTGCTATATACTCTTTCGTCTCAGAAAATAACGGATCGCTAAATAGGGTAGCTGTCTGTCCATACTCTTTTACTTCTCCATTTAGAAAGAATGCTGTAAAATCAGATATTCGCGCAGCTTGTTGCATATTATGCGTGACGATGATGATCGTATAGTGCTCTTTTAACGTTTGGATCAGCTCCTCGACTTTAGCAGTAGAGATGGGATCTAGGGCTGAAGTGGGTTCATCCATCAATAATATCTCCGGCTTAGTCGCTAATGACCGTGCAATGGTTAACCGTTGCTGTTGCCCACCTGAGAGCCCTGTAGCAGATTGGTTCAATTGGTCTTTTACTTCGTCCCATAGAGCGGCAGCGCGTAGATTCTCTTCTACGATTTCATCCAGTACTTTTTTATTTCTTTCTCCATGAATACGTGGTCCATACGCAATGTTTTCATAAATTGAAAATGGAAAGACGGATGCATGTTGAAAGACCATTCCTACTTTCTTTCGTAATTCCACTGGATCAATAGATGAATCCGTTATATTTTCTTTACCGATCCAAATTGCTCCTTCTGTCTTCACTCCGGGTATTAGATCATTCATTCGATTCATCGTCCGTAGAAAAGTTGATTTGCCACATCCGGACGGTCCTATAAGTGCTGTGATTCTCTTCTCTTCAAACTTCAGATTAATATTTTTTAGTGCGTGATGTGTACCATAATAGAACTGCAGATTTTCTGTTTGAATGACTGATTGTTCTATAGTGTCCACTACATTCATTTCAATCTCCCCTATCCAATACGTCCATTTATATAATGTGCTGTTTGGTCATGACGTGGATTAGTAAAAATCTGTTCAGTCGGTCCATGTTCAATCACACGCCCCATATAAAAATACGCTACTTCATCCGATATACGTGCGGCTTGTTGCATATTATGTGTGACGATCACAATCGTATAATCTTTTTTTAATTGTGATATCAGTTCTTCGATTTTTGCTGTCGAGACTGGATCAAGGGCAGATGCAGGTTCATCGAGTAATAAAACGCTCGGTTGCATCGCTAGTGCTCTCGCGATACAAAGACGTTGTTGCTGTCCACCTGAAAGACTCAATGCAGATGTATGTAATTGATCTTTTACTTCTTCCCACAGCGCCGCTTTTTTCAGGCTATCTTCTACAATTCTTTGTAATTCCTTCTTATCTTTCACTCCGTCTCGCATGGGGCCAGCTGCAACATTTTTAAAGATAGATTTTGCGAATGGTACAGGTCTTTGAAATACCATGCCAATCTGTTTGCGTATTTCATGTAAATTCACATAGGGTGAATGCAGGTCTACCCCTTGATAAAAGACTTCTCCTTCCGTACGACATTGGTCGATGTCATCATTCATTCGATTAATAGAACGCAGGAAAGTGGATTTTCCACATCCCGACGGACCTATTAGTGCCGTAACAGATTGTTTGGGAAACGCTAGACTGACTTGATCAACAGCACAATGCCCGCCATAATACACTGATAAATTAGTAGTTTGCAACACGGAATTGCGTTGAAAGTCAGGACTGTCAACGAGTTTAGTTCTATCCGTTTTCATTGTGACAGGTTGTAAAGCAACTGATTGCATAAAGATTCTCCTTTTAATTGGCGCTCATTTTTTTAAACATCAAATTGCCGATAATGCGTGATGCGAAATTAAAAAATAAAATCGAAATGATCAATAATGCTGCTGCTCCGTCAGAGATTGCCGCTGCGTCTGGCATGATACCTTCTCCGTTAATTTTCCAAATATGAACCGCCATAGTTTCTGCCGGTCTAAAGGGATTTAAAGGAGATGTCGGCGACAATGGATTCCAATTAGTGAAATCTATAATGGGTGTACTCATTCCTGCTGTGTAAATCAAGGCTGCCGCCTCTCCGAACACTCTGCCTGATGCCAATATGACACCCGTTACAATTCCAGGCAATGCCGCTGGAAGTATGACTGTTATAATGGTTTCCCATTTTGAAAATCCAAGCGCCCATCCTGCTTCGCGCTGTGATTTTGGCACATTACTAATAGATTGCTCTACGACTCGCACAAGTAACGGCAAATTGAATACCGATAGCGCGAAGGCACCTGACAAGATCGAAAAACCCCACCCCATATACAACACGAAAAACAGGAATCCGAATAATCCTACTACTATGGAAGGGAGCGAAGAAAGCACTTCAATGAGTACACGAATACAACGAATGACCCAGTGATCTTTTGCATACTCTGCTAAATAAATCCCCGCACCAATCGCAATTGGCACTGAGATAATTAGGGTCAAAACTAGTAAATAAAAGGAATTGAATAGTTGCGGTCCTACTCCTCCGCCTTCTTTAAAAATCTGTGGTGGAGAGGTGATGAATTGCCAGCTAATCTGAGGTATCCCTTTGACAAAGACAAATCCAAGTAATCCTGCCAAGACCGTAATAATGACGCCTACAATGACGTACAATCCAGCCGTAGCGAGTTGATCTTTACTTTTAGCAGACATTAGCTACTTTTCCCCTTTCCAATCATTCGTACTGTGATCGTGAAGAATAGCGACATCAGTAAAAGTACAAGTGCAAGTGACCAGAGCGCATTATTTTCAATTTGCCCCATTACGGTATACCCCATGCCCATTGTTAAAATACTAGTAAGTGTAGAGGCTGGTTCAAATAACGAATGCGGAATGACCGCAGCATTTCCAATGACCATCTGTACAGCTAGAGCTTCGCCAAAAGCTCGTGCCATTCCGAAAATAACAGCCATCATTAAGCCGGGTTTCGCAGTTTTTAATACAACTTCACAAATCATTTGCCATCTTGTTGAACCTAGCGCCAGCGATGCTTCACGTAATGAACGTGGCACCGCCTGAATAGCATCCAGTGCTAAACTCGTGACTGTCGGTAAAATCATGACAGATAACACAATGGTTCCCGCTGCAATACCAAATCCGCTACCAGGAAATAGATCGCGTAAAAATGGTACTACGACAGTTAACCCAATAAATCCATAGACAACGGAAGGAATGCCTACTAACAGCTCGATCACCGGCTGCATGATTCTCTTTCCTGTTTTCGGTGCAATTTCGCTCATGAAAATTGCAGCGCCAATTGCTAGTGGTGCGGATAGTAGCGCGGATATTCCTGTGACAGCTAATGAACCCACTAGAAAAGGTAATGCACCAATAATTGGCTTACCCAGGGAATTTACTTCCGCTGGGTTCCAAGTCGTACCTGTAAAGAAGTCTTTGACACTACCATCATTCATGATGAACGTGGATAAACCTTTTGAAAAGACTAGAAATAATATGGCTGCGGTGATGGCTGCGGTCAGGGCTACTGAGAGAAAAGTTAGCCCTTTACCAAATCGCTCCATACGCATTTTATTGCTTTTTCTGTACAATGGATGTTCCGTCTCTTTGATCATCTTCGCCATCATGTACTCTCCTTTCGAGATTGGAGAAACTTGCAAGTTTTAATCACTTTTTTGTGACAGTTCCTTGTGCATCTCGTTCCACCTGCATACCTGTTACCGGTAAGTAGTCCATTTCCGGGAGTAGAGTTTCCTGTACATCTTCCGACAACATATAATCAATCAATTCTTTCGCTAGACCTTTCGCTTCGCCGTTTGTATACATATGTTGATACGCCCAGATTTCCCAATCATTGGACTCGACACTTTTACGGTCGGGTGTTACACCGTTGACTTTTAAAGCGGTAGTCGTTTGATCAAAGTATGAGAATGCCAAGTAGCTAATTGCTCCCGGTGTTTCACCTACAATTTTTCGGACCGTACCTGATGAATCCTGCTCTTGCGCATCCATTGGTTCTTTTCCTTGCAATGCAAATGCTTCAAATGTTGCACGCGTTCCGGAGCCTTTTGCACGGTTGATGACAATAATTTCTTGATCCACTCCGCCCAGCTCTTTCCAGTTTTTGATTTCTCCTGTAAAAATGCCGACCAATTCTTCAGTCGTAACATCTTCTACACCTGTCTCTGGATGACTTACTGGTCCCATTCCAACAACCGCCACTTTATGATCGACTAAGTTACTCGCGTCCACGCCTTCTTTTTCTTCTGCGAATACATCCGAGTTCCCAATATCTACTGCACCTTCGCTAATTTTACTTAACCCAGTACCGCTGCCTCCGCCTTGAATATTAATGACTGCCCCTGGATTTTTTATCGTATATTGCTGTGCAGCTGCCTCTACTAATGGTTGCAATGCACTCGATCCTACTGCCATGATAGGTTCAGCTGCTTGCTCTGTTTCTTGTTTCGCTTCTCCCTTATCACTATCATTCGCTTTCGTACTACTGCAAGCTGCGACCACCCACGTACAAAGTAAAACAAATGCCAATACGGTAATTCGATTACGCTTCTTCATCACTGTGCCCCCTAGGATTTTTCGTTTTAATATGAATTTCCTACTGCTTCTTTACTATAGACAATGCATATTAAAGAGTGATGGATGAAACGTAAAGATTGTGTAAAGGTTCTGTATAGATCGATCACTCCCTATATCGTTGTAAAGAAATGAGATGCTCACGCCGGTATAGTAAAAAGCTGAAGACACAATCCTCTATGGATTCGTCTTCAGCTTTCGTATGTATCTACAGTATTCAGTTTGTCACTTCTTCAAATTTATAACCAAATCCTCTAACAGTCTTAATATACACTGGACTTTTTGTATCCGGTTCAATCTTTTCCCTCAGGTGACTGATATGAACATCTACGATACGAGAATCTCCAGTGTAGTCATAATTCCATATCGCATTTAACAACTGCTCGCGGTGTAGTACCTTACCAGAATGACGCATTAAGTACAAAAGCAGTTCAAATTCTTTTGGAGTTAATTCTAAAGGGCTTCCATCCAAAAAGGCTTCAATTCGATCTGGATGAACTAGTAAACTACCATTACTAAGTTCCGTTTCCAGTTCTTTTACGTGTTCAGAATCCTGTAACTCTATTCTGCGCAAGATGGCTTTCACACGTGCAAGTACCTCTCGTGGACTGAAGGGCTTTGTTAAGTAGTCATCTGCTCCCAGTTCGAGTCCAAGGACTTTGTCGAATTCATCGCCTTTCGCTGTCAACATTAAAATAGGTGTATGGATCTTTTCCTGGCGAAGTTTTTTGCATACATCCATGCCATCCATTCCGGGCAGCATAATATCAAGCAATAATAAATCCGGTTCTTCAGAAAGTGTCATCGAAATTGCTGTATTACCATCTCGGGCTATGTAAACGGTGTATCCTGCCTGCTCTAAGTTGTATTGCAAAAGAGTAGCTATTGACTGTTCATCTTCCACAACCAAAACCTTTTTCATCTGGTTAGCTCCTTTACGGCTAGATCATTAATTTTTCTGAAAGTCTACGTCTCTACTCTACTTTGACATTAAGAAAATGTCCACTCAAATCATTAATTGTTGAACATATATTAATTGATTCACTCGAATGAATACGGTTGAACTCTTCCATTCAGTGCAATTAATTGACATCAGTACTGCATGCTAGTAACCTTGTAATTAAGCTTACCTTTAGTAAGTTCATAAGTTGTAATATAGATAAAAATAGGAGGACTTTACATGACACGAGAGATGCAAAGAGAAATACATTTAGCAAACCGACCGAAAGGCTTGCCTACTATGGAAGCGTTCGATTTTGTAGAAAAGCCTATGCCTGAACTGAAAGACCATGAGGTTCTTGTTCGTACGCTCTATGTATCCGTTGATCCGTACATGCGAGGAAGAATGATAGATGCAAAATCTTATATTCCTCCATTTAAACTGGATGAAGTGATTACCGGTGGAGTCGTTGGCGAGGTTACACAATCTACTTGCGATTCATTTAAAGCCGGAGATTTTGTTGTAGGGAACTTAAATTGGGCAGAATATACGGCAGCTTCCGAGAAAGAAATACGTAAAATCGATCCAACTATCGCCCCGATTACTACACACTTAGGTATCCTTGGCATGACAGGCCTAACTGCATACTTTGGGTTACTCGATATCGGTAAACCTCAAGAAGGTGAAACAGTCGTTGTTTCTGGTGCTGCTGGGGCAGTTGGTTCAGTAGTGGGCCAAATCGCTAAAATGAAAGGTGCCAAAGTGATCGGAATTGCAGGTACTCAAGAGAAGATCGAGTACTTAAAAAATGAACTGGGCTTTGATGAGGCAGTCAATTATAAACTGGATAGCTTTAATGAAGACTTAGCTAAAGCTGCAACTAACGGTGTAGATGTCTATTTTGACAATGTCGGCGGTGAAGTGACGGATGCAGTCTTTACATTGCTTAATAAACATGCGCGAATTGCACTATGTGGCGCTATTTCCTCTTACAATAAAGAAGGACAAGACAACGGTCCTCGTATTCAATCTACGATGATCAAAACAAGCGCGTTGATGAAAGGCTTTACCGTAGGAGATTATGCGGCAGACTTCGCTACTGCATCAACTGATTTAGGTAAATGGCTTTTGGAAGGTAAATTGAAGTATGAAGAAACGATTGTTGAAGGCTTCGAAAATATTCCAGATGCATTTCTAGGTTTATTCGATGGAACAAATTTAGGTAAACAACTGGTCAAAGTAGCTGATTATGAGACTACAAATCGATAATCGGTTCGCAATGAAAAAGGCTATCTCGAGAATTCTCTTGAGATAGCCTTTTATAGTACTTACATAAAAACACCTTGTACGGTGAACAACTCTCCATACAAGGTGCATACTATTCTATTAACCAAAAATGCTCGTACTGTGCAACGGCTGCACTTTCGCTTTCGGATCTAAGAACGCTTTCGCGTGGCTGATTGCAACCGGCGCTTCGCCCATACCTACCGCAATCAATTTCACTTTGCCGTCGTATGTTGTTACATCACCAGCTGCATAAATGCCTTCAATATTCGTTTCCATGCGAGAGTTAACTATAATAGAATTACGATCCATATCTAAGCCCCAGTCTTTCAATGGGCCGAGTGAGGAAATATTTCCGTAATTGACTACTACATGATCGAATGTGAGTTCTTTCACGCTGCCGTCTTTTTCCTTTAGTACAACTTTATCCAATGTATCTCCATCGCCATGTAACTCACTTACAGCATGTGAAGTTAACACATTGACACTAGATTCGCGCAGTTGATTAACACTTGTTTCATGCGCAGTGAAACGTTCTCTACGGTGAACCAGTGTGACCTGACTTGCGATATCTTCAAGCATCAATGCCCAGTCTAGTGCAGAGTCTCCCCCGCCACAAACACAGATATTCTGATCTTTAAACATAGACAAGTCTTTAATACCATAGTGTAATGTTTTGCCTTCAAAAGTAGGTTCTTCTTTCAATCCAATTTTACGTGGTTGAAAAGCCCCAATTCCTGCAGTCAATAAAATGGTACGTGTCAAATGCTGACCTTTATCCGTTGTTAAAACAAAGTGATCTTCCTTCTTTTCGATGGACATTGCTGCTTCCCCTAAACAAACTTCAGGTTTTGCATAGTACGCTTGTGTCACTAAGTTTGCCACTAAATCTTTCGCCAAAATTTTAGGGAATCCGCCTACATCATAAATGTATTTATCAGGATATAACTCGATCAATTGGCCACCAAGCTGTGGCAAACTATCGATAATTTTAACTGACATCTCACGCATGCCTGCGTAGAACGAAGAAAATAATCCAGTTGGACCTCCGCCGATAATCGTAATATCCACTATTTCATGATTCATTTAAAACACTCCTATAATTAATTCTTTGATGAGATGCTTTGGGGTGTACTACTTATGTTTCTCTAGTCTATTATCCCCTATTATAAAGAGAATAACATCTATTTTGTATTTAGATTTCAGGAAAATGTTCCATGCAGTATTGCTCTGCTGACGTTTGTTCTTCTTCGTCCCATTCAACGTCAAATGGACTTTCCGTTGCCAATTCATAAAATTGGTACGTTAGCATCTTTCGCTGGCCATCCTTCGCAGAATATAGCATACGTAAGCCAGTACCCTCTTCATTGAACAGTTCATCTTCTTCATCGAACTTAACTGTCAATAGGAATTCAAAGCGCTGACCATCGATAATACCTGTCGGATCTACCAGTTCTTGTGCTTTATGATTTATTATTTGCATTCAATTTCTCCTTCTTCCCGCTTACTTAGAGTTTACTCTCTCTATCCTACATCATTTCATAAGATTGTGGCAATTTATGAACGTCATTACTGCTAAATTGTTTGCTTTTTTTTACTCGTTGCTAGAAAATGAAGGGATAGGCACATTACATACGAACTAGGAGGAGTACTATGCTTACTTTTGAAGATTATGAGTATACTCGCCCGGACATCGAAAAACTAAAAATAGAGTTTCAGAATGCACTTGACCAGTTTAAGCAGTCAAATTCATTCGAAGAGCAGGCTAAAATTATTGAGCATATAAACATGTTGACGAGTGATTATAGTACAGCGGAAAACATTATGTATATCCGTTCTTCCATTGATACGAATGATACCTTCTATCAAGATGAACGGGATTATTTTGATGAGATCGGACCTCAATTCCAGGCTTTGCAAAGCAATTATTACCAAGCTGTCATCACTACACCTTTCCGAGCACAATTGGAAGACAGATGGGGACCACAGCTATTTAAGCTTGCGGAGAACGCCGTCCAATCTTATTCAGATGAAGTCTTGCCACTTTTACAGCAAGAAAATAAACTAATTTCCGAGTACGCACATCTCGTCGCTTCAGCACAAATCGAGTTCCAAGGCGAAATGCTGACTTTGGCACAACTTGGACCATTTAAAGAGTCACTCGAACGTTCCGTTAGAAAAGATGCTATGAATGCCACTGCCGATTTTTTCGCCTCACATGAAGATGATTTCGATAGGATTTTTGATCGTCTCGTGGCAGTACGTCATGAAATCGCTACAACACTCGGATTTAAAAGCTTTACAGAACTGGGATACATACGTATGGACCGGATCGGCTATGATGCACATATGATGGAAAACTTCCGTAATCAGATTCGAACACATGTAGTGCCTTTAGCTGAGAAGATTCGAGGTATGCAAAGTCGAAGAATAGGCATCTCGCAAATGAAGTTTTATGATGAACCATTGCATTACGCAGAGGGAAACCCTCAACCAAAAGGTTCCCCTGAATGGATTTTGGAAAATGGACAAAAAATGTATCAGGAGTTATCGCGTGAAACCGGACGCTTTTTTGATTATATGAAACGTAAAAACTTATTGGATTTGGTAGCGAAAAAAGGCAAGGAAGCTGGAGGCTATTGTACATTTATAGATAATTACGATTCACCGTTTATTTTCTCAAATTTCAATGGAACCTCAAGTGATATTGATGTTTTGACGCATGAAGCAGGCCATGCGTTCCAAGTATATTCTAGTCGTTCAATTGGAATCCCTGAATATATTTGGCCAACGACTGAAGCAGCAGAAATCCATTCTATGAGCATGGAGTTCTTCACTTGGTTCTGGATGGATCGATTTTTTGGTAGCGATGCAGAACGTTATCGCTATGCACACTTACTTGAGAGTGTATTGTTTTTACCTTATGGAGTGGCGGTGGACGAGTTTCAGCAACGCATCTATGATCAGCCTGATATGTCTCCAAGTGAACGTAAAGCAGTATGGAAAGAACTTGAGAACATCTATTTACCTAATCGGGATTATGATGGACATCCCTATTTGGAACAAGGCGGTTTTTGGCAGAGACAAGGTCATATCTATGAAGTGCCATTTTATTATATTGATTATGCCTTGGCGCAAATCTGTGCTCTCCAATTTTGGCAACGCTCATTAAATGACTTTGACGATGCATGGACAGATTATTTGGCCCTGTGTCAATTGGGCGGAAGTAAATCATTCCTGGAGCTCGTTGCAACGGCCCACTTGAGATCGCCATTCGAAGATGGGACTGTAGAGTCGATCATGGATTTCATCAGTGAATGGCTGGTTAACCATAAGATCCTTTGATTATATAAAATACAAAAAGGATGTTGCAGAATGTCATGTTGACGACTTTCTGCAACATCCTTTTTATGATTCAACCGAAAGATATATAGATTATTGGACTTTGCCCTTTTTCTTTGAGTCATACAAGTCTAAATTGACTTTTTAATAAAGCGTATGAATCGTATCTTTATTTCCCGCTATTGCGATCCCAATACTTATAGATAAATGAATGTGGTCTTTTACGGAATCAAAGCTCGTTTTTCACTTTTCTTTATTTCCTTTTTGATTTTAAAAAAGCAAAAAGCCTTAATGGCCCTTTGCTTAATATCTTTCTACTATAAAGAGCAATCACATTAACCCTTTAGCATTGCCAGCCGAATCGACATCCATATTGAGTGCTGCCGGCTTTTTTGGTAAACCAGGCATAGTCATGATGTCACCTGTTAAACAAACTAAGAAGCCTGCCCCAAGTTTTGGTAAAATATTGCGGATTGTGATCGAAAAGTCTGTTGGACGTCCTAACTTTTTTGGATCATCGGAAAACGAGTACTGAGTCTTTGCCATACAGACTGGCAAGAGATCCCAGCCATTCTTTTTAATTTCAGCTAAGTCTTTCTTAGCCTGATCGGTAAATAAAACGCCTGTGCCACCATATACTTTTTGAACAATCGCTGTGAGTTTTTCTTCTACTGATTGCTCTATTTCATAAATTGGAGCGAAATTATTTGGCTCTTCCAGCACTTGTAAGACTTCTTTCGCCAATGCTTCTCCACCTGCTCCACCGTCTTGCCATACATCAGTTAAAGCGACTTTTACATTATTATCCTGACACCACTTCTGGACTTTCTGCAATTCACTATCAGAGTCCCCCACAAAACGATTGAGCGCGACCACAGGTTGCACTCCGAACGATAGAATCGTTTCAATATGCTTTTCCAAATTGACTAAACCTTTTTCTACAGCTTGAGTATTCTCGACTTTTAACTCCTGCTTTGCTACTCCACCATGCATTTTGAGCGCGCGAATTGTAGTCACAAGAACGACTGCATCCGGCTGGAATTTACCGATGCGCGCTTTAATATCCATAAACTTTTCTGCGCCTAAATCTGATCCAAACCCTGCTTCTGTTACGACATAGTCAGCCAGATTACGCGCTGTATTCGTTGCAATCAACGAGTTACAACCATGGGCAATATTTGCAAACGGTCCACCGTGAATGAAAGCTGGTGTGCCTTCAATCGTTTGGACAAGGTTTGGTTTGAATGCATCTTTAAGCAGAAGCGTCAACGCACCCTCTACGCCTAAATCACGCACGGTTACAGCTTCTTTTTCATACGTATAGCCAATCACAATATCGGACAAGCGCTCTTTCAAGTCTTGCAAACTAGTCGCCAGACAGAATACGGCCATGATTTCGGATGCTACTGTAATATCAAAACTTTCTTCGCGTGGCACGCCTTGTGATGGACCACCCAGACCAATCGTCACATGACGAAGCGCACGGTCATTCATATCCATGACGCGTTTCCATGTAATACGGCGCGGATCGATGTTCAACACATTACCTTGATGCAAATGGTTATCGATCATAGCACTCAACGCATTATTCACCGTTGTAATGGCATGAAGGTCTCCAGTAAAGTGCAGATTGATGTCTTCCATAGGCAGTACTTGGGAGAAGCCGCCGCCCGTTGCTCCACCTTTGACACCCATAACCGGTCCTAATGAAGGTTCACGTAATGCAACCATTGTTTTCTTACCTAAACGAGACAGTGCATCACCGAGACCAACTGTCACTGTCGATTTCCCTTCTCCTGCCGGTGTTGGACTAGTAGCAGTTACGAGTACGACTTTCGCTTGTGAAGTTTGTTTTGGAATGAGATCTACATTGATTTTCGCTTTGTATTTACCATATAGCTCTAACGCATCCAATGGAATTCCTGCTTTGTCTGCGATGTTTTCAATTGGTTGCATAGTTGCTTTTGAAGCGATTTCCAAATCTGTCAGTGTCTTTATTTCTTTCGTCACTACTTCCACTGCCTTTCTATACCGGTTATATTGTTATTTCGAAATGGCTAAAATGATTTTACCGAATTGTACACTGTCATCCAGCTTGGTAAATGCCTCAGCTGCTTTTTCAAGAGGAATCACTGAATCAATTACAGGATGGATTTGATGTTCTTCAACGAATGCTAACATATCCCGTAGTTCTTCACGACTTCCCATCGTAGTGCCTAGTAACGAATACTGACCATAAAAGAATTCACGTAAGTTCAGTTCGACGGTATCTTCTGTCGTTGCACCAAACACTACGATCCGTCCACCTTTTTTAAGAATTTCAAGAGAACGATTGAATGTTGCTCTTCCCACACTCTCAATTACAAGATCTACACGTTCATCTTTTAGTTCTGTTGGCCAATCGCTATTCGTATCAATCGCTATATCCGCACCAATTTTCAATGCGTAATTTCTTTTTTCTTCACTTCTTGAGGACACGATGACACGCGCTCCCATTTTCTTCGCAAATTGAATCATATAGGTCGCGACTCCACTTCCAGCTCCAGGAATAAAGACGGTTTGGCCTTCTTCTATACGGCCCCTAGTCACTAGTGCTCGATAACCTGTAAGCCCGGATAGAGCGATAACTGCGGATTCATTCCATGTAAGATGTGATGGCTTTTTCTCTAGCTGATCTGAGGATATGCAAATCTTCTCTGCAAACGTGCCATGATCCGGCATACCGAGAATATCAAATTCAGCTGGTGGCGCATCGCTTTCTTCGAACCATCGAAGTGATGGATTGATAATTACTTCGTCTCCAACATGCCAACCGGTTACACCTTCTCCAATTGATTCGATCGTGCCGGCGCCGTCTGAGCCTAATACTAAAGGTTCTTTAGCGTCCCCACGTCGTTTGGGTATAGCGGTGTCACGCCGATTGAGTCCTGCTGTTTTCAATGCGACAATGACTTCACCGTTTCCAGCTGAGGGATCGGCGATATCTGTATAGTGCAACTCACCATTTTCATGAACGAATGCTTTCAATCAACTCATCCTCCTTGGGTTTATCTACGATTCCATCATAACGCATTTCATTCTATTTTCCTACATTTCATTCTATTTGATTATTTGTTATTTTGGAATATAGGGAGTGGCCGACAGGGTGTTGGGTAGGGATTTCCGTTCCGAGCGGATGCTTTCCTGCGGGCATGGCTTGAGCTCCTCGCTTCGCTGTGAGGTCTCAAGACTCATGCTATTCCCGCGGGAGTTCCCTGTCTGCACTTCAATCCCTGCACAGTAAGTGATCTACATCTACTTACGTAGGATTGAATCGGAAGCTGGGGCGGCTCAGGATGAATCAAGCCCGTCAGGTGAGACAATCAGAAGAAGATTTCGACTTGGTTAGCTCACCGCACGGCCCACACGCGTCCCGAGATGGAGCTTCAATCCCTTCGTACTCTCTACTAACCCATTCGGCTAATCCTATTTAACTTTCACATTCTACTAATAAAAAACGATGCCCCTCGAAGTGTAATAACTTTAAGGGGCATCGTTTTATAGGGTGCGTCTTTTATATTTAGCGAGTTCGAGTAGTTCTAGTACATCTTTTTTAGGTAGACGGATGGCTAATTCCATCAGCTCTTTTTCAGCCGATCGACGTCCTTTTCCGCTGCGGTACTTCTCTTTATTCACTGCGTCGATTTCTGCATATAGCTCATCAATTTCTGTTGGCCATTTACCAGAGGATTCGACATTCATCGTTTCACGAAGACGATCATAGAGTGATTCTACTGTATTACCTGTCGCTTTGAAATACGGAGTAAATGTTACCTCACCCATAATCAACTCATCGGTAGAAACAGAAAAACGCTCTGAAATTTTAGCGATCCAAGCAGCGGACGGTGCGTTCTTACCACGCTCCCAATCTTTAATTCGGCTAGCTGATGTGCCGATTGCCGCGCCAAATGCCATCATCGATAGTCCTCGACGTTCTCTCAGTGCCTTTAAACGCAATCCAAAATCATCCTTACTCCATTCGTTCAACGAAATACCCCCTGTATGACCTGTATTGTATTAATATTATTATCAAAACAGTCTTTTTGTCAATTTATTTATTTATGAAATTTCTATTATGGTAAAAATTACGATGAAGTCAATGATACCGCTTAGTATCCACTTTTTTGACGTGTATAGTTCTCTTCATTTTTATTAATATATGCTTGAATAATCTGTTCTTCCGTAAATCCAAGTGTATTCGCCAGTGCTCCGTAATTCATCCAAATATTTTTATAATCTTCAAATGTTAATGAGTCCAAGAATGCATAAATAGATTGTCCTGTTTGAATAAACTGTTGTGTCAGATTTTGATCTTTTGCACCACTTGCTGGCCAGTCTTCCAATCCGTCAAAACCTTTTTCGATTCCTAAAGATAATAAGAAATGTATAGAATCCACATACTCTTCTAAAATGACCTCATCTGCTGAAGGTCCTTTTGTGCTCCAGAATTTAAAACAACGTGTTTCGTTCGCCAACTCGGAAAGTTCGACTACTAATGCCAAACCTCTTTCGGCAAATGTCTCATTCGTTTGATGATTTTTTTGTATATATGTATCGAGTGCTCTTTGCATTTCAAATAGTTGATGTAATTTCATTTGTATTCCCTCCACCATTTTGCTATTAAATGAAACCTTTTACCAGACTCAGCCGTATAGTACTGTACTATATCGTTTGCAGGAGCTGATTTCATGGTTGTATTGATCCGCATCTTCATTATAGCACTTGTTATATATTTATTTTATGCCGGGATTCGCTATTTGACAGATGCTAAGCGAAAGCTGGATGAAGCGTATGAAAAGGAACAGTATTATTTTTATGATGACGTTAAGAATATCCGTAAAAACTTTTTTATTACGTATAAAGGTGCGATGTTTGAAGGTGAGAAATATCTAGGCACCACGACTAATTCCTTTGATGTTGTTTCCATTTTCATTTGGGTGAAAAATGAAGCAAAGCTGCAAGGTATGACGAAAGAGGATTTTCATTTCCTTGAATCCGAAGTACGAACGAATTATCCTCATGCCGAGATCAATTGGAAGAATCCAATTGAACAATTAATGAAATCCTGATTAGACGGAAATAGCTCAGAAAAGCTATTTCCGTTTTTTATATCAAAATGTAACGGTAGTTGGTAATTTCACACCATATATAGCAAGTAGCAACACGATATCGATCATCATCAGAAGTAGAAATCCAATACGGAAATGGGTCTTTCTTGTTTTGTGATGAAAGAATTGCATGCCAACGTACGCCCCCACTCCGCCACCAAGCAAAGCCAGTAACCATAGGTTTCGTTCTGGCACACGTTGTCTTTTCTTTTTAGCTTGTCTTTTATCGTATCCCATTGCCCCAAATGCCCAGAGTGACAGGATGACCATATAAATCAATAGAGTTTGTGCCATTTCAGCCATTCCTCCATACGAAAAAATCCACCTTCATTTCCATATAAGAATGAAAACGAAAGTGGATTTTGGTTCATCTTATTTTGCTACAGATTTTTTTGCTGTTTCTGCAAGTTGTGCAAATGCTGGTGCATCTGTCACTGCAAGTTCTGCAAGCATCTTACGGTTAACATCGATGCCAGCTACTTTCAAGCCGTGCATTAATGTGCTGTATGAAATACCATTCACACGAGCAGCCGCGTTGATACGTGTAATCCATAGTCTACGGAAATCACGTTTTTTGTTACGACGGTCACGGTAAGCATAGTTATAAGATTTCATTACCTGTTGGTTTGCTACCTTATAAAGTCTATGTTTTGAACCAAAATAACCTTTTGCTAATTTCAATACTTTTTTATGACGCTTGCGCGTTACTGTTCCACCTTTTACGCGTGGCATAGTGCATTACCTCCTGCTTATCCTTTAAGTGTGTGTTCGGTCTTACTTCATGTTTGTTAGCATTTCACGAATACGCTTGTAATCGCCTGAAGAAACTAGTGAAGACTTACGTAAGTGACGCTTAGCCTTCGTAGATTTGTTAGCAAATAGGTGACTTGTGTAAGCACGGCCACGTTTTAATTTACCAGTTCCAGTTCTTTTGAAACGTTTCGCGGAACCGCGGTGAGTTTTCATTTTTGGCATGTTCTGTTCCTCCTAAATTGTTCGTGTTACTTTTTCTCGGCAAGTGGGGCAAGTATTAAGAACATGCTCCGACCTTCCATTTTCGGTTTAACTTCAACAGTTGCTACTTCTTTGCAAGATTCTGCAAAGCGATCAAGTACTCGTTGGCCAATTTCTTTGTGCGTAATCGCACGGCCGCGGAAACGAATCGAAGCTTTGACCTTATCCCCATTTTCAAGGAACTTGACTCCGTTACGAAGTTTCGTTTGGAAATCATGCTCATCAATTGTAGGGCTAAGTCGAACTTCTTTTACGTTGATGACCTTTTGATTCTTACGTACTTCACGCTCTTTCTTTTGCTGTTCGAACTTGAACTTTCCATGGTCCATAACACGAGCTACTGGGGGCTTCGCTTGTGGAGCAACAAGAACTAAGTCCAGGTTTGCTTGAGCAGCAATATCTAAAGCTTCATTACGTGTTTTGATACCGAGTTGTTCGCCGTTGTGATCAATTAATCGCAACTCACGTGCTCTGATACCATCATTTACGTACATGTCTTTGCTAATAGTAATCCACCTCCGAATATTGTCTCGTGAATACATGTTTTGGTATATCGGATATTCCGATTTCAAAGTCCCATAGGTCTATTCATTTTACAAAATAAAAAAAGTAGACAAATATGATTTGTCTACCCGCGTAAGTATACTATGCTAGTACGCATAGATATAAACTTATTGTGCTAACCTGGCAACAACTTCATTGCGTCGATCAGGTGAGAAGCGGGTAGCCTCTTCTTATACCACAAACTGTATTCAGTTAACCTTATTAATAATAACATCTTTAGTATCAAGTGTCAATAACTCTGCAGATCTCATTGTCGGATGCGCAGGTTACGTTTGAATTAATTCAACTTTTTAAGTATAGCTTATTATACATTGGATTGCAACTACTATTTTCAAAACTTTAGAAAAGCTGAATGAAAAATAGCTTTAAACCCACTTAAGCGCTTGCGAATGGCTTCCGCAATGAAACCAGCCAGGAAGAACTCCTGGCCGCCTCATCGCTACGCCTACCGCTTGTAAGACGCCTTTGTTTAGCAAGTCGAAAGTGTCCACCTGAAAGATAGGTCAACGGTACCTATCTATTTGGATCAGTCCTTCCTCACGTCTTCTTTGATCAATTCAAGGAACGCGTCGAATGACATACTTTCAGATTTTTGTTCACCGTATTTACGAACATTGACTTCGCCAGCTTCCACTTCACGATCTCCTAGTACAAGCATATACGGAACCTTTTGTACTTGTGCTTCACGGATCTTGTAACCGATCTTCTCGTCACGGCTGTCCACATCTACTCGGAACCCTGCCAATGTCAGTTTCTCTTTAACGTCTTGTGCATAGTCAAGGTGAACGTCAGGTGATACCGGGATGAGCTCTACTTGAATTGGCGCTAACCACGTAGGGAAAGCTCCTTTGTACTCTTCAATTAAGAAGGCAACAAAGCGTTCCATTGTAGAGACGACACCTCTGTGAATTACGACTGGGCGATGTTGTTTGCCGTCTTCGCCGATATACGTAAGGTCGAAGCGCTCAGGTAATAAGAAGTCCAATTGTGCTGTGGAAAGTGTTTCTTCCATGCCAATTGCCGTTTTTACTTGTACATCGAGCTTCGGACCGTAGAATGCTGCTTCGCCTTCTTCTTCAGTATACGGAAGCTCCATCTCATCCATTGCTTCTTTCAACATAGATTGTGCACGTTCCCACATTTCATCGTCATCAAAATATTTTGTTGTATCTTCAGGATCGCGATACGATAGACGGAATGAATAATCTTTGATATTGAAGTCTTTATATACTTCAATGATTAACATGACTACGCGTTTAAACTCTTCTTTAATCTGGTCAGGGCGCACGAAGATATGCGCATCGTTCAATGTCATTCCGCGAACACGCTGAAGACCTGAAAGTGCTCCGGACATTTCATAACGGTGCATTGTGCCGAGTTCTGCCAAACGAAGTGGTAAGTTACGGTACGAATGAATACCATTTTTATAAATCATCATGTGATGAGGACAGTTCATTGGACGTAAAACGAGATCTTCGTTATCCATGCTCATAATTGGGAACATGCTATCTTGGTAGTGATCCAAGTGACCTGAAGTTTTGTAGAGATCCAAACTTCCAAGTACCGGAGTATACACGTGCTGATAGCCTAGTCTTTCTTCTTTATCTACAATATAACGTTCTACTACGCGGCGAATTGTAGCACCTTTTGGCAACCATAATGGTAGACCTTGTCCAACTTTTTGTGAATTCGTAAAGAGATTCAATTCTTTACCGATTTTACGGTGATCACGCTCTTTCGCTTCTTCGAGCATACGCAAGTGGTCTTTCAGCTCGTCTTTTTTGAAGAAAGCTGTTCCGTAGATCCGCTGAAGCATTTTGTTATCAGAGTTCCCTCTCCAATAAGCTCCTGCAATACTTAATAATTTAAATTCTTTTAGTTTACCTGTGGACGGGACGTGAATGCCACGGCATAGATCAAAGAATTCGCCTTGTTCATAAATGGATACTTGTTGATCTTCAGGAATTGCTTCAAGAAGTTCCAACTTGTATTCATCATCAATTTCTTTGAAACGCTTTTCTGCCTCCGCACGAGATACATCGTGACGAATGATCGGCAAGTTTTCACCGATGATGCGTTTCATTTCTTTTTCTAATTCAGGTAAGTCTTCAGCTGTGATCGGTGTAGGTGAATCGATATCATAATAGAAACCATTTTCGATAGTAGGACCTATACCTAGTTTCGCATCCGGGAATTTGCGTTTAACGGCTTGTGCCAAAAGGTGAGCCGTACTATGGCGCAGAATTTCCAATGCTTCATCTGATGTTGGAGTAATAATACTAATATCTCCATCTGTATGGATTGGGGATTTCAAATCAATTAGCTGATCTCCAATTTTTCCTGCCAGTGCGCTTTTACGCAATCCAGGACTAATGGAGCCTGCAATTTCTTCTGTTGTGACGCCGTCCTCAAATTCTTTTACTGCACCATCTGGAAATGTTAAGTGAATATTTTCTGGCATGTGTATGACTCCCTTTCTTTTTTGAACGCAAAAAAGCCCCATCCCTAAAGGGACGAGGCTTGAGCTCGTGGTTCCACCCTTCTTCCTTCCATTCGCAAATATGCGAAAAGACCGAAGCTTTCGATCGGCTAACGGGCCGCTACCGTCATCAGCTACTTACTTTCACTGATGCTGCTTGGAGGTGGTAAATTTATCTTCTGCCTACAAGGGTTTCAGCCATGCCCCTGTTCTCTGGAAAGGTGAAAAACAAATTATTGTCCTCTTCGATGCATTTTAACATTTTATGAATGTTGAACTGTGTAATAGTATAGAAAAGTCTGAGCGTAATTGCAAGTGTAAATAATTAATTCTTTCAACAAAGCCATTTTATAAAGAAGAATTAATCCCGCCAGTTCTCCCCACCAAGTTTGAATGGTTGGCTGACCATGCGGATTCTCTCCATAATTCGTGCCGCTTTAATAGGCTCTTTTTCCCCACGCTGACTCGTTGTAAGGTGATGTTCTAATTCATTGTAGTTAAAATTGGAGGTGAAGAATACAGGTAGCTTTTCCGCCATACGGTACTGCAAAATCGTGCCAAGCACTTCATCCCGAGTCCAAGTCGACATCGTTTCTGCTCCTATATCATCTAGCATCAAGACAGGAGCCCGCTTCACAAACTCCACCTTTTCGTCCAATGTTTGGTTTTGGATCGATTGCTTCATCTCACGTAGAAACTCCGGCACATACACTACTACAGTTTGGATACGTCTAGTTGCCAATTCATTCGCTAACGCACCTAAAATGAATGATTTTCCAATGCCGAAGTTACCAAATAAATAGAAGCCTCTTTCCGGAACCTTACCAGTAGACTCGATTTGATTTATGAAATCTTTAGCTGCTCGCATCACGATCACGCGACTATCTTCTGACAAGAAGTTCACGTCAGATAGACGTGCTTCCATTACTTCTTTAGGCATGTACATGCTGTTGACCATTTTCGAAATGTTTCTACGTTCATCTTCCAACTGCTTAGTAGGACAGACTATATAATCCACATCAATAAGGCGCTGTGCTATGACTAATTTCGGCTCAAAGCCTTTCATGACGTTAATACACCCATCGAGATTTGGACAGCGCTCACAAGCGTGGGAAGCCGTTGTGAATTCATATAATTTACCTAGACTGCGGTTGACCACATCTGTATTGACTTCATCGGAATGCTCGCTAATAAATTGTTGAACAGCCGGATCTTCCATAACTTCTGTACGAAGCTCGTCGTATTTTTGGGCTAATGAAGGAGCATTCACTACCCGTTTCATCGCATCCCCTATTCGTTCCATATTATTTCACCTCTGGTTCTGAAATCCCCAATTCTTTCAATAACTTCTGGCGTTCTTCCTCTACATTGAAATGATTAGGTTTACTGGATTTCTCATTCTTTTTATCGCGCTTAGAAAACCATTCTGGAACTTTTTCTTCCCTTGTTGGCTTTCGATTTCTAGGCGTCGACTGCTTCCCTTCTTTGAGCCATTTCATATATTGATCATGTTCTTCTCTTGATAACTTCAAAGCCGTTTTAGCATCATTCACTTGTTTATTCGCCCAATGTGAAGCAATGCGTTCCACAAAGCTACTCGTGATTTTGCCATCATTACGTAGCATTACATATTGCAGCAAGACATTGACGACACCTACCGGGAATTTATGCAAATTGATTAATCGTTCAGCAAGCTGAATGTCTACAAGGAATGGTTCTTTCTTGCTCACTTTACGCAACATCTCTTTTGGCGGAGTATGTTCGAGATAAAACAGTAATTCTTCGTCTCGACTCATATTCTCTTTCGGCACTTCGTCGACTATCGGTTGTGTAAACACCGACTGTAATTTAGGCGGTTGCTTAGACGTATTCAGCTTATAAAATTCCGCAGCTGCCTTGCGAACTTTTTCTTCCGTCAACTGATGATTTTCATCCATTGCAATCATCACGACTTTTTGCATATCGAGCGGACTGAGTGAATACAAGAAAGCCAGCATCGCAATCATTTCCTGAGAAATAGTGCGCAAAGAAGCTTTAGGGATCATTTGTTCTGAAAGACCGTTATAAAATAAATCAAAATTGAAATTTGCTACATAAAACGGTATGCCAGGAGGTTCACTCTTTCCTTGGAAATGCATTCCTGCAGTCAATTCCATCGCTTGATCGCCTCTCGCTGGTTTATAAACATCTAAAAATGTTCGGGATATATCTTGATACTCCTCTTTCGCAATAGGCTCCTCTAAAAATCGGCCGCGTAACTGACGATACGGCTGCTCTCCAATTTTACTGAATAAAAAGGTAGATAGGAGCGGATCATTGAAAAAAGAAGGTGCATCGAGTGGCGGTAATAGTTCGTAAAGAAAAGATCGTTTATCTATTTCTTGCTTTTTCTTATACGTACGCAACAATCCAATAGCTTCCAATGAAATCCTCGCTTCAAAAATGACTTGAAGTGGAAACGAAGACATATTCATTAAATAGTAGTGGGTATGTTCTTGCGGTTCTCTGCTTTCCGCATCCGTCCAAAGGGTCATAAACAAACTGACCGCTTCAGGACCGATAAGTGGCTGATAAAATAACGTCAGCATTTGTCGGTCATACGCAGAGAAAGGATGTGCTAATTTCACTTCGAAGGAATCGACAGGCTGCAACTCTGTATAAAGCATTTTAACAATCGCCTCCCCTTCTAGATCAACATCTTACTCTTGTTCATCTTTCCTGTTTTGCAATTGTTGCAACTCGTCAATAAAGACCGTGATGTCTTTGTAGTGGCGGTAAACAGACGCAAATCGTACATACGCCACCTCGTCCACGTCCACTAATCGTTCCATCACCATTTCTCCTACTTGTTCTGAATCTTTTTCGACATTTCCTGAGCTTCTTAGTTCTTTTTCGATAGAACTGACGATTTCTTTTAATTGCTCTATCGGAACCGCGCGTTTTTCACAAGCGCGAATTAATCCCCTTAGCAACTTTTCACTGCTGAACTCTTCCCGGGTCTTATCTTTCTTTACGACAACTAACGGAGAGTGCTCCACTTTTTCAAATGTCGTGAAACGATAACTACATTTTTCGCATTCACGTCTTCGTCGAATGGAACGGTTTTCTTCCGCAGGTCGTGAATCAATTACGCGTGTTCCGTGGTAGTGACAAGCTGGACATAACATAGTTAGTTCCTCCGCATATTCATTAGTACTTTTCATTATAACAGAAACTATCCATACAACAACAAACGGACACAGAAAAGCACTCCATCCCGTGAGATGAAGTGCCGATTCATTCATTTATGAAGTGACTTTATCAGTTAGTGCAGTAGCGACTTTTTTCGCCAATTGCACAACACGTGATGAATAACCCCACTCATTATCATACCATGCAAGCACTTTGATTTTACGATCGCCCATGACCATAGTAGAAAGTCCATCTAGTGTTGCGGATTCTGTAGTCGTATTGAAGTCAATCGATACAAGAGGTTCTGTAGTATAGCGAAGAATCCCTTTCATCGAGCCCTCTGCTGCTTTACGGAACGCGTTGTTCACTTCTTCAACCGTCACATCTTTTTCTACGTCCACTACCAAGTCCACAAGGGAAACATTTGGTGTCGGGATACGCAATGCCAAGCCGTGAATTTTCCCTTCAAGCTCAGGAAGTACAAGAGACAAAGCTTTTGCAGCACCTGTTGAAGTTGGGATAATGGATTCTCCGCAAGAACGCGCGCGGCGTAAATCTTTATGTGGGTTGTCCAAGTTCTTCTGATCATTCGTATATGCATGTACAGTTGTCATTAAGCCGTTTACAATACCGAATTCATCATTCAATACTTTTGCAACTGGTGCTAAACAGTTTGTTGTACAACTCGCATTAGAAATTACACTATGTTTGTTGACATCTAATTTCTCGTCATTCACTCCGATTACAACCGTTACGTCTTCATTTTTACCTGGAGCAGTTAAAATTACTTTCTTTGCGCCCGATTCCAAATGAAGTGCTGCTTTATCACGTGAGTTGAATACACCTGTTGATTCTATAACGATATCTACGCCAAGCTCTTGCCAAGGCAATTTCGATGGGTCACGTTCTGAAATTAGTTGTACACGTTTGCCGTCGACGATGATCGCATTTTCATCCGCAATGATTTCACCATCGAAAACTCCGTGTGTTGAGTCATATTTCAAGAGATGTGCAATCGTTTCAGCTGGATATGTCGCATTGACAGCAACTAGATTAACATCGTTTTCCTTGATAATCTGGCGGAATACCATCCGTCCAATACGGCCGAGTCCGTTAATTGCAATTTTTGTAGTCATTAAAGGGATCCTCCTGCATGTATGTTATACTTTATATCTTTAATCGTTCATTAGTATAACACAATTTATCATTATGCCAACACTATTACACATTAAATTTATAAATTAATTCCCCACACTGATTATCTCGGTACAGCTTGCCAGTTTTCAAGGATTGCATTCAACTGCTTTTCGGTTTCTTCCACTGTATCGTTATTATGAATAACCGCGTCAGCGCCTTGTTCTTTGATGCTCATATCCAACTGGGATGTGATTCTGGCATCTGCTTCTGCTTCCGTCAATTCATTGCGAGCCATCAGTCTCTGTTTTTGAATTTGCTTCGTGACAGAAACGACGACAATCTTCTCCACATAGTCCTGAAGTTTACTTTCAAACAGTAAGGGGATGTCCATAATGACGGTTTGATAGCCTTGAGTTAAATAGTCTTCTTTCTGACTGACCATTCGCCCTCTGATGGCAGGATGCATCAATTCATTTAACTGCTGTCGTTTCAATTCATCACCAAAAATAAGTGCGCCGAGTTGTTCGCGATTCAGTGTACCATCTTCCCGTAACACCTCTTCACCAAATGTCTGTTGGATTTTTTTTAGCAATGGACTGCCTGATTCAACTACTTCCCTCGCAATTACATCCGCATCAACAATAGGGTAACCTTTTTCACGCAACATATTCGCTACAGTACTTTTCCCGCTAGCAATACTTCCTGTCAATCCGATAATCACGCTCATCACTCCTTATTTTTGGCAAGCTGGACAATAGACAGACGTTCTGCCCGCAATCTGCTTACTTTTAGTCGGCGTGTCGCACGCTAAGCATGTTTTTTTTCCGTACATATGCAGTCGATCTTGCATCGTTCCCGCGTTGCCGTTAACTGAACGATAATCGGATATTGTACTGCCTCCTGCATCGATACTTTCTTGCAAAACGCGTACAATCTCTTCAAACAATAAAATTTTGCGTTTTTTGCTGATTCGTTCCGCTGAACGACTCGGATGGATCTTCATATGAAACAGCGCTTCTGTAGCGTAAATATTGCCGCATCCCGAAATAACTTTCCCATCCATAATTACTTCTTTGATAGGTTTTCTTTTATACTTCGGAGTTTCTGCCATCGATAAAAAATGGTCCAGCGCTTCATCAGAAAAAGGTTCGGGTGCCATCTCTAACAAAGGAGGAAAATCTTCTTCCGTCTGTAGTAGACGCATTTCACCGAATCTTCGTATATCCGAGTAGACGAGTAATCCGCCATCTTCCATTTCCAAAAAGACATGTGCATGTTTCCGGAACTTTTCTTCTGTAATTTCATCAGGAGAATTCACGACAAACCAAGCGCCCGTCATACCAAGGTGGCTGACGAGCAAATGTGGTTGGTTTTCTTTTACTAAATGAAAATAAATATATTTACTGCGACGCACAATTTTCTCAATTTGCATATTTTCCATACCGTCAAGAAAGTCGTCCACAGATTTCCCTTTAATAATCGTTTCTTTTCCAGCTGTTTTAGAAATGACGACGGTATCCGATACAGAAAGTTGCTTCACCGTCCGCCCTTCCACGAGTGGTGCAAGATCTCGCACCACTCCTTCTACTTCCGGTAGTTCTGGCATCTATATTCACTCACTTCGTTTCGTACCAAGACTTGCCATAATTCCAATCGACTTTCAACGGAACATCGAGTTGAATCGTTTGTTCCATGACTTCCGGTACGATTTCTTTTAGTTTTTCCAACTCTTCCATAGGCGCCTCAAAGATTAGCTCATCATGCACTTGTAGTAGCATACGCGCTTGCATATTTTCTTTTTCAAGTCTGGCATCCATATCAATCATCGCTTGCTTAATGATGTCCGCCGCAGTACCTTGAATCGGTGTATTCATCGCTGTACGCTCTGCGAAACCTCGCAAGTTGAAATTCGAACTCGTAATGTCCGGCAAATATCGTCTACGTTTTAATAGTGTCGTCACATAGCCTTTTTGCTTGGCGTCAATAATACTATTATCCATGTACTGTTTGACACCCGGGAAGCTCGCTAAATACGTATCGATGAATTCCCCTGCTTCTTTACGAGTAATATTTAAACTTTGGGATAATCCATAATCACTGATGCCATAAACTATACCAAAGTTGACAGCTTTTGCTGCGCGACGCATATTGCTATCGACTTCTTCTTCCTTCACACCAAAAACATCCATCGCAGTTTTTGTATGAATATCCGCACCTTGACGGAATGCTTCAATTAATTTTTCATCTTGCGAAATATGTGCAAGTACACGCAATTCAATTTGTGAATAGTCAGCCGCAAACATAATCCATTCGGTTTCAGATGGAATAAATGCTGCACGTATTTTGCGTCCTTCTTCCAAACGAATCGGGATATTTTGCAAGTTCGGATTGATCGAGCTCAATCTGCCTGTCTGCGTTAGCGCCTGCTGGAAACGTGTATGGATCTTTCCATCTTCATGAATTTCTTTTGTTAGCCCTTCAATATAGGTGGAATTTAATTTACCGAGCTGTCTGTATAGTAAAATATGCTGAATGATTTCATGTTCGCTTGCGAGCTTCTCTAGCACATCCGCAGCTGTCGAGTAACCCGTTTTCGTCTTCTTAATAGGAGTCAATCCGATTTTCTCAAATAAAATGACGCCGAGCTGTTTAGGCGAATTAATATTGAATGTCTCGCCAGCCATTTCATAGATCGTCTTCTCAATGACCGCCAGACGTTCCGACAACTGCTCTCCAATCGTCTTCAGCACATCTACGTCCGTTTTCACACCGGTTACTTCCATTTTCCCGAGGATCTTTGCTAACGGTAATTCTAGGTCATGGAATAAGTCACGCTGTTCATTGTCCTCCAACTGTTTTGTAACCACAGGATACAGCTCCCACACCGCATGTGCTTTTCTTGCAGTATGGTTGGCGAGTTGTTCAGATGCCGGTACAGTTCGCTTAGCCCCTTTACCATAGACAGCTTCGTCACTTTCTACACCATGATAGCCAAATGAACGTGCGATTTCGGAGACTTCATTTGTCGAGAATGAAGGATTGACGATGTACGCCGCCAGCATGAGATCGAATTCTGCACCGTTTAGTTCCATGCCAAGTCGCGCAATCGCTGCATAGGCTGATTTAGAATCCGACACATATTTACGCGTGGCATGATCCGCAATCCAGCTCTTAAAGAGATCAGATGATGTAGCCAATTCAGTAGTGATGAAGTACGTATCTGTGTCATTTGACAGACCAATACCTAAAATATCTTCAGACAAATAATTATCGCCGTCGATCTCGACATGCACAGACATCGTATCCGTCAGCATTTCTGAAGTGATTTCTTCCACAGTCTGAACAGCGATTTCTTCTAGTGGTTGAACCTCGACAGATACATCCATCTTTTCAAGCAATGATTTAAATTGCAATTCTTTATAGAGTTGGATCACTTCTTCTTCGTTGCGTCCGACAAAGTCCAAATCATTCAATGAAACCGTAATCGGAGCGTGAACTTCAATGGTTGCGAGTTCTTTACTCATGAAAGCTTGCTCTTTATTGTTCACAAGGTTTTCTTTCATTTTCTTTGCAGTGATTTGATCGATCGACTCATAAACAGCTTCTACAGAACCATATTCCTTCAATAATTTCAAAGCCGTTTTCTCACCAATTCCAGGTACGCCTGGAATATTATCGGATGCATCGCCCATTAAACCTTTCATGTCGATGATCTGCAATGGTGCAATGCCATATTTCTCTTCGATATGTGCAGGTGTGTATTTTTCAAGATCGGTAATGCCTTTTCTTGTGATGCATACGGTTGTCTGATCATTCGCGAGTTGCGTTAAATCTTTATCTCCTGAGATGATGACGACTTCTGCTTCCGCATCATTACACTCTCTACTTAATGTCCCGATAATGTCATCTGCCTCATATAAATCGAGTTCATACTGCGTGATGCCGAACGCTTCAATTAATTTACGAATATACGGGAACTGTTCGGATAGCTCTGGTGGTGTCTTTTGACGTCCGCCTTTGTATTCTGTATACGTACTGTGGCGGAAGGTAGTTTTTCCTGCATCCCATGCTACAAACACATGCGTCGGTTTTTCATTTGCTAAGATGGTCTCTAACATCATGGTAAAGCCATATACTGCATTTGTATGAACACCTTTTTCATTCGTCAATAAAGGTAAAGCAAAAAATGCACGGTATGCCAAGCTGTTTCCGTCCAATAAGACGATTTTCTTTTTCGTCAAAATTCATCCCACTCCTTTATGTTCGTCACTATAAAAAACGTCATTTTCATCTAGTTTACCACGTTTGGCAACTCTAATGAAAATGACGCACTTATGATTACTCGATATTGCCGGTTAATAGCTTGGCATATGGTGAATCTGCTGGAAGGATGATCATCGTTTCATCATCCACAACTTTCGTATACGACTGAAGTGTTCTATACAGTTTGTAGAATTCAGGGTCTTTTGCATACGCGTTATTATAGATTTTGGCAGCTTCCGCCTCACCTTGCGCAGTGACAATCGCTGCTTCTTTTTTCGCTTTTGCTAACATTTCCTGCACTTCACGATCTGTTTCTGCTTCAATCTTCTGCTTTTCTGCGTCACCTTCTGAAAGGTATGATTGCGCAGTCGAATCACGTTCTGAAATCATCCGTGTGTAAATCGATTGTTCGTTTTCTTCAGGTAAATCAATACGTTTCATACGGACATCCACTACTTTGATTCCATAATTACCATCGTCTAGAAACTTATTTACTTTGGCCGTCACATCATCATTCAAACTTCCGCGAGACGAATCTTCATCATTGACGACATTGACGTAATCAAGACGTCCCATTTCATTACGAACAACAGAATAAATAAATTCTTCCATTCTCGCTTCCGCATTGACAATATTACGTGCATTGGAAATCATTTTAGCAGGATCGGTAATATGCCATATTGCATAGTTATCAATGATAATCCGCTTCTTATCTTTTGTATTGATTTCCGCTTCCGACACGTTAGAAGTCATTCGGTTTTTCGGCAACGTACTAACACTTTGAATGAATGGTATTTTCATATTCATACCCGGTTTTTCGATAATCCTAGTAATTTCACCGAATTGACGGACAACACGGTACTCATTCTCTTTTACGATAAATAAATTGGATAACAGAATAACGAGAATCGCAAAAACTACTGTGAGCGAGATAATTAATTTCGTATACTTTTTCATATCAAACGCTTTTTTTGGTCGTATTTGCGTAACTTTAGGATCTGGTTCTGGTCCTGGCTTCTGTGCACTTCTTTTTTGATCGGTTTCTCCCATCTTCTTGAGAGCTTCTTCTATCTTCTTGAAAGGGTTTTGTTCGTTACTCATGAAGCTTTCCCTCCTTTGTCAGCTGACTTATCCTTTTCTTCCGTTACAGGCGGCTGATCTTTTTGCAACTGTTGGAGTGGTAAATACTTCATCGTTTCTCCGCTGTCATTCATGATGTAAAGATTTGCTTTAGGTAATACTTGCTCCAGCGTCTCAATAATCAAACGCTCACGTGTGATTTCTTTACTTTTTGCGTATTCATTATATAAATCACTGAATACCGCCACGTCACCACGTGCTTGTTCGATCCGCGCGGTCTTTTTCCCTTGCGCCTGAGATTTGATCGCGTCACGTTCACCGATCGCTTCTTTAGTTCTCTGGTTCTCATACTTTTTCGCTTCGTTAATCTTCGTGTTTTTCGTTTCACGTGCGTCCGTTACAGCGGTAAATGCTGCACGAACTTCCGCATTTGGTAATTCAACGTCTTGCAATTTTACACCTTGTACTGCGACACCGATGTCATATTTTTCTACTAAACTAGTCAATAAATCACGTGTCTTCGCTTCGATTTCCGCTTTTCCATCCGTCAATGCCGCGTCGATTGTGGAACTACCAATAACGGAACGAATAGAAGCAGACGCTGCATCCCTTAAGATTTCAATCGGGTCTTCAGCATTGAATAAGTACTTCTTGGGATCGACAATACGCCACTGCACTGTCAGATCCGTCAGAACGATGTACTCGTCCCCTGTAATCATCTTCGTTTCCTTATCGACGATCTCCCCCGACTTATCTTGCTTGTAACCGAAATGAATACTGTACGTTTCCTTGGATAAGATCTCTGTCTTCTGAATCGGCCAAGGCAACTTAAAATGAAGACCTGAGTCGGTCACAGGTGCGCCAGCTTGTCCGAATGAAATGACGACAGCTTGTTCAGATTCGTCGACTGTGTACCACGTGGTAAAGACGATCAATAAAAGTAATAATCCGGTGATAAACAAACCGAGTGTCACCAGGATTCTTTTTGTGCTCATATCTGTTCCCCCTTTTCTATGTATGACTACTGTACGGAACAGTAGTCTAGTAAGTTTCATTTTCTTTACTATAGTTGTTCATGGGTAGGTAGCTGAATACGGAAAACAGTGCCGACACCCACTTCACTGTCCACTGTGACAGTGCCATGATGCGCTTCTGCAATATGTTTTACAATGGCAAGGCCTAATCCTGTACCGCCCGATTCTCTGCTTCTCGCACGATCTACGCGGTAAAAACGTTCAAATAATCGGGGGAGCTCTGAAGGCATAATACCAATACCTTGATCGCGAACCGAAATTTCCACACACTCATCCATTTCTTCGACGGAAACCGTCACGATTGTTTTTTCTTGCGAATAGGCAATAGCATTATTTAATAAATTCACCATCACTTGCACTAACCGATCGTGATCCGCAAGAATAATTAATTGTTCCGGCATATGCAAATCGATTCGCATCTCTTTTTCTTGAACTTTCTTTTGAACGATTTTAATGGATTGCTCGACTACTTCCATCACATCAACAGGCTTTCGTGTAATTTCAAAACTTCCACGTTCCATGCTGGATAAGCGCAATAAGTCTTCAATCAATAATTGTAGACGATTACTTTCTTTATACATAATCTCTAGAAAATCACGCCTAATCACAGGATCTTCCACCGCTCCGTCAAGCAACATCTCTGAAAAACCTTTAATCGAGGTTACAGGTGTCTTTAATTCATGGGACACATTCGCCACAAAATCTTTACGTATTTGCTCAAGACGAACCAACTCTGTAATGTCATGCATAATGATAACGATTCCAAGCCAGTTGCCGTTTTCACCAATGACAGGCGCACCGTATACGTCTAAATGGCAAACGCCTTCTGTAAGCACTACTTGAGATTGGAATGTGCGCACTTCCTCTGTTAAAAATATCGTTTCAATTTCTTTTTCAATATCTGAAGGTAAACCGATATCTTTAAACGTTTTCCCCATCAACTCTTCTCCATTACGCTGGAATGTTTCTTCAAACACACGGTTGACCAAATTGACAGCACCTTGTCGTCCAAACATCAACAGACTGCTTCCAATGCTACTGACCAATGTGTTTAAACGCTCTTGTTCCATGGCGCGAAGTGCAGAGTTACCTTGTAATTTTTGTGCTACTTGATTGATAGAATTTGTTAGTTGGTGATTTATTTTACTATCTTCATTATGCGCTCGCACCAAATAGTTCCCTCGCGCCAATTGATGCACAACACCTGTAAAGTGATCAAACGGCTGAACATACTGCTGAAGGATTTTCGTCATAACAAACATCATGACAACAAATACTAGAACGAGCGTAAATAGTAAGTAAACCCAATAGGTTTGTTGTAGTGTCGCATCCACATTTTTACCAAATAAATGAAAAAATTGTCCTAAGATAATTCCTAGCACAATTAATAGAATAGATAAGATGACTGCAGACACGGTTAAAATTTTTGTGTAATAGTACTTCATCTAGTTTACTCTCCAAACTTGTAACCGACGCCTCTCATTGTTTTAATATAGCGCGGCTTTCTCGTATTTTCTTCAATTTTATCGCGCAGATGACTCACATGCACATCAACAATTCTCGAATCACCCGCAAATTCATAATTCCATACCGCTTGCAGCAACTGGTCACGAGAGAACACGCGATTTGGATGCCTCATGAAATAAACAAGCAACTCAAATTCCTTCGGCGTAAACTCGAGTGGTTTTTCATCTAAATAGACTTCCAAGCGTTCAGGATACACTGTCAGCTGACCCGCAACCAATTTTTTCTCTATCATATGGCTACGCTCACCTGTTCGCCTAAGAACGGCACGCACCCTTGCTGCAACTTCACGCGGACTAAAAGGCTTGGTCATATAATCATCAGCACCCATTTCTAGGCCGACGATTTTATCCATCTCTTCACCTTTAGCAGTCAACATGATGATTGGCGTTTCAATATTCTCTTTTCTCAGCATACGGCAAACTTCTATTCCGTCTATTTTGGGTAACATTAAATCCAAAATAATTAAATCGGGTTTTTCATCCAATACTTTTTCCACAGCTTCTTCTCCATCATTCGCGAGTACTGTTTTATAGTTCGCTTGTTGCAATGTGAATTCAAGCAATTTCTGTATAGATTGTTCATCTTCCACAATCAAAATCTTTTGCTGTTTAATCCCCATTCGCGGATTCCTTTGTTTGCACTGCTTTGACAGGAAGTTTTTGTGGAGCGATCACTACTACTTCCCCACTCATAATTCGTTCTTCTTCTTCATCCGTTGCATCTACTTGGATGGTTACTTGATTTAACTGAATATCAAGTTTCGTAATTTCCATAAAGAATTCAACAATCGAGTAATGATAGACCGGCTTAGGGAAATGCAGTTGCTGATTAATAATATGAGCACCTGGTCCTGGCATGTGTTTAGATATGGCGGCTGTCACGATACCCGTCAACATGATAGGTGGAACAATTGGTTGTCCATATATCGTCTCCGCTGCGTAATCATGTTGCAAATAAAGAGGATTTGCATCATTGGTCAATCCTAGATACAACATCAAATCTTTATCTTCAATCTTTTCGGTCAAGTGTAACCTTTCACCGATTTCTAATTCTGTGATATCTTTCCCTATCGATTTACGTTTATTTTTCAACAAATAAACCCCTCCTGTATTTCTAAAGTCATCAATGAAAAAGCTGAAAATTACTTCAATAAGTAAATTATAGCAATTCACTCATGAAAAATCGAGCTAACAAGAAAAAAGATCGGACGGCTAGACAGCTGTCCGATCTTCAACCTATAGTTTTACGCTAGAACGCTCATTACAGTACGTACAGAATCAGCGGACTTTTGAAGTGCCATTTTCTCATCTTCGGTTAATTCAAGTTCTATGATTTTTTCGATACCGCCCGCACCTAATACTGTCGGGACACCTAAATAAATACCGTTCATACCGTATTCACCTTCTAGGAACGCAATCGATGGTAATACCCTTTTTTGATCTTTTAATATAGCTTCTGTCATTTCAACCAATGCAGCAGCTGGCGCATAATATGCAGACCCATTGCCTAATAGATTGACGATTTCAGCTCCGCCTTTACGTGTACGGTCTACAATTTCTTCTAGACGACCAGCAGAGATCAAGTTTTCTAAAGGCACACCACCAGCCGTCGAATAACGAACTAGAGGCACCATATCGTCTCCATGACCACCCAAAACGAATCCTGTTACATCTTTTACTGATAGATTCAATTCTTGTGCGACAAACGTACGGAAACGAGCTGTATCCAGAACGCCTGACTGGCCAATTACACGTTCTTTAGGGAACCCAGATGCTTTGTAGACAGTATAGGTCATTGCATCAACTGGATTCGTTAGAACAATAATTTTCGTATCAGGAGAATACTTGACGATTTCAGCTGTTACTGATTTCATTACTTTTTGATTTGTCTGTACTAAGTCGTCACGGCTCATTCCAGGTTTTCGTGCAATACCGGCAGTAATAACCACTACATCAGAGTCTTTTGTATCCTCATAATTGGATGTGCCGATAATGTTAGCGTCAAACCCTTGAACCGGACCAGCTTCCAACATGTCTAATGCTTTGCCTTTCGTTGGATTTTCCATAGGTGGTATATCCACGATCACGACGTCACATAATTCTTTTTGAGCTAAAAGGAATGCAGTTGTTGCTCCAGTAAAACCAGATCCGATAACCGATACTTTTTTACGCTTCAATGACATGTAAAACTCTCCTTTTTCAGAACAAGATAGTAGAAAGAGGGGGATTCTCATCCCCCTCTTCTGTACGGCTTATAGGTTTTTGATTAGCGCGTCAGCGAATCCAGAAGTGCTTACTTCTTCTGCATTGTCCATTAGACGTGCGAAGTCGTATGTCACAACTTTAGATGCGATAGACTTTTCGATAGAAGCAGTGATTAGATCAGCTGCTTCGTTCCAGCCAATGTGTTGAAGCATCATAACACCTGAAAGCAATACGGATGAAGGGTTAACTTTATCCAATCCTGCATATTTCGGTGCTGTACCGTGAGTCGCTTCAAAGATTGCATGCCCAGACTCGTAGTTAATGTTCGCTCCCGGTGCGATTCCGATTCCGCCTACTTGTGCAGCAAGCGCATCAGAAACGTAGTCACCGTTCAAGTTCATTGTAGCTACTACGTCGAACTCTTTTGGACGCGTCAGAATTTGTTGTAGGAAGATGTCAGCAATTGCATCTTTTACGATGATTTTGCCAGCTGCTTCTGCATCAGATTGTGCTTTATTAGCCGCATCTGTTCCGTCAGCATCTTTAATGCGGTCATATTCTCTCCATGTGAATACTTTGTCGCCGAATTCTTCTTCAGCTAACTCGTATGCCCAGTTCGCGAATGCGCCTTCTGTGAACTTCATGATGTTTCCTTTGTGTACAATCGTCAAAGACTTGCGACCTTCTTCGATTGTATAGTTCAACGCTGAGCGCACTAGACGCTTTGTGCCTTCTTCAGAAATTGGTTTGATACCTAGACCTGAAGTTTCAGGGAAACGAATATTTTTAACACCTAACTCAGTTTGAAGGAAGTTAACTAATTTTTTCACTTCGTCAGAACCTTCTTGGTACTCGATACCCGCATAGATATCCTCTGTGTTCTCACGGAAAATAACCATGTCACAATCCTCAGGACGTTTCACGGGTGATGGTACTCCTTCGAAATAACGAACCGGACGCAAGCAAGTGTATAAGTCCAGTTCCTGACGCAATGCTACGTTCAATGAACGGAATCCTCCACCGATTGGCGTAGTAAGTGGTCCTTTAATAGCAATCAGATATTCTTTAATCGTATCAAGAGTTTCTTTTGGAAGCCAGTCACCAGTTTCGTTGAATGCTTTCTCTCCAGCAAGAACTTCTTTCCAATTAATTTTCTTTTTCCCGTCATAAGCTTTTTCAACAGCTGCTTCGATTACGCGTGAAGCTGCATGCCAAATATCCGGACCTGTGCCGTCACCTATAATGAAAGGAATCGTTGCGTGATCTGGGACGTTTAAAACACCGTTAGTTACTGTAATCTTTCCATCGTTAGCCATTATTGATATCCTCCTGATTTCAATATCAGTGGGCCGGTATACGAGATACCGCCCCACGAATTTACTATTTTTTATCGCTCATTGATTGGAACATACTTTTGCATGCCTGGTCCTACGTACTCTGCACGTGGGCGGATCAAGCGGTTGTTTTCGTATTGTTCTAGAATATGTGCAATCCATCCTGAAAAACGAGAAACTGCAAAAATAGGTGTGAAAATATCATGATCGATGTCTAATGAATGATATACCGAAGCGGAGTAGAAATCAACATTTGGAGGCAATTTCTTTTCTCCAGTGACAATTTCCTCGATTTTTTCGGACATATTGTACCACTTTTCTTCACCGCGAAGACTAGTCAATCGTTTAGACATTTCACGTAAGTGCTTCGCACGTGGATCACCTTGACGGTATACACGGTGTCCGAAGCCCATGATTTTTTCTTTGTTTGCTAGTTTTTCACGAATATATGGCTCGACTTTATCTTCATCGCCGATTTCCATTAGCATATTCATAACTGCTTCGTTTGCACCGCCGTGTAATGGGCCTTTAAGAGCGCCGATTGCCGCAGTGACACCAGAATACATATCAGATAGAGTAGCGACACATACGCGTGCTGTGAACGTAGATGCGTTCAATTCATGGTCTGCATGTAGTACAAGTGCTTTATTGAATGCTTCTTCAGCGATATCAGCAGGCTCTTCCCCAGAAAGCATGTAAAGGAAGTTTGCCGCATAGCTTAAACCTTTTTTAGGTGCTACTGGCTCTTGTCCTTTTCTGATACGTGCGAATGCAGTAACTACAGTTGCAACTTTAGCTTGAAGCTTAACTGCTTTATTGTAGTTTTCTTCTGGTGACATATCTTCCGCTTTTTCATCGTATAATCCTAGAAGCGAGATTGCTGTACGAAGTGCTGACATTGGATGCACTTTGTCGATTGGGTACGTTTTGAAGTGATCAAGAACCCCTTGTGGAATTTCTGCGTTATCTTCTAACTGCTGTTTCAATTCAGCTAGTTCCACTTCGTTTGGCAAACGTTTGTGCCAAAGTAGATAAACTACTTCTTCGAAACTAGCATTTTCTGCTAAATCATCGATGCTGTACCCTACATATGTAAGAGTGTCATCGATAATGGAACTGATTTGAGTTTGTGCTGCCACGATACCTTCCAAACCTTTTGTTGCTGTCATGATATTCGCTCCTTCTTCCCAGTTTAGTCATCTCCCTGAAGCGGAGTGCAGAACGATGACCATCTGCTAATTATATTTTTATCTAAAACGCTTACAATGTCCATTATAAGCAACTTAAACGGTTTTGTGAATGGTAAAGATGTTTTTTATCTATTATTACCCGAAAGGAATGGATAAATCCGCATGATATCCATCGAATCCAAGCGCTTCCAAACCTATGTCCGTCAATGGTTACCGGCTATACTAATCGTGATTTTCCTCATCGTGATCCCACCTATAGGATTTGCGATAGTTTTCGCTTTCTTCACTGCTCCGCTCATGAATTCTGTAATTGCACTTACAAAACTGCCGGCTTTTTTAGCTGCTTTGCTCATAATGGGGGTGCTTGCCTCTTTAGTATACACCTTCCTATTCCTATCAATCAATGGATTGATTTCTGTCATTTGGACTATGGAAGATCAATTAGGGGTAATTATCGAAATGATGGATAGCAGAGGATGGAATTTACATGCTGCAGCCGAACAGTTTATACAAATGAGTCATGAGGCAATGGAAGGAATTATCAGTTTACTGCAAAAGACTTTCCAACAGATTTTTAGTACATTTTTATTTATTATCGCTTATTTTTTCGCTTTACGAGAAAGTGCTGCCAATCGATTTTGGTTTTTAGTTTACTTCCCTAAAAACTTTAGACATATAGCAGGCAGGATTTTTGATAGGTCAAGCCGTTTGATGGGACATTTCTTTTCTGTTCAGATCCGACTATTTTTCATGACGTTTATTCTAATGGCTGCCGGTTTTTGGTTGCTTGATTTTGAGTCTTTCTTAACCAAAGCATTTTTGATTTCATTAGTCGATAGTATTCCATTCCTAGGAATTGGTCTGGCATTTTTGCCGATGATTGCCTTTTCATTCTATATTGACGACATGCAATCGGCTATCGGCTTATTAGTTCTATACATTATTTTACTAGTGTGCAGACAGATAATTGAATCACTTTTATGGGCACATGCTTTTAAATTGCGGACCGTACACTCATTTATCATTACCGCTTGCGCTGTGTATTTATTCGGATTATACGGCATCATGTTTTTACCGTTCTTCTTATTTATTGCGTTGAAAGTAAAGGAGCATCCTACGTTTACATAACTCGGATTTGCCCATTGCGTATTTTATTGTAAATCCACTTGACGATAAATGGATATAAAATTTTACGCGGACCGCTAAACAACAATAATAATCCTATACTATCTGTAATAAAACCAGGCATGAGTAATAATAAACCACCTAGTAAAATGCACACGCTATCAACTAACGCTTTACCGGGGGTTTCTCTATTGGCCATACGGAACTGTAAGTCACGCCATGCCCGAAGCCCTTGTTTCTTCGCAAGATAAGCGCCACCTATTCCTGTTGCAATAATAATCAATATCGTAGGCATAATACCGAGTGTTTTGCCTGAAACCATTAATAAAGCCAGTTCAGCTGTCGGTACAATGATGAATAATGCCGCTAACCATTTCATATAGTAACCTCCAAAAAAGACCGCTATCTCTAAATGAGAAGCGGTCTATATATTTTTACAATACTTTTGCGTGACCGTTATAGATTACGCCACTTGCTGCATCCATTGTAATGTCACTGCCGTTTTTAATAACGGATGTGATGTTTTCAGCACCAACTATTACAGGTACACCTAGACTCAATCCAACCACTGCTGCGTGGCTAGTCAATCCACCTATTTCGGTAATGATACCTGCACACCGCTCAAGCGCTGCAAACATATCACGGTCTGTAGAATGCGTCACAATAATGTCGCCTTCTTTGACTTGTGTCAATGCTTCCTGTGAGTTCTTGATGATCTTTGCTTTACCAAAGGCAACGTTTTTGCCGATGCCTTGGCCGCGACCGATCAAATCGCCGATCACATGTAATTTCATCAAGTTCGTTGTACCTGCTTGACCAACCGGTACACCCGCCGTAATGATCACTACATCGCCATGCGTTACATATTGATTTTTGACACTTTCTTCGACAGACTCTTGAAGAATGCCATCAATATCCAACGCTTTCTTTCCGATGATTGGATAAACGCCCCAAACAAGCGTTAGCTTATTAGAGATGACTTCCGAACGTGTAACCGCAATAATCGGAACACCAGGACGATACTTGGCGATCATGGTAGCTGTATGACCGCTTTCAGTGGGTGCTAAAATTGCCTTCACATTCAAGTTTAGCGCTGTGTAAGCCGCTGCTTGTCCAATCGCTTCTGTAAGATTCCCTTCTTTTTCTCTCGTTCTTGTGGAAACAACAGAATGAAAGTCCATGGACTCTTCAGTAGATAAAGCAATTTTACACATCACTTTTACGGATTCGACTGGATATAATCCAGCAGCCGTTTCACCTGAAAGCATGACAGCATCTGAACCGTCCAAAATTGCATTGGCCACATCACTTGCCTCTGCACGTGTGGGACGTGGGTTTCTCTGCATAGAATCCAACATTTGAGTTGCAGTGATAACCGGCTTACCATATTGGTTACATTTATGAATCATCATTTTTTGTACCAGAGGAACTTCTTCAGCCGGAATTTCTACTCCTAGATCTCCACGAGCAACCATAAGACCGTCAGATAATTGAAGGATTTCATCAAGATTGTCTACACCTTCCTGATTTTCAATCTTCGGTACGATATGGATACGTCCACCATTATTATTTTCAAGGAGTTCACGTATTTGAATGACGTCAGATGCACGACGCACAAAAGAAGCTGCAATAAAATCGACGCCCTGTTCAATACCGAACAAGATATCTTCTTTGTCTTTATCCGTAATTCCTGGCAATTGAACAGAAACATTCGGAACGTTGACCCCTTTATTATCTTTTAAAGGACCTGCATTGATCACTTTTGTGTGGATTAAACCTTTATCCGTATCTTTACCTGTTACTTCAAGTTCGATCAGTCCGTCATCTAAAAGGACAAACGAACCGCGGTCGACATCATGAATTAACTTCTCGTACGTAACAGAAAACAGTTCAGCAGTACCGAGCACTTCTTGCATCGAGATATCTACTGCTTGTCCTCGTACTAATTCGATTTGACCATCTTTCATTTTATGAGTCCGAATTTCAGGACCTTTTGTGTCGAGTAAGATTCCTACCACTTTTCCTTTTTCAGCTGCAGCTTTACGGATTCTTTCGATACGTACTTTATGCTCTTCTTGAGTGCCGTGGGAGAAGTTTAGACGTGCTACGTTCATCCCTGCGTCAATCAGCTTTAAAAGTCCATCATATGACTCACTTGCCGGGCCGATTGTACAAACAATTTTTGTCTTTCTCACTACTTATCGCTCCTCTGCATCATGTCGACTCTGACTAATTAGATAGATAATGTTTCTGCCAAATCTACTAATGACAAGTCCAACTTTTCTCGTTTTGTAAAGACTTCTTCTAAATTATAGTCTACCACTTTATGATTTCTCATACCAACAGCAGAACTTTTCTTTCCTGACAATAGTGTTTCAACAGCTCTTGCACCGTATTGACTGGCAATTACCCGGTCACGTGCAGATGGCGAGCCACCTCGTTGCATATGCCCTAAAATGGATACACGAGTTTCGATACCCGCTTCTTTTTTCAATATTTCTGCCAGTTGCGTAGCAGACATCATACCTTCAGCCAGTACGATAATACTGTGTTTTTTACCACGACTCGTACTGCTCTTGAGGCGATCCACAATAGCGTTTACGTTAAATGGCTTCTCGGGCAGTATAATCGATTCAGCACCGCCACCAAGACCTGCCCAAAGCGCTAGATCACCTGCGTCACGCCCCATTACTTCAACAATAAAAGAACGTTCATGTGATGTTGCGGTATCTCGTATCTTATCGATTACATCGACGACAGTATTCAATGCGGTATCAAAGCCAATCGTAAATTCCGTTCCAGTAATATCGTTATCAATTGTAGCTGGTACACAAGCGCAAGGAACGCCTAATTTAACTAGTTCATTAGCTCCCTTAAATGACCCATCTCCACCAATGATGACTAATCCTTCAATAGCATGAAGCTTGATTTGCTCCATCGCTTTGGCGCGACCTTCTTCTGTCATGAATTCCGGACATCTCGCAGATCGTAATATCGTTCCGCCACGTTGAATGATATCCCCAACAGAACCAAGCTGGAATTGTTCAATTTTACCCTCAATCAACCCTTGATAACCATTGAACACACCCGAAACTTCCAACCCTTCAAATAGCGCTTTTCTGACTACAGAACGAATGGCTGCATTCATTCCCGGCGCGTCACCACCACTTGTTAAGACCGCAATTTTTTTCATGTCGATCCCACCCTTTACTCATTACTTGTATGTACGAGCAAAAGACGCGGTTGCCCGCATCTTTTATTCCGAAAAGACACCAATACTTCGGAATTTAGTATATCGATTATCAATTAATTCATCTGATGTCAATTCGCATAATGTTCTTAATGATCTTCGTAAAGTATTACGCATCTCTAAAGATTGTTTGTTTGCATCGCGATGTGCTCCGCCAAGTACTTCGGGAATGATTTCATCAATAATATTCATTTCTTTCAAATCGGGCGCAGTAATTTTCATCGCTTCCGCCGCTTGTTTAGCAAGGGATGGATCCTTCCACAAAATAGACGCTGCACCTTCAGGAGATATAACAGAGTATGTGGAGTTTTCGAGCATGTGGATATGGTTTGCTACACCTAGAGCCAAAGCACCTCCACTACCTCCTTCTCCAATCACGATAGAGATGACAGGAACTTTCAAACCAGCCATTTCCACTAAGTTACGAGCAATTGCCTCGCTCTGTCCACGTTGCTCTGCCGCTTTACCAGGATACGCACCTTTTGTATCAATGAAACAAATAATAGGGCGATTGAATTTTTCTGCTTGCTTCATTAGACGAAGCGCTTTGCGGTATCCTTCAGGATGTGGCATACCAAAGTTTCTTTTGACATTTTCTTTGGTGTCTTTTCCACGCTGATGTCCAATGATTGTAATGGGCGTTTCTTCAAATGAAGCGATTCCACCGATTATGGCTTCATCGTCTCCAAAGTTGCGATCTCCATGAAATTCGATAAAGTCCTCAAACAATTGAGTAATATAATCCATTGTCGTCGGTCTTTCAGGATGTCGTGCAACTTGAACACGATCCCAAGGCTCCATACTCTCATAGATTTCCGTTTCCAATTTAGCTAAGCGATTTTTCAAATTGACAATTTCGGATGAAAGATCTACGTCATTGACTGCCGTATATTCTTCGAGTTCATTAATTTTTTCACGCAATTTTACGATAGGTTCTTCAAATGCTAATGTTTTACTCATACAAGTACGGCCCCCTTTCGTGCGTGAAGCTTCAAGATTTTATTCATCACTTCTGGCATATCATTGCGATGAACTACCGCGTCTAATTGCCCATGATTTAATAAGAACTCCGCCGTTTGGAAATCTTCAGGAAGTTTTTCACGTACTGTTTGTTCGATTACACGACGCCCAGCAAACCCGATCAGAGCTTTTGGTTCTGCTAGGTTAATATCCCCAACTGAGGCGAAACTAGCAGATACACCACCTGTTGTTGGGTAGGTCATGATGGAGATATACAATAAGCCTTTGTTCGCGTGTCTTTCAAGAGCTACACTTACTTTAGCCATCTGCATCAAACTAATAACACCTTCTTGCATACGGGCACCACCACTTGCAGAGAAGATCATTACAGGAATACCTAATTCAGTAGCTTTTTCTACAGCTCTCGTGATTTTTTCGCCAACAACCGAACCCATTGATCCCATACGGAAATGCGCATCCATGACCGCAACAGCTACTTCTGTACCTTGAATCTTACCGACACCGGTCAGAACCGCTTCATTCAAGCCGGTTGCTTTTGCATCCGCTTCTACTTTTTCTGTATAAGAAGGGAAATTAAGCGGGTTCTCTGTTTTCAAATGGTCATCCATTGATTTAAAGCTATTGTCGTCAAATAGGTGATCAATTCGTTCTTGTGCCGTCATTTTATAGTGATGCTGACAAGATGGACAAACTTTACCATTCTTTAATAAGTCCTTCGTCAAAACCACGTGCTTACACTCTGGACATTTCGTCATAATTCCTTCAGGCACATCTGCTTTACTCTTGGCAGAAGGCATTGTATGTTGGTCAACTTTTGGTTTCTTTTTAAATAATTCTTTGATACTCATTCCGTTTCCCTTCTTTCTCCCTCAACTTGATTCATCCATTTTTCATAACAAATTAAGGCTTTTTCCGTATTACCTGCCATCATTTCATCCAGTAGTTCATACACTATAGCTATTTCCTCATCAGCCTCAATAGGTACATCAAAAGAAACACCGCTATACTGTTTCAGTAAAAACCAAATTTTTAAGGAGAGTCGATTTTCAGTAGCGACAATGGTTTCACGCACCATATCTACACGCCAAAACATTGACTCTCTTTCTCTCAATTTACTTTGCATGCCTATCCAAACAGGTAGCATGCGCAGTTCTTCATTTTCTGTGATCGTTGTAATAGCCGCTCGCTCATGGATCATCCTTGTTTCAACTACATCTTGGATGGACCGTGCTTGCTGCATAATAAACGTCGAGAGAACTTCCACTAACTGATGTTTTTTGAAATCGGATAGGAACGTTCCTTCGCCTCGCCTCGTTTCAATGAGACCTAGCAATTCCATACTTCGCAACGCCTCGCGTACTGCTGTTCTACTTACTTGTAGCTTTTCCGCCAGGTGACGTTCAGATGGTAACCTATCGCCATATTCGATTTTTTGTTCGCTAATCAGTGATTGTAGTTCTCCGATAATATCCAAAAAACGCTTGGATGATGATTGTGAATTTTGCATGAGGAGAACTCCTTTTTCATACCTTCAACAGAGTGGTCTGACCACCCTGCATACAAGCATACAAAAAAGTCGGCACTACGTAAAGTAATATCGTGAAATTACAAGTGTTTTTATTTCGTCATTTTTCTCACCGACTGAACGCTCGCTTGCTGAAAAGTCGAAGTATGGTCCATCATGACGTAGATTGCGTCATGATGGACCATAGAAGACCGCACTAGTAATTTCTAGACCATTTTTTATTCTCCTGAGAGTCTAAGCGGCAATAACTGGTCTACTATGAGTTGAACGGATTGATTTCGGAAATCAATGCTTCCTGAAATTTGAACAAATGCTTGCTCTTTTAATTGGACGCTGATCTGTGCATATTGTTTCGGAAATACGGTACAGGATATTTCTTCAGTCTCATCTTGTAACGTAAGAAATGCCATGGCTTCACCTTTTTTTGTACGAATCCGTCTGATCGAGAGGATGATTCCCATACAGTGTACTTTGGTGCCTTGACGTAAAGAAAATAGAGATGAAATAGAAGGTATTTGATTGGATGCATTTCGCTTTAATTGTTCTACAGGATGCTCCGACAAATAAAAGCCTAATGTTTCATGTTCAAAACCAAGCATAGTCATCTGATCCATTGTGCCACCTGGTGTATATTTAGGTTGCGAATTAAATAGAAACTGCTCACTTAATGCATCATCCCCTATGAAAAGCGCATGGGAATGAGCGGCATCTATCGAAGCGAGGAGCACTGAACGCCTTTGATTAAAATCGTCAAGCGCGCCTGCTTTAATTAACGGAATGATCGCTTTTTCAGTGAAATGATCAGCTCCAAGCGAGAGGGCCATGTCAAACATGGAAGACCAACTTCCCTTTTCACGTGCGGCAGCCAATTGCTGATAGAAGGCGAAAGTAACTCCTTTTATAGCGCCTAGGCCAAGACGAACCGCATTCCCTTCCACTGTATGTGAATAACGGCTTTTTGCGACAGATGGAGGCAGTATCGGAATACCTTTTGCCTTCATTTCACGGATTACTTCCGTCATCTTATCTTTACTTCCTGTTAAAGAAGATAAAAATGCTGCGTAAAAATATGTCGGTTCATTCGCTTTAAAAAATGCCAGTCGATAGGAAATCAGTGAATAGGCCACAGCATGACTTTTCGGAAATCCGTAATCCGCAAATTTAACAATCAGATTATAGACGTTATTTGCCTTCTCCTGATCAAATCCTTTTTTACGTGCTCCGGCAATAAAATGCTGTCTTTCTTCTTCCAGCACTTGCTGATTCTTCTTACTAATGGCTCGTCTTAGAAGATCCGCTTCCGCCATGGTGAAGCCTGCAATATTCACCGCGATTTTCATAATCTGTTCTTGATAGATAATGATGCCATATGTTTCAGCTAGGATAGGTTCGAGCTCCGGTATGTCATAAACAGTCGGCTCTTGTCCGTTTTTTCGACGACTGTAAAGTGGGATAAATTCCATTGGGCCCGGACGATACAAGGCGTTGACTGAGTAAATATCTTTAAAATTATCTGGCTGTATTGTTCTAAGAGCGCGACGCATGCCCGGTGATTCGAACTGGAAGATCCCCGTTGTATCTCCTGCTTTAAATATTTTATATGTTTCTTGATCATTGAGCGGTATCTGTTGGAAGTCAATGACTTGCGTTTTATTGTATTGAATCATGGCACGTATTCTATCGAGCAGTGTTAAGTTTCGCAACCCAAGGAAGTCCATTTTCAGTAAACCGACTTCTTCTACATCCTTCATCGCCCACTGAGTCAGGAATACATCATCCGATCCAATTTGCAATGGGACATAATGAACAAGTGGTTTTGCAGAAAGCACAACACCCGCAGCATGGGTGGATGCATTCCTCGGCAAATCTTCTAAACGTGCAGCCGCTTGTTGCCACGCCTCTCTTCGCGGCTCCACTTGAATCCAGTCACGCAATTTCTTGGACTGCCTGACGGTTTCCTTAAACGACTGTCCACTATTCAATTCATTGGACATAAAACGAACTTCTTCAGGTGTGAAATCCAACACTCTAGCCACATTTCGAGCAACCGCTTTCGTTGAAAGTGTACCGAATGTGATGATTTGTGCGACATATTGTTTACCGTATGTATTTGCCACATAATTTACAACTTCCGTTCTGCGATGATCTGCGAAATCGATATCGATATCCGGCATGGTCACTCGTTCTGGATTCAAGAAACGCTCAAATAACAATCCGTATTTAATCGGATCTACTTCTGTGATGCCAAGTGCAAACGCGACTAAAGAGCCTGCTGAAGACCCCCGCCCTGGACCAACTAGAATTCCTTCCGTTTTTGCGTAACATACATAATCCTCGACTATTAAGAAATAATCTGTGAATCCCATTTGTTTAATAATCGATAATTCATAGAGCAATCGTTGTTCATATTCTGAAGATACTATCTGAAAACGTTGTTGCAATCCTGTTCGGCAATTTTCCTCCAGCAAATCAATAGGCATTTTGCCGTCCTCTACAGGAAACTGTGGAAGTAAGAAATCTTCTTTCTGGATAGCTACGTCACAGGAATTCATCATGTTTTCCGTTGTCTGTAACCATTCAGGGTAATCATTAAACCAATTTGCAAACTCTTCTCGTTCCGGCAAATACGCTTGTCGATACCGATTAGGCGGTTTTTTTGAATCATTCAGTTTATAGCCTTTACGAATGGCTGTTGCGACTTCATAGGCTTGGAAATCTTCCTTATGGAGAAAACGTGTTTCCTGACAAGCCGCTATTAGCAATTGACATTCTTCACTCAACTGAATGATCGCTTCTTCGTCAGGATGTGCTCCCCCGCCTGGACGGCTAATTCCAATAAATATAGAAGCGCTAGACACTTTCTCTGTCAGTAACTGCAGTACATGTATATTACGCGCGTTCGCCCATGAAGAATCCGTCATTGCACATATGATGAGGCACCCTTCTTGATAGGCTTGAAGCCAGTTGAGCGGTAATTTTTCTTCTTCACGTGTCGAAATGGCACTGCTCATTTTCATTAAATTAGAGAAGCCTATTTCGTCTTGTGCATATATGTATAGAAGCACTTCGTGATCTTCGACTTCTACTATAACGGACAAACCAATTACGGGCCGAATGCCGTATTTAACTAACATTTTACTGAATGACCGAACTCCATATAACTTACTATTGACGATAGCAGCAGAAGAAGCCCCTCTTTTTTGTAAAAGAGGAGCCAATTCGTCTAACTTTACGATTCCACGCAATAAGTCTGCGCCCGTTACGATTTGCGGATACATCAGGTTCATTTCAATCCCTCAGCTCTGCTTAATAGTTTCTGCAAAGTTCTTGCAGTTTGACGATGATTTCATCTACTTCTGTCCATGAATATGCGGAAGCGCCTGAGGCTAATGGATGACCGCCACCATTGTGCTGCATCGCTAATGTGTTGATAACAGGACCTTTCGAACGTAGGCGTACACGGATTTGATTATTCTCTTCAATAAAGATAATCCACGCACAAATTCCTTTAACATCTCCAAGTGACCCGACTAGTTGAGATGTCTCGGATACTGAGACATCGAATTGCTCCAAAATTTCTTGAGTTAATTTAATATACGCCGCACCATTTTCATCGATCGTAAAGTTTTGATAGATATATCCTTGCAAATGCAAGATTTTACGATCCATTTCATACATTCCCGCGAATAATTTCGTACGATCAAAAGGTTGCTTGATTAATGAGCTGGCTGCTTCAAATGTCTTTTCAGTTGTACTTGGAAACATAAAGCGACCTGTATCTCCAACAATTCCTGCGAATAAAAAACGTGCAGCTTCCGGAGTCATTTCCCAACCGTATGACGCTTGACCTTCTTCATATACCGTATAGATCATTTCGGAGCAAGAACTTGCGTCCGTATTCACCCACCGCTCATCGCCATATGGATCTTCGTTGGGGTGATGATCAATTTTCAATAAAAATGCCCCTTTGTCGTAAAACGATCCATCGATACGATCCGTATTTGCTGTATCAGTAACGATGACAAGGGCACCTTCGTAATCTGATTCAGTCACTATATTCGGTTCCCCTAAATAACTTAGCAGTTCATCATGCATTCCGGCTGCAAGCACCTGCTTTTGTGGATAGTTCTTTTCAATAAGTGCTTTCAACCCCATTTGTGATCCATATGCATCTGGATCGGGTCGGACGTGACGATGGATGATGATTTTATCGTATTTTTCAATTGTGTCAATGATTTGTCGTTTCATGTATATTCCCCCAGGTTTCTGTACAAGTATTCGCATTCCTCATTAAAAGCCGCTACAATATATAATGAACCTCATCACATAGTAGGTTATTTTGTATATAATGGAGGCTTTTTTATGGAAATGGTTAATTTTCTTTTTGTTTTTGGTATCGTCGCTTCCGGCGTATTTTATTTTGTTTTCAAAACACGACAATTCCGTACGAGTCATATGTTTCCCATTCGTAAAAAAATGTATGCCTGCTTGGCCGGCACAGCACTTGGTGCTCTATTGATTTTCTTTGGAATCAATCAATTGCTCATTTTTGATGGCACGCTAACATATATCGTGTCAGCTATATTCATTTTATTCGGTGGATATGTTGCTATATTTAACTTTAACGCTCAGAAACATTATAAGCAGTTTGTAACTGAGGAACGTGAACTAAACAAAGCTGATGTCAATTGACGTCAGTTTTTTTATTTCTCAAAAAGTTGGAATGTTCCCATGGCTTTCGCTACAATCCCGTCGTTTGACGTTAATTCAACTTCTAGTTTGATGGATCGACGACTCATGTGAATGATCTTCGTTTCCACCGTTACCGACGCGCCAAGCTGCACTTGTTTGATGAAGTAGATCGTCACGTTCTCAGGCATACTTTCGCCCCGTTTTTGAAGCTTGATCGTACGACTGCCTGCTTCTGTCAGAATCGTCAGCATCGCACCGTAAGACAATGAACCAAAATGATTGGTCATCTGCGGGACAACGGCGAACTCGATTTTTTCAGGTGAATTAGCAATGGCTTTCATTTGATTCTTCACGATGTCATCAATGGTTTCTCCTTGTTGCGGTTGACGTTGTGTCATTTGCAGCGCTTTTAGGACATCTTGACGACTGATGATTCCCTCTAGAACCCCAGCATCATTAACGACAGGCATTAAATCAATACCTTCCCAAATCATACTGTGCCCTGCTGATGCCACACTCATTTTCCCATTTACAGTGATCGGACCAGGCGTCATGACTTTCCCAACGGTGTTCACGTCTGGATTGCTGACGACATCGCGGGACGTAATAATCCCTACTAACGTACCGTCAGATTTCACCACAGGGTAGGCTGAGTGAGATGTTTGGTGATTCACTTCGTAAAATTGATCGACTGAGTCCTCAGGAGATAATGTCACTGTTCTCGCTAACGGTGTCAAAATATCTTCCACTAATAAAATCTCTTTTTCAATTAACTGATCATAAATTGCTCGGTTCAGCATGGTCGCTACTGTGAAAGTATCGTAACTCGTTGAAATAACAGGCAAATTCATTTCGTCTGCCAGCTGCTTCACTTCATCGGTCGCATCGAAGCCACCGGTCACGAGGACAGCTGCCCCCGCTTTAATCGCAATTTCATGTGCTTTCAAACGGTTTCCTACAATTAACAGACTGCCGGCATCGATATACCGGATCATATCATCAAGTTGCATGGCCCCTATAACAAATTTTGTTAATGTTTTATGTAATCCATCACGTCCGCCAAGCACGACGCCGTCTACAATGTTGATGACTTCCGCGAATGTCAAACGCTCAATATTTTCTTTTTTCTTTTTCTCAATTCGGATGGTACCTACACGTTCAATCGTATTCACCAGTTTTTGATTTTCCGCTTCTTTTATCGCTCGGTAAGCGGTTCCATCACTGACTTCCAATACTTTTGCAACTTGGCGGACAGAGATCTTTTCTCCCACGGCCAAGCTTTCGATATAACGCAAAATCTGCTCGTGTTTAGTTGACATGATTTCACCTTTTTCTTCGACCTGGTTTAAGGTTTCGGCTTTTTGATAATCATACCATAAATCCGACAAAAAAACGGTCTAAGACACTAACTATGCGCCATAGACCGTAATTATTTATTTTATATTTTACAGTTCAATCGATTCCCCTGGTTCCATTATTTTCACTTCATGATTTGTTACGAGTGACTTGAAGTCTTCAGGATCCAATTCGATCGGCGGGAATGTATTGTAGTGGACAGGAACAGTTAGCTTCGGTTGCAATAATTCGACTGCTTTTGCGGCATCTCTAGGACCCATTGTGAAATTATCGCCAATCGGCAAGAACGCTACATCAATTCCCTCTTCCCCATACAGTTTCATATCACTAAATAGTGAAGTATCTCCTGCGTGATAGATCACTTTATCTTCGATCGTCAATAGTAAACCAGCGGGCATACCTGTGTAAATAATTTCATTATCTTCCGTTGTATAAGAAGAACTATGGAATGCCTGTGTATATTTCACTGTACCAAAATCAAACTCTTTTGCTCCACCAATGTTCATTCCATGCGTATTCAAGCCTTGGAATCCAAGGTATACGGCCAATTCATTAGGGGCTACAACTAGAATATCTTCTCTTTTGGCAATATCCATCGTATCGCCTACATGGTCATTATGTCCGTGTGTCAGTAATATCACGTCCGGTTTTTCATCTTCCGCTTTTAGATCTGTTAGTTGATTACCTGTAATGAAAGGATCAATTAAAATCGTCTTTCCTTTCGTCTCAATTTTCACGATCGAATGACCATGGTATGAGATTTTCACAACGATCACACTCCTCTTTTTAATTCCTTACTCTGTTATACCTTCTACATAAAAGCTTAAAACCCTCTTTTTTGTTATACTAACCAAAACAGAGGAGGTAATATTTTGACGAACATTCAAAAAGTACAAGATTTCTTAGAGAAACATGATGTAGATGCTGCACTCATAACGAATCCGGATAATATATTTTATCTGACTAATTTCCGTAGTGATCCCCATGAACGATTACTAGGTGTAGTTATTTTCAAAGAAGCGGATCCATTTGTTATTTGTCCTGCTATGGAAGTTCCGGATGTCAAAGCAATCGGTTGGAAGTATGAGGCTATCGGATATAAAGATACAGATAATGCGTTCGAATTTTTAGATCATGCCATCACGGAACGAATCCCTACATTTTCATTACTCGCAATCGAAAAAGAACATGTAACTGTTGATCGATACGAAATTCTACAAGAGCGTTTCCCAGCCCTACAATTTGCTAAGTTGGATGATGAACTTGCCAACAGTCGCCTAATCAAAAATGATGTGGAACTTACCTACTTACGTAAAGCAGCTGAATTAGCAGATTATGCGATTGAAGTAGGTTGTAATGAAATCGCGGAAGGTAAAACAGAGTTGGAAATAGTCCAAGCTGTAGAACAAGCCGTGAAACAAAAAGGCGCGGAGAAGATGTCATTCGATACCATTATTGTTTCAGGTACAAAAACCGCTTCACCTCATGGTATTCCAGGAGAGAAAAGAATCGAAAAAGGTGATTTCATCTTATTTGATCTTGGAGTTGTCTATAAAGGATACTGCTCCGACATAACCCGTACAATTGCGTTTGGCGAGCCTACAGAAGAAAAGCGGAAGATTTATGAGACAGTCAAGAAAGCGCAGCAAGCAGCGATTGACGTGGTGCGTCCTGGTACATTAGCTCAGGAAGTTGATCTGGCGGCACGATCCATTATTGAAGAAGCCGGATATGGTGAGTTGTTCCCGCATCGTATTGGGCATGGTCTTGGTATTTCTGTTCATGAGTTCCCTTCTTTAACAGGAACGAATAATATGCCGCTTCAAGAAGGCATGGTATTCACGATTGAGCCAGGCATTTATGATCCGACTGTAACAGGTGTGCGGATTGAAGATGATTTGTATGTGACGAAGGATGGCGTCGAGGTATTGACAAAGTTCCCTAAGGATTTGAAGGTTATTGGAGAATAAAAATGACAAAGAAAAACTGAAGACAGACTCCATCTCAGGGGTTTGTCTTCAGTCTAAGGCCGCTAGTTTATGTAGTGGTCTTTTTGTGTGTAGATTAAATAGTTTCTAGTACATCTTCAACGTTCACGTGAGTCAGTTGTTGTGCTTCTGCGACTGCTTTGTATGTTATTTTTCCAGCTAGTGTGTTAATTCCTTTACGTAGCGCTTCGTTGTCTATGCATGCTTTTTTAACGCCCTTGTTAGCGATTTGAAGAGCATAAGGAATCGTCACGTTTGTCAGTGCCATGGTAGACGTTTGTGGTACTGCACCCGGCATGTTCGCTACTGCGTAGTGAATGACACCATGTTTTGTATATGTCGGATCATCGTGTGTTGTGACACGGTCAGATGTTTCAAAAATTCCGCCTTGGTCAATCGCGATATCGATTACTACAGAGCCTGGGCTCATAGACTTCACCATTTCTTCTGTTACGAGAGTTGGCGCTTTTGCACCTGGTATTAGAACACAACCGATTACCAAGTCTGCATCTTTTACTGCTTTAGCGATGTTATATGGATTGGATACCAATGTTTGAATATGCTCTCCGAAGATCTCGTCAAGCTGACGTACACGCTCTACTGATAGATCCAAAATAGTCACGTGTGCACCGATTCCGATTGCCACACGCGCAGCATTTGTACCTGCTTGTCCGCCACCAATGATTGTAATCTTCCCACGTGATACACCTGGTACTCCAGCAAGCAAAATGCCTTTGCCGCCTTTCGTCTTTTCCAAGTACTGTGCACCGATTTGCGTTGCCATACGGCCCGCCACTTCACTCATTGGTGCTAGCAGAGGCAATCCGCCACTCGGTAATTGAACCGTTTCGTAAGCAATGGCTGTTACTTTTTTGTCGAGTAATGCTTGTGTTAATTTTAACTCTGGTGCTAAATGCAGGTATGTAAATAGAATTAATCCTTCACGGAAATACTGAAACTCTGATTCTGTAGGTTCTTTCACTTTCAGTACCATGTCCGCTTCCCATACTTCAGCGGCCGAGTCTACGATGATCGCACCTGCTTCTTTATACTCTTCATCCTGAAAACTCGAACCAATTCCAGCACCTTTTTCAATTACTACTTCATGACCAGCTGTTAGTAGAGTTAAAACACTTGCAGGGGCTATTGCCACTCGGTTTTCATTATTTTTAATCTCTTTTGGAACACCTATACGCATGCAAAATCCTCCTAGAATTGTAAATTCTTTTTTCCTTATCTCACTGTCGATTAATAACAATTTAATCTTATCAGAAAATAGATAGCTTTACCTCATTTTTTCAACGTTTCCCCATACAATCCTCATTTTCTAATTTTTTAATAAGATTTTTCGACAAAAAAGAAGGACTCTCATAAACTATCCAGAATAAGAATAGTGTAGAGAGCATTTAATTTTAAGGATGGAGTGATAATATGGCACTTACTTACAAGGACATTATCGTAGCCGTAGATGGTTCAGATGAGGCGAAATGGGCATTTAAAAAAGCAATCGCAATTGCAGATCGGAACGATGCTACTCTTCACTTGATCAATATTATTGATACGCGTTCTTACGCAGCAGTCGAAGCTTACGATCGTTCAATTGCAGAGCGTGCACAGAAATACGCTGAAGAATTATTAAATGATTATCGCAACGAAGCTGTTAAAGCAGGCGTTGCAAATGTTGAGATTCACGTAGAATATGGTTCCCCTAAGACGTTGATTCCACGCGATATTGCAAAGAAACTTCAAGCAGATTTAATTATTTGTGGTGCTACAGGTCTAAACCGTGTGGAACGTTTCTTAATCGGAAGTGTTTCCGAGAATATCGTTCGTTCTGCGAAGTGTGATGTACTTGTTGTACGTACACCCGAACATCTACAAGGCTAACACGTAACTAAAAACTGCCCAAGAAGTCGTTCGTTTGATTTCTTGTGGCAGTTTTTTGCTTTTATGTATATAGCTAGAGATACAAACGATCAACTAGTTTACGTCTCATAAAAAAGTAATGTGTAAAGATTCCCTCTCCAACTAAACGGAGCAACTAGTGGTAGCTTAGCATGGAGACATCCTCAAGTGCGGTAGTGATTATAGTGAACGAATGCTTTGACGATCTCGTGAAAAGTCCCGACTGTCAGGGTTTTGACGGTCGGGACTTTGTTTCATTTATTCAACTGCTACTTTTTCTGCTTCTTGTGGTACTGGAATTCCAGCGATACGCACGGTGTCACGGGCTAACATGATTTCTTCGTTTGTTGGGATAATCAGTACTTTGACTGGTGAGTGTGGAAAGCTGATGTATGCTTCTTCGCCGCGAATGTTGTTTAGGCTTGGGTCGAAGTAGACACCCATGAATTCCAAACCGTTCATTACTTTTTGGCGAACGATTGCACTGTTCTCGCCAATTCCTGCTGTGAAGATGATGGCGTCCACTCCGCCCATCCCTGCTGCGTATTGCCCGATGTGCTGGTGAATACGATCTGTGAAGACATCCAGAGCCAATTGCGCACGGTGGTTGCCTTGTTCTGCAGCTTCCGTAATATCGCGCAAGTCACTCGAAAATCCACTAATTCCAAGTAGTCCTGATTTTTTATTCAACACGTTGACTACTTCTTCAGCTGACTCATTCGTACGCTCCATCATATACGGAATGAGAGCCGGGTCAATATTACCTGAACGTGTGCCCATGATCACGCCTGCTAACGGAGTGAAGCCCATAGACGTGTCTACTGATTTACCGCCTTTAACAGCTGCGATACTCGCACCGTTACCTAAGTGGCAAGAGATTAGGCGTGTATCCTCAAGCGGTCTGTTCAAGATCTTTGCAGCGCGTTCAGTGACGTATTTATGGCTCGTCCCATGGAAACCGTATTTACGAATTCCATACTTTTCGTAGTACTCATATGGTAACGCATACAAAAATGCTTTTTCAGGCATTGTCTGATGGAATGCTGTATCAAATATTGCAACTGAAGGTGTATTTGGCAGTGCTTTCTCAAAAGCTTTAATTCCAACAATATTCGCTGGATTATGCAGTGGTGCGAAGCTTGAAATCTCTACTAGTTTTTCAATTACTTCATCCGTAATTAACACTGAGTCACTGTATAGCTCTCCCCCGTGAACTACGCGGTGACCGAGTCCATCAATCTCATCGTAAGACGAAACGACTCCTTCACTAAGTAAATGCTCCAACAGCATATCAACAGCCATTAAATGATCTGTTATATCTACTACTTTCTCGATTTTCTTCTCGGCAGTCGCCATAGTGAAAACGGAATTTTCTAAACCAATGCGTTCGAATAACCCCTTTGTAATTTCCTCTTCATTCGTCATTTCAATCAATTGGAACTTCAAAGAAGAACTTCCCGCATTTATCGACAAAATCTTCGGCAAAAAAAACCACCCCTTAAAATAATTACGTCGTAGAACGTTTGAATTTATTATAGTATCTAACTATTTTAAAAGCAATTGAATTCATGGGATCTGCGGTATCTTTCCACGAAAACCTTCATGAAATAAAAAAAGAAGAGAAGTGACTATTCGTCACTCCTCCCCTTCTTCCATCCACGTACTTAGTTTATCGAAAAACTTTTGCATAGCGGTGGCATTGCCAAGTTCAGGTATTTTCGCCAATAATACGTCTGGCAGGACAAATTTGTCGTTTGGTGGCTGTTGTAACAATAAAATACTTTTAGCAAAACGCTGATCCGCAAATAATGAAGAAGGCAATTCAAGCAAGCCTCTCAATAATTTATGTTCTTTAACAAAGTGTAAAATGGGCTCTGCCCCTTCAGCAGTTAACAGCCTGGAAGGTACGATGAATAATCCGTATCCACCCGGCTTTACATAGCGCATGGATTGCTCAATATATAAATAATGAGAGAAAGCATGGCCTTCAGGCGCCATAAGTTCATAATCCATAGCGACTTCATCGTCAGGATAATAGCCTACAGGTAAATCACTCACTACCGCATCGACTACATCAATAGGTAACGGCCGAAGCGCGTCTTGTAGATAAAATGATACCGGTAACTCCAATAAATTAGCTGTCGCAGCAGCGATTTGAATCAACACATCATCGATTTCAACTGCACTGGCAGAAGCGGAACCTTTATATTGATTCAATACTGTAAACAAAAGATTCCCCGTTCCTGCTGCCGGATCTAATAACGTTACAGGTTGTGTTGAATCCAATAATTTATTGACTAAATATCCTATCAAAAAGCCAATCGTGTCAGGAGTCATTTGGTGATGTGCTTGTGTGGACTGCTTTAATCCTTTTAATAAGGCTAGCTGAATACCTTTACGAATTTCTTCTTTATCAGGATCTTGTAAGTCTACTGCTGACGGTTGATCCAGCCACTTTTCACTAGCCTCCAACACCGCATCCAAATACAATCCTTCAGTAGCCGACGCATGATTGTCGTAATACGTAAAAACTTTCTCCATATTATTCATTTACATTCCTCCAAGAAGAAACCCACCTCTTGTGCAGGTGGGGTTTTTTTAATTAATTCAGTTCTTTCACTGCTTTGATTGCTGCATCATAGTCCGGGTGGTCAGTCGCTTCACTCACATACTCAACGTGTGTGACTTTACCATCACGATCGACAACAAAGATCGAACGAGTCAATAATCGTAATTCCTCAATCGCCGTACCGAACGCTTTACCAAATGAAAGATCACGATGATCGGAGTATAAGTGTAAGTTTTCCACATTCTCATTCTCTTTCCAACGTCCTTGTGCAAACGGAAGATCACAAGAAATCGTCATGACTTCCACATCCTCCCCAAGCGATGTTGCTTCTTCGTTGAAACGCTTAGTCTGAATGGAACATACACCTGTATCAACAGAAGGCACAACACTGATCAAACGCACTTTCCCTTTTGAATCATCAAGTGTAACAGGTTTCAAATCATTCGCAAGCACTGTGAAGCTTGGTGCCTGATCTCCAACTTTCACTTCTGAACCTAACAGATGAATCGGATTATCTTTGAATGTAACTTGTACCATACCTAACCACTCCTTTTAAACTAGTGTACTAAACCGTAGGGTCTTCATGCAACTGATGGTGTTCGGGATGAATAATTTTCTGTACTTCTTTTCTCTCAAATGTACGTTCATGCACCACAACCGTGTCAGCAAAGACATCATGAAGTGTTTTCTTCTGCGGTAAGAACAAGACCAGCAAATACGGAATCCATAGCATTTGTGAAATGAAACGACCGAATCCTTCTCTAAAAATAACTGAGCCCCAGCTTAATTTCTCGCCGTTTGATTTCAACACTCGAATTCCCATGATCATTTTTCCTACGGTCTGCCCCGCTATTTTTGTCATCAAAATAAAATACAGCAATAACAAAACAAGTGCCGTCACTTTATACGGACTGAATAAAAAGGCAGAGGGCTTGGTGATCGCTATATCGAGTACGCGGAACACCGGCTTGACAAAGATGCCGCTAATTGCCGAAAGAATCAGCATGTCGATTAAAAATGCCCATAGTCTGATCCAGAAGCCTGCATATTTTGGCACGAGCGCCTGTTCAAGTCGCACGGTTGGTTGCGTATCTAGCAGTTCATTCGTCATTATCGTTTCCCTCCTTGTTATTCACCGTATAAATACATCATGCGTGGTGCTGTATTTTCAGTCAGTAATTTTTTCATAATTTGTGATTCTACATCTCCATTGAATACATCATGCGCTTTCATGGACAGAATAGCTTTTAAATTAGTAGGCATTCCATATTCGAATACTTCTGCTTTCTCTAAATGATAATCTTCTTTCATGGCAGAAATAACCGCTGGTAACTTACCGTAATCATCCGCAAGTCCGGCTTCAATCGCTTGACGGCCATTCATGACACGTCCATCCGCTACTTTACGTACAGCAGCTTCTGACATACCGCGTCCATCTACAATAATATCAACGAAACGTTTATACGAATCATCAATCATTTCCTGTAGCATCTCACGTTCTTCAGGCTCCATATCTCGAGTCGGGCTCATCATATCTTTATAAGGACCTGACTTGATCGTCGGGAATTCCACACCGTATTTCTCAGCCAATTTTCCGTAGTTAACCGATTGCATGATGACACCAATCGAACCAGTCAATGTTTCTGGATGCACATAAATTTTATCTGCAGGAGCTGAAATATAATAGCCGCCTGAAGCCGCCATGCCGCCCATCGCAACGTAAACCGGAATTTCTTTCGATTCCTGAATTTCTGTAATCGCATCATAAATATCCGATGATTCCAATACACCGCCACCTGGTGAATTAACAGAAAGAACAATTCCCTTCACCGTGTCGTCATTCGACAATTCATTTAACTGCGTCAAAAATTGTTTGTGGTTGTATTCCGCACCACTAAAAATAGTAGCTTCACCAACATCTTGTATGACACCGTCTACTGTCAGTACCGCAATTCGCTCATTGACACTTCCATCTTCTACTACTGTTTCTTGCACTTCGGTCTCCATCAAATTGATTTCGTTGACGAAACTGTTCCAGTCTCTCGTGAACACCCACGACATCGCGTTAATACCAACCGACACAATTATCAATGTGGCAGTTACTGCTACAGCAATCCATCTTTTTGCATTCATAATTAAAATTCCTCCTTTGTCCACATATACCTATACGTTCCTAATCGTCCAAATGTTTCATTCATGCTACACTTATTCTATTAACTGAAAAAGGAGACGATTCAAATGACTTCTCTACATACTATTTTTCTTTTCAGCCGTTTAGACGAAGACACGGCCCACAAGAAACATTTTATTGCCCAACGTCTTAAAAAAGAAGGCTTCAAACTAACAGAAGATCATACCGAAGCCAATGTGGTCATCAGTATCGGCAGTGATGGGACATTCCTTCAAGCTGTTCGTAAAACTGATTTCCGTCAGGATGTTCTGTATCTCGGAGCATCTGTAAAAGGAGCACACGGTGTATATTGTGATTTCCAATACGATGATATCAGCTCCCTAACAGAAACATTACGGCAAACAACGATTGAAGAACGTCATTATCCCCTTCTCGAAGTGACGATCAATCAACAGAACCCGTTCTTCTGCTTAAATGAATTCAGCATACGTTCTACAATCATCCGCACATTTGTCATGGATATTTTCATCGATGATTTATTGTTCGAAACGTTTCTTGGCGACGGTATGATTATCTCCACGCCAACAGGTAGTACAGCGTATAATAAATCCGTTAAAGGCGCTGTAATCGATCCGCGGCTACCTTCTTTCCAAGTGACAGAGCTTGCCTCGGTTAATAATAATCGATTCCGTACACTCGGCACGTCGTTCATCCTAAGTAATGACCGAACGTTGACGCTCAATATCCAACAAGAAGGCAATGAATTTCCTTCCATTGCGGCAGATAATGAAGCACTCGGCATCAAACAAGTAGAAAAAGTAGAGGCGCGACTAAGCAATAAAATCATTCGTACCGCAAAACTTCCAGATAACTCATTCTTCGAAAAAGTTCAACGTACATTTTTCTGAATTAATACGAAAAGGACTATCAAATGTCGGTACAAAACGACTCTTGACAGTCCTTTTAATAGCCTTACCACAACGTCATTTTTGATTTTGTTCTTTTTTGCGCAATTCAACACGCATGATTTTGCCTGAAGATGTTTTAGGCAACTCTTCTAAAAACTCAATCTTACGGGGATATTTATAAGGCGCCGTCAATTCTTTGACATGATTTTGCAACTCTTTTACGAGTTTCTCAGTCGATTCCGTCGTTTCATTACGTAAAACGACAAATGCCTTTACAACATTTCCGCGTTCAGGATCAGGGCTTGCTACTACTGCGCACTCACGAACTGCCGGATGCTTAATCAATGCATCTTCCACTTCGAATGGTCCAATCGTATAACCCGAGCTCACAATAATATCATCACCTCGGCCTTCAAACCAGAAATACCCATCCTCATCTTTTTTAGCACGGTCACCAGTAATATAATAATCCCCTCTAAATTGCATCTTCGTGCGTTCAGGATCATTTAAATACTCATGGAATAGCGCTGGCGTTGATTTATGAACGGCAATATCGCCTACTACACCTACGCCTGCCGGTTTACCTTCATCATTAACGACTTCGACGATATTTCCTGGTGTAGGCTTACCCATTGAGCCAGGACGCGGCTCCATACCAATCATCGTACCGACAAGTAGCGTGTTCTCTGTTTGTCCATATCCATCACGAACAGAAAGCGAGAACCGTTTTTCGAAAATATCAATGATTCCACGATTTAATGGCTCTCCTGCTGAGACAGCACTTTTCAGGGAGGCTAATGAAAACTCATCTAAATCCTCAGCTTTTGCAATAAATCGGTATTCAGTCGGCGTACAACAAAGAACATTGACTTGGTATTCATCCAGAAACTGTAAGTATCTGTTCACGTCAAATTTACCGCCGTAGACAAAACCTACCGCACCGCTTCCTAGAACCGATAAGAACGGTGTCCAAATCCACTTCTGCCACCCTGGTGCCGCTGTAGCCCACACAATATCGTGTTCTTCAATACCTAACCAGTTTGGAGCGGTTGTCCGTAAATGTGCGTATCCCCAGCCATGTGTATGGACTACACCTTTAGGCTTGCCAGTCGTACCAGACGTATACGATAGAAACGCCATATCATCACTAGCCGTATCACAAGCGGTAAACTCTGAAGAAGCATTTTTTTCTTGCGCAGTCAGGGATATTTCCCCTTCTTTTGCTTCTCCGATAATATAAACTGTTACTTTATCCAGATTTTCTACATGTTCAAGTTGATCGGTGAAAGCATCAAATGCGATGATCGCTTTTGCGTTACTGTGTTCAATGCGATACTCAATTTCGGAGGAACGTAGCATTTCAGAACTAGGGATTACAACAAGTCCTGCCTTTAGTGCACCAATGTATGTCACATACGCTTCGATCATACGCGGCACCATCACAAGCACTACATCACCTTTTTTCAAGCCAGTCGACGTCAGAACGTTTGCTGTTCGGTTAGCTGCTTGGATAAGTTCGTCGTACGTTACTTGTTGTTCCTGATTTTGCGCATCTACATAAATTAATGCTTTTCTGCCATCACCCGTTGCATATTTTTCGAATTCCGAAACAATATTGTAGCGTGCTGGCGCAAGTAGTTCTTCTCGGTTCATTTCCATTCCCCCTTTTATGTAATACTACAAGTATACAAATAGAATGGTGAAACTTCAAAACTTTATATACTTTTTTCCATTATACTGTTCGGATATGTATAGTATGAGGTTTTTTAACATGGTGAAGGAATGAAAGATAAAGGATAGGCTGACCGGGGAACGTGAGGGGATTTATGCTTCGGAGGGGACGCTTTCCTGCGGGCATGGCTTGAGTCTCCTCGCTTCGCTGTGGGGTCTCAAGGCTCATGCTTTTCCCGCGGGAGTCGCCCCTCCTACGCACAAATCCCTGCAATGTTAGAAGGAAATACTGATCATCGCGCATCGAAGTTAGGATTGTGGTTACTTTAATTTCAACTTGTAATAAAAAGTTTAAAACATAACAACCGATCACATACTAACGCCAATAAGCGATCAATATCTAACCCCTCATACTCACTTTAAACGTACACAGTCTGATCCACTTTGAGCTTGAACTTAAACCAATTAAAAAAGATGCCCCAGAAGCATTGTGGCTTCTGAGGCATCCCGTGTCTTACGATTTACTTAGTATAACCGTTCATTTGTGACTGAGCCTGACGCACTAATCGCTTTGTAATTTCTCCGCCGACGGATCCGTTGGCACGCGATGAAGCATCTGGTCCAAGTTGTACTCCAAATTCAGAAGCAATTTCTTCCTTCATTTGGTTAAGAGCCTGTTGTACTCCGGGAACTAACAATTGGTTTGAGCTGTTGTTGTTTGGCATGTTGTTCACCTCCTTGTGACATTAGAATGGTCACTTTTCAAAATATCATGCAAGGAAGATAATAGGTAATATTTTCTTTACAACAAGTCTTCGAAGTCCTCTTTCGTCTGCTTGCTCGGAATGGTCGTTACACGCTGACTAGCGACTTCTGCTACCATGTCGTCAAACTCCTGGAAGCTTTCGTAGTACGCGACTTTCTCGACTTGCGGCTTCGTTTTATTACTCGGTGGTGTGAATACGGTACAGCAATCGTCGTATGGACGGATGGAAATATCGTATGTCCCAATCTTTTCAGCGATCTGAATGATCTCTAATTTGTCCATTGCGATGAGCGGACGCAAGATCGGTGTATTCGTCACTTCATTAATAGCCGTTATACTTTCGAGCGTCTGACTTGCTACTTGTCCTAGGCTGTCACCTGTGATAAGGCCCAGGGAATTCGTATCTTTTCGTACTTGTTCGGCAACTTTCATCATCATTCTTCTTGTCGTGGTCATGGACAAGTTGCTTGGAACTTGTTTAACAATTGTTTGTTGCAACTCCGTAAACGGAATCACATGCAAGCGAATGACTGCCCCAAATTTTGTTAGCTGTCTCACAATGTCTTCTACTTTCTCTATAGCCAAATCGCTTGTGAACGGTGGACTAGCAAAGTGAATGGCATCAAAGGACACGCCGCGTTTCATCATCATATAGCCCGCTACCGGACTGTCTATTCCTCCTGATAACAATAGCAACGAGTGGCCATTCGAACCAACTGGCATGCCACCTGCTCCCTTATACGTGTGTGAAGAGATATAAGCCGCTTCATGCTGTATCTCTACGTACAATAAAATTTCAGGCTTCTTCATTTGGACGATTAAATCAGGGAACACTCTCAATACATGACCGCCCAATTCTTGTTGCAATTCTCCTGTATTGAGCGGGAAACGTTTGTCTGCACGTTTGACGTCTACTTTAAACGTCTTGCCAGCAGTCTCCGTTTTGCCCAGAACTTTTAATGATGTTTCTTTAATCTCTTCTAATGTAGGCGCGCAAATTACGATTGGACTGAATGATTGAATGCCAAAAATCGACGGCAATATTTCAATTGCACGATCCAGTTCTTTAGGTTTTTCTGTATAAATGAACATCCGGTCACGTTCTGCACGCATCGTAACCGTTCCTAAATCGGACAAAGCCGCTTTTATATTCGCTTTCAGTTTACGGATAAATTTACTTTTATTCTTCCCTTTAAGCGACATCTCACCATATCGAATCAAAATGGTATTCCAGTTCATTTCCCCACTCCTTTTCTGATCAGCTCGACTAATTGACGAACTGCTACTTTCAATTGTTCGATTTCTTCTATTGTTTGATTTTTACCTAAACTAATTCTTATGACGCCTTTTTCAAAATCTTGCGGAACTTGAATGGCTTCTATTACATGGCTAACATCCGAATTCTTCGAAGAACAGGCACTAGAAGTCGAAACGATCAATCCTTGCTGTTGCAGGAAGTTAATCGCAATCTCCCCCGTAATCTGTGCAAATGCGACGGATAATATATACGGTGCGCTCGCGTTTGGTGCCAATACTTTGCATTCATCAATTTCTGAGAAGAACGCCACCAGATCATTCCGCCAGTGTCGGAACTGTTGCATATCCACTTCTTCTACGAGTAAACGAGCCGCTTTCGCAAGTGCCGCCGCATGTGGCACCGATACAGTTCCGCTACGTAATTTATGTTCTTGTCCGCCACCAAAGACAATCGGCTGCAGTAGTATATTTTTACGATAAGCTAAAAAACCACTGTTTTTTATTCCATAAATTTTATGAGCGGATAATGAAACGAGATCAGGGCCATCCGTAAAGTCAGTAAGCGAGAACTTTCCAAAACTCTGCACACAATCAGAATGGAACATCGCTCGTGAAGAAGAATGAATAATTTTCGCACATGCCTCAATCGGCTGAATCGTACCGATTTCATTGTTAACATGCATGATACTAACTAAAATTGTATCTTTTTGCAACTTCGCTTGTAGTTCATCCAATGAAATTCTTCCTTCTTCATCTACAGATAAATAATCTACCGCAAAGTTCTGTTTTTCTAATTCTTGAAAAACATTCAATACAGAAGGATGTTCAATACTTGTTGTAATCAAATGACGACCTTTATGCTGATTGGCGTACACATATCCTAGTATGGCAAGATTATTGGATTCTGTCCCGCCTGAAGTGAAAATTCCTTCTGTCAGTCCAAGTCCTATCGTTCCAAGCAGTTGTGTCCGCGCACGTTCTAATAACTTTTCTGTACGCTTTCCTTCCGCATGTAGCGATGCAGGATTTGCAAAGTACGATGCAGAAGCATCCATAAAGGTGCGAAGAACTCTTTCATCTGGCTGAGTTGTGGCGCTATGGTCAAAATACATATGTGCGGATCTCCTTTCTATATGAATGAGCGAAACAAAGCCACCGGAAAACCGGTGGCTTTGTCGGAATATAGTTATACTTTAACTTGAATCATACCTTGAATCTTTTTCAAGGCTCCTGGTTCAACTTCTTCAACCGCAGTACCTGCTTCTTCCAATGCTCTTAAGTAGCGACATTGCATGAAGGACTCTTCAGCTTTCAACAATTTCTCGTGAACTTCCGGATGAGACGCACGGTAACGGTTACCGTATTGGATGATTCGTTCTACAAGCAATGCATTTTCAATCATGTCTGCAGCTTTCGCACAAACATCAGTGACTACTGTATCTGCTTTTTGAACATATGATTCAACCAACGCCATATTAAGTGGCACTTCTTCTAGACTTTGTTTCACGATGAATATTTGTTCGTCGGCTTCTTCAAGCTGTACTTCCATATCATCAGGAATACCCGGGATATTGGCACGGTGTAAATTACGATCCGCAATTTGCAGTTGCTGTGCAAGAGTCACAATACGTGAGCGCACAAGATTTTCATCGATTCGAAGATTTTTGATACGGTTACTGAACTTGGAATGTGCTTCAGAGATTGCATCCAATTCTTCCACTAGCTCTTGCAACTCAATTTGTTGAGCTGAGTAGGCCAAGTTTTTCGCATCTTGACGTTCAATGAATATTTCAATTCGTTTCGCCAGTGCGTTCAACTTTTGCAATGCCATTTGTGGAATAATGACTTCATTCTCATCAAGACGGTAACTTTGTTGAACAAATTTCACTTCTTCAATCGTATCTGGAATCGCATATTGAAGTTCTTCAAACAGATCCAACATTTGATCCAAATGCTCATCTACGTAATGACGGGAACTTACTTCCTCTTCCAATACATCGTAGAACGATTCGATTTCATCATGAATTTCATTCACTTCCGCAGCTACTTCTTCAACATCCAAACGTGCTAATAATTGACGAAGATCCGCAATTTGTTGTTCGATTTTGTCAAAACGTGAAGGCATTTTCAGGTGTCCTAAGTAATACTCCTGACCTTCCATTTCGATAATCCCTTTACGCAATTCTCGCAAAGCAGCAGGTATTTTCGTCTGCAACTCATTAAGTAATGCAGGGATCTCATCAAGTAAAAACGAAAAGCGTTCTTCTTTTGCTCCTAATACAATCACAATCTCACGCGCTTGTAAGTAGTTACCATTTTCGATAAGTGCGTCGTATTCTTCAAATCTAGGATTGAAGGATTCCCACTCTTTTTCTAAAGGCTCCACTGCCGGTCCAAATGCGTACTGATGAGCTAAGATCTTTTTGCGCGCGGCACGGTGGTGTTCTTTTACCGTTTCTATTTCAAACCGATTTCTTTCTTCACTGCCAATCAGTTCGTTTAGTTCCTGCAAGATCGTTCGCATCTCTTTTTCACATTCGTTCAAGATTTCGCGGATTTGTTTTTCTGTTTCCGTTGCTTTCTTAAAGCGGAAACGATCCACTTGCCCTTCAGCATCCAGTAAAAGCAAATCTACATTATGAAGGCGATCATCTACTACTTCTGTCCAATTATTGCGCCATCTCTCGAACATTTCTTCTGTTTCGCCAGTCATATTCAACTGCTTCACTTTCGTCATTTCTTCAAATATTGGTTCGTTTTGAATTTGTAATTTTTCTTGTTCCATTTCACTGATTTCTTGTATATGCTTTCGCCTAGACAGAAATGCCATCACCGTTAAAACAATGATGATAACTAATGGAATGATGACGTATATCATCTCACTATGATCCCCCTATCCCACACTTCGCGCATAAAGTGACTACTTTAGATATTATAGTATATCGTAACATGTTTAAAGCATTTTCGTCTTCTATTCACATCTTTTTTAAAAAACAACGAACTTTTTATCACATCTTAGGATATTTCCACACGGTTATTCATATTTTCGTATTCTATTGTTACAAATTTTGCGGACTATTCATTTATACAGTTTATAGTATCTTCCCACTAAACTCGGTTAACTCCCTTTGCATTCATTATCTGGTAAACTATGTACGAGAAAGAGGTGGGACTAGTGGATAGCAAAGATCCGTATCAAGAAGACTTGGACGATGATGAGCTGCAAGATCTCGTACTCGAAGCACAACGTGAAGCATTAGAAAAAGCAGCTGCTGAAAAAAATGTCCGACGCACCTATCGCCCTTTCCCTAAGTGGATGTTTTGGATCATGGCAACTACTCTAGCACTCAGCACGTTCGCCATTGTCTTTCAGATATACTCGATTCCAGCTTTGGAGTTTCTAAAAGCATCGTCAGAGTTATCTTCAGATCCACAAATAGCAGAATATAAAGAAGCGGTAGTTGTCGTAGCTACAGAAAATACTAAAGGTACAGGTTTTTCCATTAATGAACAAGGCACCATTATTACGAATTATCATGTAGTAGAAGGCAATGAATCGATGATTGTCTCTTTCCCTGAAGGCGAACGATTCACCGCAGATGTCACGAAAGTGTTTCCAGACATCGATCTTGCGGTACTTGAAGTGAACGGAACCAATCTCCCTCACGTAACATTAGCGAAAGAAACGACATTTTATGACCATGAGCCAATTACATTTATCGGCAATCCTTTGAGCTTTTCAGGAATAGCAAATAAGGGTCACACGATTGACTACAAACAGCTAGCAGATTGGGATATTCCTGTCGTCATGATAAAAGCACCTGTTTATAGAGGGAATAGTGGAAGTCCTGTAATAAATGAAGAAGGTAAGGTCATCGGCATTGTGTTTGCTACGCTAGATGACGAGACGCATGGTAAGGTCGGGTTGTTTATACCGTGGATGCTTACTACGAGGCAATGTCTAATGAAGAAAAGTAAGTGATAGAGATACAGCTCAGGATTTACATTTCAAAGGGGACGCGTCCTACTCGTTATGTATGCAAAAATAAAACCGGTCAAAGGAATACAATCCTCTGACCGGCTTTTTACTGTCTTATTTTTTTGCGACTAGTAATAGTCTACCTTTGTCTAGTTGGCTTTCGCCTTCTTCAGCTTCTGCTTTTGAAAGACCTATTGATTCCATCTGCGCGCGCAATGTATCGCCACGAGATGTGAACATGTTCTTCATTGTATCGAGGAAGCCCATCTCGGCCATACCCACTTGCTCTGAATCCAGTGCATCTGAAATTTTGTCTTCACGATCTTCACTATGTGCGAAAACATACACCTCATCATGTGTGTAACCTTGTGCTACCAATTCTTCAATCTTCTTTTTAGCTTGTACTGCATTCTCTAGGAAAAACTTATCCATTTTTCATTACCTCCATAAATACTTGTTTTTTGACCTATTCATCTATACCTACTCTTAGCCTTCTTTAAACAATAATGACAAATTTCACATCCTTTGAACCATTATTATGTTTTAAACTGATAATAACTACATAATTTCCAGATAGAAAATCAAAACAATAATCAGAATATGCTATACTTTCTTTATATTGCAGTAAGAAAATAGGGGGTTATTTTATTGTCAACAGAACGTATTGAAGCAGGACTAGAGAAAATTAAGGAATATGTGAGTGAAGAAGAGGCCGAACGTATGATGACAGCTGATGCATTAAAAGGATTGGCACCTGATTTACGGAAGTACATAGTGGAGTTCGCGTATGGGGAAATTTATTCACGGCCAGGACTCGACAGTAAACAAAGACAATTGGTAACACTCGCTTCGCTTGTCACACAAGGAGCGACTACACAAATCCAAACACATGTAAAGCGCGCATTGACAGTCGGTTTAACGAGAACGGAAATCGTGGAGAGCATCATGCAACTCATTCCGTATGTTGGATTTCCACGCGTACAAACCGCATTGACTGCAGCTAAAGAAATACTTGAACAAGAAAATTGACAGTAAAATCCGGCCAAGAGTAATCTCTTGGCCGGATTTCTTCTTACCATCTAAAGATTGCAGCTGCACCTGTTTCAACAGGCATCCGTTCTTTTGGAAGAACGACTACTTCTCCCCCAGTTTTAAAGACGGTTTCTGCCAAGTCATCCAGTACATCATCCACTGCAGACTCCTCCAAATTATTCGTCTGAATTTCTCCAGTGTCTAAATTGATTTTACCTGGATACAGATAGCCATCTTCTAAGACTAGTCGTCTAATACGATCTTCACTTGCTGCTTTAACAATTTCTTCAATGTTTCCAGAACCTTGATCGCTCGCTTTCGCATTTTCAAAATTCTCCACTAAGTCTTTCGTTTTCTGTAAATACGTTGGCTCTACTAATTCCCAAGCCATTTTACGTAGTTGCTCCAGGCTAAGTGCCTCAAAGTCGGACTTAATTCCTTCGGCTTGTAGGTGTGGATTATGACTTAACTCTTTGAACTGCGTCTGATATTCGGATAGTGTGACTAAGTATAAAGGAAGTTCCATCGGTTTAGAGTAATGTTCTGCAACCGTTCGATCTACATATCGGAAATAACGCTCAATATCAATGTCAATTTCATCTTTCTTACCACCATGTCCATGCATCATAGCAGTTCCAGCAGCTCCACCTGAGTTGCCAGTACCTAAATAGGACTCCGTCACTTGATCACCAATCGCTTCGTCCTTCGTTTTCGCCAATTCCTCAGGGATCTCTACTTCCTCTATACCATAGCGATTCCCTTCAAAAAGTTTGAATTGTTGTCTATTGACGCCGAGTAGATGATAACGGTCGGCAGATTGGAATACGCGAATAAGCGGTTTAATATGGAAACTGTCTGACACAATCGCCAATTCAGGCACAGGACGTTGCAGACGATACGCTATGATACGATCCTTCGTCGCAAACAATGCCAGTCCATCTCCTGCATGTGCCCAGAAAGGACGCTCGCCTTCTAGTTTCTCAAGTGGAGCTAGTAGACTCTTCACTTCATTCGCTGCATATTTTTTAGACAACTCTTCATGCACTTGTTGTAATAAATTTTTAAATCTGATCGGGTCTTGTTGATTTTCAGGTCGATACCGGTGGGTCGGTTGATAAATGGAGATACATGTCTCCGCTTGCTCCTTCAAAAACTCATGAGGAAATTCGTTTACAATCTCTACGTTCATCCTAATCCCTCCAATAAAAATTTTCCTGTAGACAACAACAGGCTCTAATTTACTAGTTCCCTTTTCAATAGTTTGTAAACTTTGCGACTCTGATAGTGTAAAGCCTTGTTGACAAACAATCTTCATTCATGTATAGTTACTGATTGGGATTGATAACAGATCTGACATAAAAAAATGGCGTTCTGCAGATGTTTATTCGGAACACTTATTCATCACTGGCGCGACTATAGGGTCGCAAGGACGCAAAAGTAGGTAGGGTTTGCGTTGCTTAAGGGAAACAACCAGTAGAACACGACCGCGGCAAAAGAGGTCCAATCAGAATCTACATGCTATATAAATCAACACATATAATCGTTGTCAAACGTAACATTAAAGATCCTATATAAAAAGCGAGCTCCCCGATATGGGACGCTCGCTTTTTTCAATTCAGGTCGCTTCAAACGCTTGATCTAAGTCTGCCATGATATCATCCATATGCTCTAGACCTACAGATAAGCGTAGTAACGTATCCGACACCCCCATCTTCTCGCGATCTTCTTTTGGCACAGCAGAGTGTGTCATCGTCGCTGGATGCTGCATAAGCGTCTCCGCGTCGCCCAAACTCACCGCCAATTTGACGAGCGATAAATGATTCAACAACTTCTGCGCATCTTCTTTTCCACCTTTGATCGTAAAGGAAATCAACCCTCCACCCATTTTCATCTGCTTCTTCGCAATCTCATACTGGGGATGCTGATCGTCAAACGGATAGAATACTTCTTCTACTTTCGGGTGCTTCTGTAAATAGTCAAAAATAATTTTGGCATTGGCTGAATGTCGATCCATACGAATAGGTAATGTCTTAATGCCGCGTAACAACAGCCACGCATCGAAAGGTGAAATAATACCGCCGAAATCTTTTAACACTGTACCACGAATCTTCGCCATCTCGTCTGCATCATTACCTACGAGCAGTCCTGCAATTACGTCACCGTGTCCATTAATGTATTTCGTCGCGCTATGAAGTACATAATCTACGCCGAACGTCAACGGTGTTTGGATATAAGGTGAGCAGAATGTATTATCCACTACCACTTTCAAATTATGACGCTTGGCTACATTGACTACCGCTTCGAGATCAACTAGCTCCATCGTCGGATTGATTGGCGTTTCTACATATATACATGTAGTCTCAGGCTTCACCGCTTTTTCAATCTCTTGTTCTGTTTTCATGGAAATTAAATCATGCGTAATATTATACTTTTCTTCTAATATTTTTAAGAATCCGAATGTGCAACCATAAATCCCACGCGAGCAAATTATATGATCATTCGCCTTCGTCAAATGAACGAGCACCGCACTGACCGCTGCCATACCGGAAGCAAATGCGAGACCTGCTCCGCCCTCCTCCATCTTAGCAATACGGTCTTCAAGCACCGCGACCGTCGGATTTCCTAAACGAGAATAAATATTCCCCGCTTCTTCACCCGCAAAACGCCGCTCGCCTTGTTCAGCCGAATCAAATACATAGGTTGAGGTCTGATACAGCGGCACCGCCAGACTTCCTTGATGATCCTTGTCGTCGTAACCTTCATGAATCATCGCCGTCTCTTTGTGCCAGTTGTTATTCTTCTTCATGCTGATTCCTCCTTGTTATAGCTTATTCACGTCTTAATGAAAGCGCTTTACTACAGTGTACATCGATTGTTTGAAAAACGAAAGAGCATGAACTTCCATCTATTATAAGTTGAATAAAGAAATTTGTAACTAGTTAAAAAACGTTGATTTCTGTTCCAGGTGGAAACGCCGTAACGAAGAACGGCTTTTGCGAGTAAAAGTGAAGTGTTAGGAGCACATCTTTGCACTCGCCACCTTCCACAACAATCCGCTAACTGTTGTAGTAATTATCGTTTTAAAAAACTGGAGTACATTCTTTTAATTCATCTTCTTAAAATGAAATGCTTGACCAATAGTCAATAAATTGGTATGCTATGCTTTGTGTAAAATATTCGCAGCAGTTATGTGTTCTATTTTGTCCAGTCTATTCCTTTTTCAAGGTGCACCACGTAACCTCGAGGCTGCAGGGGCGAAGTTGCAAGATTATAGAATGGCAGATGGATTGAACATATCTGGTCTTATTTTACAACAAAATAAAACCAACAGAGGAGGAGTCTCTCATGGCTCGATATACAGGTCCATCTTGGAAATTGTCACGCCGTTTAGGTATCTCACTAACAGGCACTGGTAAAGAAATTGAAAAGCGTCCATACGCACCAGGACAACACGGTCCAAACCAACGTAAAAAACTTTCCGAATACGGAATGCAATTACAAGAAAAACAAAAACTACGCTTTATGTACGGAGTAAACGAACGTCAATTCCGCACACTTTTCAACAAAGCTGGTAAAATGCAAGGTATTCACGGTGAAAACTTCATGATCCTTCTTGAAGCTCGCCTAGACAGCGTTGTTTACCGCATGGGTCTTGCACGCACTCGTCGTGCAGCTCGTCAGCTAGTCAACCACGGTCACATCTTGGTAGACGGCAAGCGCGTTGACATCCCTTCATTCGCAGTAAAGCCAGGTTCTGAAATCTCTCTTCGTGAGAAATCTCAAAACTTGACTGCTATCGAAGAAGCACTAGAAGTGAACAACTTCGTTCCAGACTTCGTAACTTTCGATAAAGATACGAAAAAAGGTACATTCGTACGCCTTCCAGAGCGCGGCGAATTAGCTGCTGAAATCAACGAAGCATTGATCGTTGAATTCTACTCTCGTTAATTAGAACACCTAATAAACGTTAGTATTTAAAACCCTTGAAACAGCTTAACAGCTACGTTTCAAGGGTTTTTCTATTTATATGAAGATGAGATCTAAACAGCCTGAATTGTCAGGCGGTCTACTGTTTCTGCCGCCTTTTGAATAGTTCTTTGCAACTTCTCTCGCAAAACCTCTCGGTATAATTAATAGGTCCTCTCATAAACGCCCCTCCAAGACCCCTTTGCCTTAAGTCGAACATCTAGAATAAGCTTCTCCGAAGAGACGCTTAAATATTTTTTTATATTCCTAATTTATTAGCCATCGCATTGCTAATTTGAACAATTTCTCTTGAAGCTTCCCACTGCAGGTCTTGTGCTTCCCGTAAAAGATTTTCGTCCGTTTTCACATTCTCGATATCCAAGCTACTGATAGCCTTTTCAGTGGCGGCAACGTATTTAATAAAACTAATTAGAAGCTGCTCATGTTCTTTTTCAAGTAACGTAGGAGCATTCAGTTTTACCAATGTTTCCTTTTGTGATTCAAATTCTTTTAGAAGAACGAGATACTCTTCTCTCTTACGTTTTATCCCATCAATATCGTTGACTTTTCTTTCGGCAGCTACGCCGAACTTATCCGCGGTAGTCTTCATACATCCTCCAATATTTGCTACCTCAGATGCATACGTTTTAATTTGTGGTGTCAATTTAATAGACATTCACTTCACCTCCTACTGACAATACTCGTCAAAGATGGTGGGAATCCTCTATTTCATTAATAGTCATGTATAGGGTTCAGGGTTTGTCTATTGGTAATACGCGTCCTCTCAATATAAAACTTTTATCCATATGCAAACTTCTGAACTAAATACACTTTTGAACATCTTGAACATCTTTAGAAATTTTTTTAGCGATAGACGAGAAGAATCTCTTGATATGCGTGTGAGATAACCCCATGTGTCTAGCAATCCATGAGTAACCTTTACCTCCTAATATCCAATGTAATACTTCCTTTTTTCTTGTGTCCTGGATGATGTGGATATGCTTTTGAATCATTTTGATTTTGTTTTCGTAACCCTCAATCGTTTTGAAATGTTTAGATCGTCTGGCTACTTCTGTGTAAACAGGGTCACTAGATCCACCTTGAGCTTTCGGCATTGCCGCTTCAATTCCATATTGTGCAGTTAATTTCCCGCCTGCCTCTTGTAAATTCTCACGCATAACTCGGACAGAATTGACCATCCAATGATAATCTTTCAAAAGTTCCTCAATTTGCTTTTCCGTCATGTTGATCCCCCTCTTATCGTCTACGAATTGTTCCACTTGGCCCTCGTCTATAGGTATCTCAATTAATCCCAATCAATTCGGCTAATTCCCACTCACTTAATCGTTCATTGCGCTTATTACTTGTCCTAGTATCCTTTTTCTCTATCTCTCGTTTAACAGGCTGCATGAACCCTTTTTCAACGAGTTGATCTTTCATGCTTTTATTCATTCGTCATCCCTCCAACCTTGCAAGAACGCAATTAGGGTTGCAGCAAAAATGAACAATGCGTGCCCATATTAGACCGCTACTAATACGAGGGTTCAAATTATATTTTTTGTTAGACTCATATCATTCACTCCTTTTTTGAAATAAAAAAGAGGACAACAAATGACGCAGCGCAATGCTGCAATCAAATGTTGTCCTCTGGTTGGCCAGGGCGGACTTATTCTCTAGATACTGAGGTATCTATCCCAATAATATTTGAGCCTTTATCGATATAGCTCATACAGATTTTTAACGCATACTTCAATACATGTTTGTCATCATTAATATCATAATAAACAATGGAAAAAGGTATTTTATAATCAGAGATTCTGTTCAAATCATTTTTTTTATAAAGCTCCATATATTTATTAAGAATGTGATAAGTAAGGATTAGTGGAATTCGAATTTTATACGGTTCTGAGTCAACACTAATAGGTAAAATATAATCAATATGCTGTTTCCTATCATTTTCAATATGCACTACCGCCTCTCCAACTACCATTACGGTTTTGTTAAAATCATGAGCACTGTCAGTAATGTCATTCACTACTTCTTCATATTCCCATTTTATATGAATGTTTTTAGCTGATCCATAACCGATGTTCAACAAACTGATTTCAACTTGGTTATAAAAGGGTTTTTCAAAAGAATATTTATGTGTTTCCCTTTTAATCACCATTGAAGGTTCGTACGTTTTTATTCTTTGCTTCCGAATTTCTAATAAGGTAAATAGTGTAATCACAGAAGTAATTAGAGCTGCTGAAGCTGAAAAGTCAAATGTAATTACAGGGAATATGCTTAAATCTAATAAAAATACTATCGTAAAAATTGACGACAATAATACTATGCACAATATCCACAACATACTATTTTCAAGTTTTTTATTACTCACAACTCTTACCCTTCTTCCCTCCGCATCCTTCTGACTTTACCCTGATGCGTCACAATCTTATATTCACCATGGTCTGGCAATTCTCGTAATTTAGCAACGCCCTCCGAAATCACCACAACACAGTTCATTGGTAATGCCATTATATCAATTTCTAACCTACCTTGCCCATCAATAGACAAATTTTCCACATTCAACAGACCCCTCCATGCGATACAATAATGTCAGCTACGACGGGAAGAAATCTCTGTCTTTTTTTATTTGGTCAAATCTTCAATTCCCATACAACCCAGGTCTCTGTTGCTCAATCTCACTCCTCATTTCCTGATCCGCTCCGAAATGATATCCAATCTAGTCCGGAATAAAATTGAAAGAGTCACATTGTCCCATCTAGCTATAATAATGACTGCGCTTGAGTTAGATGACATAAGTAAACTACTCTCTTACATTTCAGATGAAGCGCTTGAAAAATACTGGAGTTAATTCTCTTTTTCATTCCACTCCTGTATTGTCTAGTTGAACTACGCAGTAACTTCCTCTAATCCCCAACTAATGACCATGGACATTCTTTCTCCTTTTAACTGATCCTTGACCTATATATAAACACCTTCTCCTAAATCACCAAATAGCACATGTACTTTTCAGTCTCAAATTATATCATCTTCTCTTTCTACTTCACTGTTACACTCGTCAGACTAGTTTATGGCCACTCGTTCAAAGAGCTACAAGTCGCTTCGGTGGAAGCATTCAATATCGCTCTGAAAGAAGCTCTTTTGTAGTCGTTTGGGGAAGATTCTGAGGGAGGTTTCAATCAAGTAGTCGTGGAGCCATTGATATCAAGAGGTTTTCATACTGTCCAAAATTACTCTCGTTAATAATAAAGAAACCCCGTCAGCTGAGATATTTATCTCGGTTGGCGGGGTTTTTTGTGCATTAAATAAAGTGACTATAGAAGTTCGCTAACATCGCATGAATACGTTCGAAACATTCCATCCATATTCTTCTATCTTCAAGTAAAAAGAAGTCAGCCGTTTTGTAAAAAAGTAATTAAAGAGTATTCAGAGTTAAACACTCTTATTCTTTGTTTTAATGCGACACCAGTAATTTTCGAGAAAAAATTATAATCATGATACATCCTGTCTTTTCAATGGAAATGTTGACACAAATTTCATAATTAACCATAAATAAATTAATGCTTCTGATGTATAATTAATAAATCAGAATTAAGTAATCATTTTTTATTGCTATTAATTCTCATAAAAATACTAATGAGGTGATAATGTGCTAGCAATTGCAGCAGTAGGTATGCTTATATTTATGTTTTCATTAATCTATCTAGCCTACCATTTACTAAAAAAGATAAAAGATAGAAACCGAGCTTTATCAGGTAAGATCTTCTATCCTGCCTTAACTGGCGGGCTAATATTGTTCATTGTCGGAGCTGTTTATACAGATCTACATGTTAAAGCTGATCTTGAAAAAGCTCTACAGAAAAATATTGATTTGAATGCAGAAAATGAAGAATTAAACTTGTTGTATATAGAACTCCAAAAAGAAAATAAAGAATTAGTGGCAGAAAGTACAAGTGCGAATAAAGAGATTGATAATTTAACTACGAAACTGTCTAGTTCAGATAAAATAGCAAAAGATTTAAAAGACAAGCAAATGACTCATGAAGCAAAAAGTAAAGTGTTTGAAAAGGAAATCACTGAGCTAAAGGCGAAAAACTCGAATTTGTCAGATGAAGTTAGTACTCTGAAAGATGAGATTGCAAGCAATAATTCGCCGTCAGTCGCAAGTTTATCTAGTAACGAATCAGGATACTCTTCTAATGATTCTGTTTCAAATACAAGCCAATCATATTATCAGAATTGTACAGCAGCAAAAGCTGCAGGAGCTGCACCTGTATATTCTGATGATCCTGGATATGGCCCTCACTTAGATCGTGATGGCGATGGCGTCGGGTGTGAATGATTTTCTTGAAGTTGCAATGAAAACTATTCTCTACATTCCTATGCTCTTCTTTTAATCACTTAAATGGCTCTAACTTTTATAGGTCACATCAACTGAAGTAACTCCATGTCACGTACCTTATTATAGTTTATTTATTATACGAGTAGTTTTTACGATGGAAGTTCCTTATATGCTTCCGTCGTATCCCCCAACAATTGTACGACTTTCATATTCTCCTAATCATTCAAATACAATCACCTAGGAGGTGTTTTTTTGGATGGTAATAAAAGGTTGGCAGTAGAACTTGCTAAAGCTTTAATTCAGAATAACCATGTAAAGCCGGTTTTCAATAAGAGATACGATAGCGATGCAAACATCATTGTATACACCATTGAAGATAATGAGTTTTCCTTTAACGATATTGTATATCATTTTGTAGAGTGTCTAAAGAAATCTAAAGAAGATCACTAGAGCCTTGAATGGCTCTTTTTCTCATGAAAATACATCTTACTTTGCAGGTGCTTCTTTCGGTGTGGTATATGCATTTGTATGTTAATTCTCTTTTTCAGTTATGTCTCCTTTGACCAAGGCGGTTTCCATTTATATAGAGTACCTGCACGCCAAACTATCATAATTTGCTTAAACAATCATGATTTCTTCTCATATTTTTTATATTTATCAATTTTCTTCAGTAATCATACTCCTTCATCTCAGCCTCAAATATGTCTTTAATCGTTTGAGAAGCCACCCCACCATAATGAACATAACCCGTCTCCGGCCAATAAACTGATCTAGTCATCGTCCCATCTACTAGTTCCATTCCAAAAAACACTCGCTCACCTTCCGTCGCACGCTTATCTGGTTCATACGGCATGATCAGCAATTCTGCAATCAGCCGCTCCGCATGCTCATCCGAAAACTCCCCGATGAACGATAAATCTTGCTCACTTTGTAAAATAACCCGCTGTACTTTCCCTCTAATATCTAAAAAATCCCCAACCGTCTCAGCAGTATCCGATTCAGTTACTTCGTATACTTTACCGTCCGCTATAATCCGAAATGCAGGATCATACCCCTTCATTGCGAATAATTTCGTCCCTTTTGACAAGTAAGCAGCATCTCCATTTTTAGACTGATGATTGGCATCCGCGTGACCATTCAACATATACTGCACTTCTCCTACTTCTCCAACAGTTTCCCAATCTTTTTCAAGCTCATTTATTTCATAGTTCGCTCCATACGTCGTATCATTCCATTTCACAAAATCTACCCAGTCAATAATCGTGTTCTGCGAAGATGGATTGAAAGAGCAAGCTGTTAGTAATAAAAAAACAGGAAGTAGCAGCATTCGTTTTCTCATAATTCTCCACTCCTTTTGAACGTAGACGTAGTTTTTGGCTTCAAGTTACAAAATACCACCAGGATAGCTTTGCACACTATATAGAGCTGAGAAGCAAAAAGGATACTAGGTGTGCAAATTTTTTCTCAGTAAAAAATGAACTGCGAAATATTAGACGTCGAGATGCTTCTCGACAATATCTTTATTCTTTAATTCTTTAATTCTTAAGTTCTTTGGTTATAGGCCGTACCAATATGATACGATGTGTCGTTTCACATTGGTACGCTCCTTCGTTTCTAGATGATACGTCCGTTGTACCATTTTGAAACGTGCCAAAAAACTATATTTACATGTATTTTTTATTATGTAACGTGAAGAGGCAAACCTTCTTTGTGAGGAGTTAATAGAACAAATAAAAAGAACGTCCCTCTAAAGGACGCTCCGAATTATTATTTAGCAAAAAATAATATTTCTGCTGTTTACGACCTATCTTCCGCAACTGAAACATATTTTACATCTCTATAAAAGAAACAATATAACGTCCCTTTACTATCAGTAAAAACAATATCATTGCTTCGGGAATTTGTTGCTATCCCTAAAGCATCTTCTTGATCTGCCGCTTCAACTATTCTTACAATACTTTCAGCGCCCGCAAAGTGGTAATGTACTCTGTACTTTTTCAAACTTCTCACTTCCCTCTATCCTACAGTATTCGACATAGAGAAGGAGAACCCTTTTATGTTGAGGATTTTAGCGCTATGTTTTCAGATTTTCTTGAACGTTCAGGATTGTCATTGCGCAAACAATTTCTTTAGAACGCTATTTATTACGAATATACGTTCTGTACAAGTCACGTGAAACATGATATGATAAAAAACAAATAAAAAGTAATTACCCCTCAAGTATGCATCTATTGTAAAAATGTAGGTATAAAAACAAAAGGAGGATTTCCATGACAGATCGTGAACTTCTTGAACTCTTGGTAGACAAAGTAAGCAATATGGAGCAAGATATTTCTTCTCTTAAGACCGATATTTCCATAATCAAAGAAGAACAAATATCTATGAAGCAAGCTATTTCCGAACAAGTTGTAAGGTCTGTTGCCAATAGCCAGAAAATCGATACGTTCTCTGAACAGATTTTATTCAACAAAGTAAAATCTGATGATATGCGTAAGACTCAGCGCTTACTAAACGACCACGACACAGATATTCGCATAATCAAAAAGTTGTTAACTAAATAAAAACGCATTATTTTACAGTGCTTATGTATCAAACTTCTCCGTTCGTTCAAGCGAATATGACTGTTTTGCATAGGCACTTTTTATGATTCCTGCTATCCGTTAAGGTTTTTATTTCTAACGCAAAAAAGACACCTCCGAAGAGATGCCTTTTCACCCAATATTAATTGCGTAACTTCTCATAAATTCGGTCCATAATAATGACCAAAAAACCTTCATGCTTATTTAAAGCGGCTGATGCAGCTTCAACGATATTTTCAGAACGCATAGCGGTCGCTTGCTTGTTCGCTACGTTCCACAGTGTAAAAGCTTCGACCAATTCCTGATGCTCAATCGCGAAAATGTCAGGAGGTGTTTCTTCTTTCATGGTGGTCGCTACACTAGAAAATAGCTTTGCGGCGCGTTTAACACCTTCTGGGCTTTTCACTTCCACCGCATCGATCATTTCATTAATCGCGTCGCCTATTAAACCTAATGTCATGGCGTACATCATATACTCTTTTTTCAATTCATGATCTCCTAGTTAAACAAACTTCACCATACTATACTTCTTTTTCCCACGTCTCACAATGGTGAATGCGTCTTCCAAACGTTGCTCCGCCCCTACTGTGAAGGCTGTATCTGTAATACGCTCACCGTTAAAGGAAATCGCACCGTTTGTTACATCTTCACGTGCCTGGCGTTTCGATGGAGATACACCCGCTTGCACAATGAAATCAACGATGTTTTGATCCGCTTTTTCCATTTCTACAGTCGGTACATCTTTAAACGCATCTTTCATTTCAGTAGCCGTTAATGCTTTTAAGTCACCGCTAAATAGTGCTGCAGAAATACGTAGTGCTTGATCAAGTGAGTCTTGACCGTGAACTAAGCGCGTCATTTCTACTGCCAACGTCTTTTGTGCTTTACGTAAATGTGGCTCTTCTTGTACGGATACTTCAAGTGCTTCGATTTCTTCACGGCTTAGGAATGTGAAGATTTTCAAGTATTTCACAACGTCTGCGTCTGCTGCGTTGATCCAGAATTGGTAAAACTCATATGGAGAAGTTTTCTTTGCATCGAGCCATACCGCGCCGCCAGCAGATTTACCGAACTTCGTGCCATCTGCTTTTGTTACTAATGGAATCGTAAATCCGTATGCTTGTACTTCTTCATCATGCATTTTACGGATGACTTCTAGACCTGTCGTGATATTCCCCCACTGATCTGATCCACCGATTTGCACGCGGCAATTATGGTTATCGTATAAGTGGTTGAAGTCCGCACCTTGCATCAACATATACGAGAATTCCGTGAAGGAAATCCCTTGATCTAAACGAGACGCAACATTATCTTTTGCTAGCATGTAATTGACGCTTAGCAATTTACCGTAATCACGCAAGAATTCGATCAATGACATGGAACCGATCCAGTCATTATTATTAACAAGTTTTGCGCCATTTTCTGTTTGGAAATCAAAGATCATTTCTAGTTGTTTTTTAATTCCACGAACATTATCGTCTACTTGATCCGTCGTTTGCAATTGGCGTTCTTCAGAGCGTCCTGATGGATCCCCGATCATCCCTGTAGCGCCACCGATCAATAGAATCGGCTGGTGTCCGTGTAACTGGAAGCGACGCAGCGTCAGCAATGGTACGATATGACCGATGTGCATACTATCTGCTGTCGGGTCTACCCCACAGTAAAGAGAAATCTTCTCGTCTGTTAGAAGCTTCTCAAGACCTTCTTCATTCGTCTGCTGGTATAGCAAACCTCTCCAACGTAAATCATCCATTAATTCATTTGACATGTTCTATTTCCTCCTATTTTCAACATAAAAAGTCCCCACACGATCAGTAATTGATCATGCAGGGACGTTAGTTGAGTAATTTATAACGCGGTACCACCCGGCTTGAGAGTGAAACTCTCCGGCTTTGAGGCGCTAATAACGTTGCGCAAAACGTACACTCCAAAACTGTAATTCATGTATAGTGCACCGCACAGCTTCCACCAACCGCTGTCTCTCTAGAACGGAACTCACTATCACTACTTCGGTTTTTTCGACATGTAATTTCGTATGAGTTCAATTTTACCCAACTTCCAATGAAAGTCAACAATTATTGCATATTTCCTCTTGAATCTGTGATATAATGAGAAAGATTTTTGGGGGGAGAAAAACTTTGAATAACGAAAAGAATAATAGAATTAAGCAACTTGAAGATAAGTTTGAACAAGCGAAAAAAGAGCCTTGGGCCAAAAAACTTCGCATCGGAACCGGCGTACTTTGGAACTTGTTTATTTTACTCATTATCTTCGCCGTCATTGGGGCCGTATTTGCAAGTTCAGTTGGTGCAGGATATTTCGCTTCTCTCGTTGCGAAAGAACCGTTACGTACTAAGGAAGAACTTCGGGATCAAGTGTTTAATTATGAAGAAACATCTGAAATGTACTTTGCAGACAGTGTTTATCTAGGCAAGATTAACTCGGACATCGAGCGCCGACAAATTACGCTAGATAAAGTGTCACAGTATGCATTGGACGCTGTTCTGGCTACTGAAGATGAGTACTTTAAAGAACACAAAGGTATCGTGCCTAAAGCGATATTCCGCGGCGTATTTCAAGACGTTACGAACTCAGACAGTCAAACAGGCGGATCGACACTCACTCAGCAATTAGTGAAAAACCAAATTTTGACGAATGAAGTTTCATATGAACGTAAAGCTAAAGAAATCTTGTTGGCTATGCGCTTAGAACACTTCATGACGAAGGACGAAATACTAGAAGCGTACTTGAACATCATTCCTTATGGTCGTGATGTTTCGGGACAAAATATTGCCGGCATTGAAACAGCCGCACGTGGAATCTTTGGCATTAAAGCCGCTGAGTTAAGCTTACCGCAAGCTGCGTATATTGCGGGTATTCCACAAGCTCCTTATACATACACGCCATTCTACAGTAAAAACCAAGGTATTAAAGAACGGGAAAAACTTATGCATGGTGTCAACCGAATGAAAACGGTATTGTTCAGGATGCGTGATGCAGGTTATATTACGGATGCAGAATGGAAGGAAGCAAAAGCTTACGATGTAACGAAAGACTTTAGACAACCTTCACGCCGTGCAACGGAACGTTATCCGTATGTCACACAGGAAATCCAAAATCGCACAATCGAAATTTTAGCTAAAGTATTAGCTGAAAAAGATGGCATAGACGCGGACCGTTTTGAAGGTGATTCCAAGATCAAGGAAAAATACGAAATCATGGCAGACCGTTCCATGCGAACAGACGGCTATCGTATCTTCTCTACGATCAACAAAGAGCTGTATGACAAAATGAATGAAGTGGCTGACAGCTTCCGGTACTACGGATACACGTATACTTCTGAAACAGTAGATGAAGAATCAGGCAAGACGATTACGAAGGAAAATCCTGTTCAAGTCGGTGCAACAATGATCGAGAATCATACAGGTAAAGTCCTTTCATTCGTCGGCGGACGTAATTACGAACTCGAAGCATTGAATCACTCTACTCAAGCTTACCGTCAAAACGGATCTTCCATGAAACCATTATTGGTTTATGCACCCGCTATCGAATATGGTGTGATTGGTGCAGGTAGTCCGCTAGTCGATGTGAAGTTTAGAAGAGGCAGCTATTCACCTGGTAACTATTTCGACCGTGAGCTTGGAGTATTGCCAGCTCGTGAATCACTTGCACGTTCACAAAACCTATCTACTATACGTCTATATGACCAAATAATAGATAGAAACCCAATCGATTTCCTTAAGAAAATGAAATTCACAAATGCTACAGATCAAGCAGGCAGTGGTCTTTCTGCAGCATTAGGTACTATGGATGTCACAGTAGAGGAAAACACAAACGCTTTCGCTACATTTGCCAATGGCGGTCAATTCATCGATTCGTATATGATCGAACGAATTGAAGACATGAAAGGTAATATAGTATTTGAACACAAAGCGGAACCAGTGGAAGTGTTCAGCCCGGAAACTTCTTATATCATCACCGATATGATGCGTGATGTATTAAAAGGTAACGGTACTGCCGCAAGATTACCTGGCTTTATGAATTTCCGTCCGGATTTAGCTGCGAAGACGGGAACATCCCAGCATTACGGAGATGCTTGGCTTGTAGGCTATAATCCAAATGTATCGCTTGGTGTTTGGATGGGTTATAAAAATAGAAATACACCGTTATATCACGGCTACAACAGTGGTCAAATGCATCCATCAGAACGGACAGCAAGATTGTACGGACAATTGATGAATACAGCTAATACCGTGATACCAGAAACGATTAAAGCAAGAGATACCTTTAAGCGCCCTAACGGCGTCGTCACACGTTCATTCTGTGGCATTTCGGGACTTGCTCCTTCCAAAGCTTGTTCAGCAGCTGGACTCGTCCGATCGGATTTATTTAATTCGAAAAAGATGGTGCCGACAAAAGTGGATGACAGTATAGTTTCGTCTTCGGCAGTTCGAGTGAATGGTAAACTCTATCAGGCGTTAGCTTCTACTCCACGTGAATTTGTCACATCAGGAGGAATTGGCGTAACTACTGAATATGGCAAGCGCATGCTCGGACGTTTGGGCGGAGATGCTTCCAAACTACTTGCAGGTCGTGGTGCTTATTCAAACAGTGTCGCAGGATCAACCTTCCCTGCAGATAATGTGCCACCTGCAGCCGTATCAGCAGGACAAAATGGTTCAGTTCTTACATGGACTGGCTCCTCTTCAAATGATGTAATCGGTTATTACATTTATCAAAACGGTGTCAGAATCGGTACAGTTCGTGACGGAGCTTCCAGATCGTATAAAGTCGGATATGGTTCATATTACGTGCGTGCAGTGGATATTACTGGCCTACTATCAGGGCCTTCGAACACGGTAACCACTGCTGCACCAAAAGCAGAGCCGAAACCAGATACGAATTCTGGAACAAAACCAGGAACGACAACTCCAGAAACGAAGCCCGATGCAAAGCCAGATACAGAATCTGAATCAAAGCCGGAAACTAAACCGGAAGCTACACCAGAACCAAAACCAGAAACAAAGCCAGAAGTTACACCGGAGCCAAAGCCGGATGCGACTCCTGCAGCAAAAGAATAACTCACAAACCGGATTACCATTTTATAATGTAATCCGGTTTTGTTTTGTCTATAAAGGTTTTTGCCAGTACGAATGGAAAACCGTCATCTCTTATTCGTTGCGACTCCTTCCTCTCTCCACTTATTATGTACGGCCCCAAATATAATTACCGACAATTCTGTGATTTAATGATAATAATATACTTTTCCATCCGATCAATTGTATACTTAACACAGAGCAACACGGATCGAACTTACAGCGAGTACTTGAGCGTATAACGGGTAGATATATTAGGAAGAGGTGAACTTTGTGGAACATAAAAAGACCTACTTTTCCAGAACATTTCCGCATGACGAAGGGGAACTGATCATTGAAGGGCCTGTTTCATCAGAGCGACTGGCATCGTTTGAATTTCACGAAGGATTGAAAGCATTCCGTCCATCTAAACAACAACAAGAAGCATTGGTGAAAATCGCTGCGTTTCCTGAAGGCCGGATCAATGTAGCGAGAATCGAGAATATGGTTGTTGGGTATGTTACGTTTCTATATCCCGATTCACTCGAACGCTGGTATGAAGCCGAATTGGCCAACTTAATAGAACTAGGCGCCGTCGAAGTAGTTGCTGCTTATCGCGGCGCACGTATCGGTAAATCCTTACTGGAATTATCGATGCTAGATGATGCTATGGAAGATTATATTATTATTACGACTGAATATTATTGGCACTGGGATTTAAAAGGAACTGGTTTGAACGTATGGGATTATCGCAACATGATGGAAAAAATGATGCGTGCAGGCGGCATGGAGTTTTTCTCCACTGACGATCCCGAAGTTTGCTCCCACCCTGCCAATGCATTAATGGCGAGAATCGGAAAACGAGTCGATCAAGAATCCATCGAACGCTTTGATCGTGTGCGCTTCAAACATCGTGTTAATTACTGAAAGTGAGGAATGATCATGCTAATACAGGACATTATGAAAAAAGACGTAATTACGCTTCATTCTACGCATACGATTGCAGATGCGGTACAACTGATGAAGGAGAAACGGATCCGCCACATCCCGATTGTGAAAGATGGGCGGATAGAAGGACTGGTTACAGACCGTGACGTCAAAGAAGCTTCTCCTTCAAGCATTTCAGAGAGATTGGAACCTTCACTTTATGAAACAACACTCGATAAAATTATGAAAACCGATTTATTAATCGGACATCCGCGGGACTTTGCGGAAGAAGCTGCGTTAATGTTTTATACGTATGAAATTGGTTGTTTACCCATCGTGTCTAACTATCAGCTAGTCGGTATTCTTACTAAAACAGATCTACTCTATAACTATATTGAATTAACGGGTGCCAATCAGCCAAGTTCACATATTCAAATCCGCGTTCCGAACACGCCCGGTATTTTATATGAAGCATCTAAAGTATTTCATGATCACAATACGAACGTGCTCAGTGTACTAGTTTATCCTTATCAAGATAATGAAGAGTACAAAATTCTAGCAATCCGCATCAAACGAATGAACCCTCTCCCGATCATCGAAGGATTAAAATCGCAAGGATTCGAAGTTCTTTGGCCAAGCGAACCGGAGATGGGCGTATGAAAAAACAAGCGAGCTTTATCTTTTCTCCTGACCAACTAAACTATGAATTTTCGGATACCCATCCTTTTAATCAAAAGCGAATTATTTTGACAAAGGATTTACTAGATGAAATGAATACCATCAAGCCTGATGAAATTGTCATTCCGCGCACAGCCACAGATGAAGAATTGCTTCTGGCTCATGACGCAAAATATATCGAAATTGTAAAAAAAGCTAGTAAAGGCGATGTCAGCGAAAATATCGGTAGTATCTACGGAATTGGTACGGAAGATACACCATTCTTCACCGGCATGCATGAAGCGAGTGCACTACTCGTGGGCGGTACACTTACAGCAATCGAAGAAGTAATGGAAGGTCGTTCAAGATATGCGCTGAACCTCGGCGGTGGCTTGCATCACGGCTTCCAAGGGAAAGCTTCTGGCTTTTGTATTTATAACGATAGTTCAGTAGCTATCAAATACTTACAGCAAAAATATGGAGCGCGTGTATTATACGTAGATACCGATGCTCACCATGGTGACGGCGTGCAATGGACGTTTTACGATGATCCAAATGTTTGTACATTCTCTATCCATGAAACAGGCCGCTACTTGTTTCCCGGTACAGGCAATGTGACAGAACGAGGAAATGGTGCAGGTTATGGTACGTCATTCAACTTCCCTGTAGATGCATTTACGGAAGACGAATCTTTCCTACATATTTATAAAACTGCCTTGCGGGAAGTAGCAGAACACTTCAAGCCAGACGTTATTCTAACCCAAAATGGAGCAGATGCGCACTACTTTGATCCACTCACGCATCTGTATAGCACAATGAAGATCTACGAAGAAATTCCGAAACTAGCAAAAGAACTCGCAGAAGAATTCTGTGACGGGAAATGGATCGCAATTGGCGGTGGTGGATACGATATCTGGCGCGTAGTACCACGTGCATGGTCGCACCTATGGCTCACTATGAAAGACATCCCAACACCAACCGGACGACTTCCAGAAGCCTGGTTAAACAAATGGCAACCCGAATCCCCAGTTCCCCTTATTGAGACGTGGGAAGACCCTGTGGACCTATACGAACCAGTCCCTCGTAAAAATGATATCAACGAAAAAAACGAGCAAATGCTAACGAGAGCTTTGCACGTCATTCGTAAATCCTAATAAAAAGCAACTTATCTTCGCGATAAGTTGCTTTTTGTCTTTATATTATTCAAAAAGGAGGTAGTAGTGTTTTAGGTTCAGCACACAACACCAGTAAATCATCGTTACAGGCGACAACTCCTACTTTACTTCTTAACCGACTGCCGCTCTTCCAAATAATAAGGTAGCACAACCTCGGTCTCTTCCACTTCTTCCTTATTCATCAACTTCGTCAACAAACGCATCGATACGGCACCTAGGTCATACAATGGCACGACAATCGCAGTCAACTGTGGACGAACAATACGCGCAAGAATAGAGTGTTGGAAACAAATGATCTCTAAATCCTCAGGAATTCTAAGATTCTCATCCCGCACACCATTCATAATACCAATTGCAACTTCGTCACTACTCGTCATGACAGCCGTCGGTCGATCAGAAAGCTTCCCTAGCACATTCCAGCTTTCATACGCATCGTCATACGTATTGTCAGTTTCCACGATCAATGACTCATCAATCATCATCCCCGCTTCTTCCAACGCTCGAATATACCCAACACGCTTGCACACACGATTGATGTCCCGCGTAAACGGTCCCGAAACAAACGCAATACGCTTATGGCCATTGTCGATCAACTTCTTTGTTACTTCATATGCAGCCTGTTCATGGTCAATATTGACAGAGGGTAAATTGGTTTCAAAATCCAACGTCCCTGCCAAGACGATTGGAACATTCGCTGTTTTCATTTCCTTACGTACTTCAGGTGAAATAGAATCACTCATGAAGATCAGTCCGTCTACTTGCTTACCTAAATGATCTTCAAACAACTCAACTTCTCGAGATGTACTCTTGTCCGAGTTGGAGATGATGATATTGTACTCATACATCGTGGCAACGTCTGCAATCCCTCTGGATAGCTCTGCGTAGTAACTCTTGGACATATCAGGGACAATTACTCCGATCGTCGTAGTACGCTTGCTGGCCAGTCCACGAGCGACGGCGTTTGGCCGGTATCCCAATCGTTCAATACAGTCCAATACTTTTTTGCGAGTCGCCGGCTTCACGTTTTGATTGCCGTTCACTACACGTGAAACCGTTGCCATCGATACGTTCGCTTCTCTTGCTACATCGTAAATAGTGATCGCCATTTTTGCTCCTCCTGTCTTTATTCTTTACTAGTATACCGTGTTCTACTGGACTTTTGTGTTTTTCTGTGCAGAATTCTGTCATTCTATACAGAAAAACACCGACCTTTACGAATAAAGGATCGGTGTTGGATGTTTTAGATCGTTTGGTGTGTGTTCATGAAGCGAGTAATCTCTTCATAGAACTTGTCAAACTGCTCAATATCCATTTGCTGCGCTGAATCCGATAATGCTACGGCTGGGTCAGGATGAACCTCTGCCATAACGCCGTCTGCTCCTACTGCAATTGCTGCTTTCGCTGTCGGAAGCAATAAATCTTTACGGCCAGTGGAGTGTGTAACATCCACGAATACCGGTAAGTGCGTTTCTTGCTTCAAGATGGGAACAGCAGAGATGTCCAGCGTATTTCGAGTTGCCGTCTCATATGTACGAATTCCTCGCTCACATAGCATAATCTCCGTATTACCTTTAGATATAATATATTCAGCTGCATTGACGAACTCAGAAATCGTTGCAGACATTCCACGCTTTAGAAGTACTGGCTTATTGACCATTCCAGCTTCTTTCAGCAATTCAAAGTTCTGCATGTTACGTGCACCGATTTGGATTACATCGATGTATTCGAGTGCTTCTTCCAAGTGTGATGGTGTAATGATTTCTGTGACGATAGAAAGTCCAGTTTCATCTGCAACTCGCTTAAGAATTTTCAAACCTTCCAGGCCTAAACCTTGGAAATCATATGGAGATGTACGCGGCTTGTAAGCTCCTCCACGAATCATCGTTAATCCTTTTGCTTTGATTGACTTTGCTACTGCCAACACCTGTTCGTAAGATTCTACTGCACAAGGTCCAAATACGAAAGAAGGATGTCCATCTCCGATTTTATGGCCGTTTACGTCAACAATCGTGTCTTCAGGCTTTTTAGTACGGGATACGAGCAATGCATTCTTCTGCTCATCTTGTTGTACTTCAAGTGCTGACATGAAAATAGATTTAAATACCTGTTCAAGGATACCGTCTGGTAAAGGACCATGGTTTACCTTCTTCAAGACGTTGAGCATCTCGCGTTCGCGAACCGGATCATATCTATTAACACCTTGCTTTTCTTTTAACTTACCAATTTCTTGGATAACGCCTGTACGTTCATTGATCAATTTAAGAATATCTAAGTTCAACTGATCAATAGTACCTCTCAACTCACCTAAATCTTGCTTGCTCATAATACCTGTCTCCTCCCCGTACATATCTTCCTTTTCTAACACCGGAATCTATGGTACATTTTTATATAATAGACCTAGTATAATGAATACTCTTAGAAAAGTCACGCAATTTCATCGAATAAATAAATATTCGCTATTTTCACATAGAAAAAACTTGAAAAGAGGTTGGAAATCCTGGTTACTAAGTTATTCGCTCTTGATATCGGGACTCGCTCGGTTGTGGGCATTATACTGGAAGAACAGAATGATTCATTCCATATTGTAGACTTGATTTCAAAAGAACATAAAGAGCGATCGATGATTGATGGGCAAATACATAATATTTTAAGCGTCGCATCCATTATTCAAGAAATTAAAGAAGAATTAGAGCAAATTCACGGTCCCCTGAAACGTGTCAGTGTTGCAGCAGCTGGTCGTTCATTGAAAACAGCAGAAGGAACGGTAACGGTGGATATTTCAGATCGTACTTTAATTTCAAAAGAAGATATTAATCGATTGGAATTATCAGCTGTCCAACATGCACAAGAAAAATTACTATCCGCTCATCAATCGCAAGAGGATGATCACTATTACTGCGTTGGTTATTCTGTCTTATATTATAAATTGCAAGATGAAAAGATTGGTAGCCTTATAGATCAAACGGGGAAATCAGCGAACGTAGAAGTCATTGCCACATTCTTACCACGAGTAGTTGTGGAATCCTTACTCGCCGCGTTAAAGCGTGCCGATTTGGAAATGGAAGCTTTAACACTCGAGCCGATCGCTGCTATTCATGTGCTCGTTCCCCCTTCCATGAGAAGATTGAATATCGCATTAGTCGATATCGGGGCTGGCACGTCAGATATTGCCATTGTCAGGGAAAATACCGTGACGGCATATGGAATGGTACCTGTTGCAGGAGACGAAATGACCGAAGCACTAAGTACACATTATTTGCTCGACTTTCCTTTAGCTGAACAAATGAAACGACAAATCCTTGAACACGATGTCTTGACAGTTCATGACATTTTAGGATTTAAACAAGAAATACCTTCAGGAGAAGTGATTGATGTCATCAGACCGTCAGTGAAACATCTCGCGTTGTCCATTGCGAATGAAATCAAACGATTGAATCATCACTCTTCTCCGCAAGCCGTGATGATTGTTGGAGGTGGAGGATTAACCCCTACTCTAACGAAAGAAGTGAGTACGCAACTAGACCTTCCAGAGAACCGCGTAGCCATCCGAAGTCTCGATGCGCTTTCAGGCGTTACACTTTCTGAACAAATCGAAGCCTCTCCTGCACTCGTAACGCCAATTGGTATTGCGATCGCAGCGCAAAGAGCTCCAATTCATTACATTTCCTTAACAGTCAACGACCAATCCATTCGATTATTCGAACTAAAAGAGCTTACAGTAGGCGACGCACTGCTAGCAGCCCGCATTACCGCTCGTCAGTTATACGGTAGACCTGGACTGGCACTAACTGTAAAAGTAAACGGGCAGTGGAGAACACTTCCTGGCGAGCACGGCTCTTCTACGACCATCTTGTTAAACGGCACTGAAGCTGGCACTAAGGATCGTGTTGGCAATCTAGATAGCATTGAGCTATTGTTCGGTAAAGACGGCACAGACGCCTCAGCGACAGTCAGAGACTTGGTAGAGGCGCCTGAATCCATTCATTATCAGTTGGACGGGGTAACTCAGAAGATTACAGGTCAAATTTTGCTGAATGGAAAGCCTGTTACAATGGATACTAAGATTGCTGATCGGAATGAACTGACAGTGAATCTAGCGAATAGAATTCAAGATGTAATCACGTCTCCTGTAACTCCATGGACAGAGCCGTTCACCATTACATGGAACGGAACTCCCCACCGTCTGAGGAAGCGTGAGACCACTTATACTGTAAACGGACAAGAAGTCTCAGACGATTATCAGATTCACGCAAACGATGTCATAGAGACGTATCAGCCTTCTTTTCTTTCATTGAAAGAAATAGCGAAGGATTTGGATATCATTCTAGAAGAACGTGCCGATGTTACATTCAATGAAGAACCTGTGGTGATTACAAAACAACGAACTGCCACTTATGTAAACGGACAACTGGCGAGTCTTGACTACCAAGTACAATCTGACGACAAGGTGGAGTTCAAGTCCTTACCCAGCTCTCCTATACTATTCAGTGATATATTTTCATTCACTGATTTTTCATTACCCTCTCACCCTACTGCCAACTATCGATTATTGCGTAATGGCGATTCCATTCGCTTCAATGAAATAATATTCGGTGGAGATCAACTAGAGATTATATTCGAATAAAAGCTACGCTGTGCAGAAAAATCGCACAGCGTAGCTTTTTCCTATGACTCTTTTATCTAAAGGTACGCATAGAAAAAACCTTCCTGTGAAGGAAGGTTTTTTCTATTATTTAGAATGAACTTTGTTGTTTGAAGATGAGTTGTTTGCTTTGGACTGATTAGTATCCTTTTTAGCAGAAGTATCTGCTTTAGGAGATTTGTTGTCTTTGTTTTGGTTTGACGATTTGACAGCTTTAACTTGATCTTCAGTTTTGTTTGAAGCATCTTTTACTTTTGAAAGTTCTCCAGATTTTTCATTGTTTTCTTTTGCACTTTTATAATCAGTTGCTTCTTCCCCTTCAGATGATACCGTACCATCATCCATTGGAATGCTAGCTTTTGATGTAGCAGATTTCACTTTATCTACTAGCTGTCCTGATTGCTCTTGTAAGTTATGAGATAACTCAGAAGTCTTCTCTCTTGCAGCTGTAGTGAAAGCTGTAGTTTTTTCTTTTGCTGTATCCGTAAAGTCAGCTGTGTAATCTTTCGCCGCACTGGATAACTCCACCGCTTTATCTTTTGCCGTTGAGCTTAATTCAATACTCTTATCTTTTAATTGTGAAGCTTGCAAAGTTAAATCTTCTCGCATTTCACGGCCCGTCTTCGGTGCTAAGAATAATGCAGTCGCGGCTCCGATTACTCCACCAATGATTGCGCCCGCAATGAAACTACCTGTGTTGCTACTATCTTCATCATACAGATCATTTGTTGAACGATATGTGTAGTTTGCTGGATATTGTGGCTGTCCATAAGTATTTGAATAGTTACCTTGGTTATCGTTATAGTTCGGTTTGTTTTCTGTCATTTTTTATTCCTCCTGTGAATTAACTGTTTTTTGTACATTTTAAAGGAAAATGCTTGTACTAGGAGCGCGATTTGTACACTGTCCAACCAGCAGACTTTTCGGGTTGCCGTTCCTTTACCTGATCATATAGACCAAATGCAACGTTTCCCCATTGTACTACTTGCGCGATTTTGTCACTGTGTTGTTCGGCTTTGGTAGTTACTGAGCTGGAAATCCGGTGAACGGACTGATTGAGCGTGTTCACTGAGTCACCTACTCCTTTTACCGCATCCACCACAGTGTTCAGCTTGTCCGCTTTTCCTTGTAAATCTTCGGCCAGCTGATTGGTTTTTTGAAGAAGTTGCGTACTTTCTGTAGTCACTCCTTCTAATTGCTTTGATAAGCCATCTACTGTATGCGAGACACTTTGTAAAGATGTCTTTAACGACCCCAGCGTCATCGCTAGACTTACACAAAGAATAAGAAATGCGATTGCAGCAATCACTGCTGCAACGTAAAGTAAATTGATCACTTACGTAATCCTCCTAGTGCATATTCTTACGAAAACTTTACCCTTCTTTCAGAGTTTCTAAACTTTTCGTCCTATATTCCTGTTCGACATAACTAGTTGATATCCTTTATCGAAACGAATAAATTTTAAAGAAAATGAGAAACAGCCCTCTCATAAAGATTAGGCTGTTTCTTCTTTCGTTATATCAGACTTAAATTGTTTTAAGTACAACTGGATATCTCCAGCTCCCATAAATAAGATTACAGAATTTTGATGTGCTTCTAAATCTGACATATCTTCAATTTTCAAATGTTGGGAATTAGGAATTTTATCAATTAAATCATGAATCGTTAAATTTCCTGTTTGCTCTCTTGCAGATCCGAATATATCACATAAATACACATGATCTGCTTCAGAAAGACTATCTGCAAATTGATTTAGCAACGCAGCTGTTCTGCTAAATGTATGCGGTTGGAATACCGCAATTATTTCACGGTTCGGATATTTTTGACGTGCTGAATCCAATGTCGCGCGGATTTCAGTAGGATGATGTGCATAGTCGTCGACGATGACACGGCCATCTAATTCCATGATCGTAAATCGTCTTTTCACGCCCGTAAACGTCGCAAAACGTTCGTTTACAATTTCAGCTGGAATATTTTCATAATGACATAGTGTAATAACACTTAAAGCATTTCGAATAGCATGGTCGCCTGTCAACATAATTGTGAAACGATAATAAAATTCATTTCGGATGAACACATCAAACGAGCAGCCATTTTGATCTTTTTCAATATTCGCTGCGTAGAAATCATTGGATGAATCCAAGCCATAATAGACAATTGGAACCTGACATTGGAGTTTCTGAAGATTATCGTCATCACCGCAAGCGATTAACGCCTTCTTCACTTGACTCGCCATCTGTCCGAAAGCGTCTAGAATATCATCCAAACTTGTGAAGTAATCCGGATGATCGAAATCAATATTCGTCATGATCGCATAGTCTGGATGGTATGCCAAAAAGTGACGTTTGTATTCACATGCTTCAAATACAAAGTTCTCCGCATTCTCGACACCTTTACCTGTACCGTCTCCAATTAAGTAAGAGGTTGGCGCAAAGCCACCCAATACATGCGCTAGCAAGCCCGTTGTAGATGTTTTACCATGCGTTCCCGTAACCCCGATGGAAGTAAATTGTTCCATATAGTCGCCAAGGAAGTCATGATAACGAATAACCTCTATCCCTAGTTCTTCTGCGCGTAGTAATTCAGGATGATCATCTTTAAATGCGTTTCCTGCAATTACTTTCATGCCCGGCTGAATATTATTTTCGTCAAATGGCAAAACTTTTATATTTCGTTCATGTAAGGGATCTTCTGTGAAAAAGTATTTTTCTACGTCTGAACCTTGAACTTTATAAGAAGAGTCATGTAGCAACTGGGCAAGGGAACTCATTCCTGATCCTTTTATGCCAGTAAAATGTAACAATGTCATATTGAAACCTCCCGGGAGTTCTTTCATCCCACTTTTTATCTTCAACCGTCTAATAACAGACGAGAAGATTATTTCTTGTTATAGAATATCATGCGCTCGATCAAATCTTTAGATCCGAACTATGAATTCATTATTTCATGAAGCTTTCAAATGCTTGTTCCGTCAAAAAGACGTCGCGCGCTTTGCTCCCTTTTTGCTCAGATATAAATTGATTCGCTTCCATTCGATCGATTAACTTTGCTGCTCGGTTATACCCGATGCTGAAATGGCGCTGTAATGACGAGGTAGATGCACTCCCCTGCTCGATGACAAAATTGCAAGCTTGCTCAAATAACGGGTCCGATTCTTCTTCTCGGACAGCGGCCGCCAGCAAATCATCTTGGCCGAATAAATAATTCGGTTCTGCTTCATTACGAACATGTTCTATTATACGCTCGATTTCATCATCCGTGACAAATGTCCCCTGAAGACGGACAGGAGCCGATTGGCCATTGCCTAAATACAACATATCTCCCTTACCAAGTAAACGATCCGCCCCTACCGAGTCCAAAATCGTTCTTGAATCCACTTGTGAAGACACAGCAAACGCTATACGAGTCGGAATGTTGGCTTTGATCGTTCCGGTAATGACATCAACAGAAGGCCGCTGTGTCGCAATGATTAAATGAATACCACACGCTCTAGCTTTTTGTGTGATTCGACTGATCGACACTTCGACATCTGCAGGCGCCATCATCATTAAATCCGCTAATTCATCAATCACTACTAAGATATAAGGCATCTTTAAAGAGAAACGTCGAGATTCCATGACCATTTCGTTATAGCGTTCAATATTACGTACGCCGGAATGCGCAAACAGTTCATAGCGTCTTTCCATCTCATTGACTGCCCATTTCAATGCGCCAGTCGCTGCTTTTACATCTGTAATAACCGGACTCAACAAGTGAGGAATACCATTGTATGGTGCCAGTTCCACCATTTTCGGATCAATGAGTAATAGTTTCAGATCATGATGCGAAGCTTTATACAGCAAACTGATCAATATAGAGTTGATACAGACGGATTTACCGGAGCCTGTTGCCCCCGCTATCATTCCGTGTGGCATCTTCCGTAGATCAATCGTTTGCGGCTCCCCTGTCAAGCTCAGTCCGAGTACTGCCTCTAGAGGTGAGTCTGAATTCATAAACGGATCACTATCAATAACCTCTGAAATTCGAACAGCACGTGTTTTACGATTCGGGATTTCAATACCAATCATACTTGTACCTGGAATTGGTGCCTGAATACGAATATCTCTAGCGGCCAAAGCCAATTTTAAGTCGTCGGTAAGATTTCGAATTTTACTTACCTTTGTCCCCTGCTTTACCGTTAACTCAAACATTGTGACTGCAGGACCTTGCACAGCTTGAACAACAGACGCTTGTACAGAGAAATGAGAAAGCGTTTCTTCTAACGTAGCAGACTGCGACGCAAGCCACTCTTCATCCACGATTTCTTCTTCCGGTGGCGCTAAATAGTGCATCGTCGGGAATCCATAATGTGGTAGTTCTTCCTCGATTATTTCCTCTTCAGGTTCTTCTACAATTGTTTCAGAAGTCGTCGCGACGACTTCTGTAACTTCAACAGCAGATTCTATTGCAATGGATACGGGTTCTTTAATGGATTCTAGTTCCTCCATGCTCGCTTCTACACTATTTTTCTGTTGTTCTTGCAGTACCGGTTGTATATCCTCTACCGTTTCAGATTGTTCCGCCATGTTGTGTTTGTGATCAGATTCTATTTCAATTGGCTCTTCTACCACAATTTCTTTCTTCGCTGCATTCGCTGCAATTAACTCTTCTACTCTTGCCGCTAATTTTTCTTTATCGGATTTAAGCATCAACACATTAAATGGGACCACTTTTTCTTTCTTAACTGGTTGTGCTTGTTCTTCAATATCATCTATTTCAGATTCTACTTCATCCGATTCTATTACTTCTATCTCTTCTTCTATTTCTTCTTCAATCGTAACAGTTACTGATGCTTCTGAATCTACTGCAATTTCTTCTGGTTCAGTTGCATCATCATGCATTTCTACTTCTTTTTCTACTTCTGTTACCAATTGAGTTCGCTCTACATCTTCCGTATGCGCAAAGACTTCCTGCGATTCTTCTGGTTCCACAATTGGTACTGCAGCTTCTAACTCTTCTTCTTCTACTTCTTCTATTTCTTCTTCAACCGTAACAGTTACTGGTGCTTCTGAATCTACTGCAATTTCTTCTGGTTCAGTTGCATCATCATAATGCTTTTCTACTTCTGTTTCTACTTCTGTTACCAATTGAGTTTGCTCTACATCTTCCGTATGCGCAAAGACTTCCTGCGATTCTTCTGGTTCTACAATTGTTACTGCAGCTTCTAACTCTACAATTGCTTCTTCGGCTTCTTCTGTTCCTTCGATTTCATCATGCACATAGTCGTGTTCAGCTACTTCAACTGGCTCTTCTTCTATCACTGGTATTTCTTCAGTGTGCTCTACTAGTTGGTTAGCTTCTTCAGATACTTCTAATTTAGATTCCTCTACTTTTTGAGTGTGTTCTTTCGCCGAGGACACCTCAGACTGTCTTTTTTCTGAAGAACTAGCAAATAGTGGTGTTTCATTTGATTGTTGATTGGAAATCAAGGATAATGGCAATTCCTTGTCATGATTTTCTAGTTGATCGTGCAATTCTTGGTCTTTCGTTTCTTTCTTTTCTATAACCGATTCCATAGCCTCACTGATTGGAGAACTAGTGTGCAATCCATAGATAGGTGAAGGCACATGTGTAGGCGAAAACGGCTTTCTAAATTTCTTCGGTTTCTCTACCTTCACAGGTTCTTCCTTTTGGCGAGATGTTTCCTCTAATTCAGGACGCTTTGATTCATAGGGTTCAATCCGTTGCGGCTCTGTGTGCAGCGTACGTTCATGCTTTCTCCCAGAAAACGGAAGAGGTAATGGATTGGACGTAGGTGGAATGATATGAGCAAAATCCCGTTTCGCTTCTGCACGGTAGACATTTCCACTTCGCTCAAAACGACCTGGCCAACGCTCATTCTGTTCCAAAGGAAGTATTTCATATATGTCTTCTTCTGTTACATCTTTTTGCAAATAATCTTTTGTATATTCATCATGATGGATCTGTGGTTCCCATCCGTAAATTTCATAGTCAGAAACTATCGGAAATCGAAAGTTTGTTTTTTTATTTTCATCAAATTCTTCATTTTTGTTTTGGTTTTCATTATTTTTTACAATGTTATTTTCAGTAGTTGTTTGTTCTTTTAAAGGGTTATCTTTTTCAGTGCCTTCTTGCATTTGCTGAAGGCGTCTCTTCATATTCCGTAGCCAACTCAAATATATCACTCTTTTCATATCAATCATTTCATTTTAACAGGTTACCTGTGGGGAAATCAAACAGTTCTATGTACTTTTTGTATAAAATGATCATTTGTAACCCTTTGTAACAATAATACAAAAAAGCTTTTGCCACAAGCTAAATGAGCCTTGTGCAAAAGCTTTTTACTATGGATATATTTTCAACTTACGCTTCGAAAGCTTCTCCGACTTTTCGATCGTCCTCTAATACGAGGATTCCTTTTGCATCGGGTGCATCTTGCAGATCGAGTTCTTTAGCAGAACAGATCATACCTGATGAAGCAACGCCGCGTAGTTCCGCATCACGAATGATCATACCTGATGGCATTACAGCGCCTACTTTTGCTACAACCACTTTCTGTCCAGCTTCCACATTAGGAGCACCACAAACGATTTGTAGTGTTTCCTCCCCCACTTCTACTTGGCAGATATTCAATTTATCTGCATTTGGATGCTTTTCTTTTTCAGCCACATAGCCTACAACGAATTTTGGAGTGAAATCCAGTTCCAATTCCAAATCTATGTCGTTTTTCTTTAATGCTTGTTGTATTTGTTCGCCAAGCTCTTCTGTCAGTTCTACTTGCCCTACTGCTGAAACAGTGAAATAACTAGATGCATCAAATAAGTTGAACGCTACTACAGTTCCTGTCTCTTCATTTTTGATCAATGTAACATGGTTTTTTCTTTCAGCAGTGAGTGCTGTCGGTCTTTCTGTTGTAAGTTGAACGAATAATACGTCGCCAACACCTTCTGGATTATAAAATATATTCATTTCTTCTTTTCCCTTCTTGCCAATCTATTTTTTGCCATAATGAAAATAGGTTCAAGCTTACCATCTTCATAAATGAAAGACAATGACGTGACTGGTACAGCGCCTGTTGTGAAAAACTGCATGGCAATTTGTGCCACGACATCATATCCTGTGTCATTTCGGATATCTCCGATGATCAACACGTCTTGGTGAGGGACAGAAACGACCATATGACCTTCGATTTTCTGTTCCATTTCTTTCATGAATGGCTGATTCAATATTCTGCTCGCATCATAGCCATCGTTATTGTTAATGAAGTAGAAAATATTATCCGATACGATATCCTGCTTATAAGCTGTCGGCAACGCCTTCACTTTAAACATGGCGACCTCTTGTATTTCCTGTTCTGTCATCTGCAAATCGGACAGCATACCGTGATCGATCAAGCGATACGTGTTTCCTAAGTCTAGCGCATAGAAAATCCGTGTTTCGGCTGTATGATCTTTCGTTAAGAAAGCTTGTCCAGCAGAACTTTCCGTTGGGAATGAAGTCGATCGGATGACAGGATAGATCGTGTTTTCTCCTGCGAACCCTTTTGCTTGCTCTTGCTCCATTGCAAGAAAAGTCTCACGGACGGTATACACCACTTCATCGATTGCGCGTTCTTTTTTCTGCTCATACTTAGATAAAATTTCAGGTAATGAAATATCCATACCTTTATGAAGAGTATGATGGACAATTCGCAATTTGTCTGCCCTTCGGTCAAATTGCCAATCAAAGTTCTCTTTAGGTAAGCGTTTCTTTAGTTCTTCTACCAAATCTTCAGCTTCCATTCGTTAACCCACTCCTTCAATACTCAATAATACTTACAAATCGTCGTGCTGAACCGAACGAGCAATTTCCATCATTTTTTCTAAGTAGGCATCGGTATTTGCTTCATTCGTCACCGTTTCCACTTTCGCTCCGCCTACGTTTGCAATTAGTTCTACTTGCTTCTCACCTTTTTGAATGACAGCAACAAAGCCAAATGCATCATCTTTTGAGAATGTTTGTGCTCCTACTAAATGATCCGGTTCATCCGTCAATAGTACGTCATAATACACTTGACTGTTTTTCTTTTCATTCGGATTAACTGTTAGATAAAATGAATCATTTCGTTTAGTTAAAACAACCTTTTGTGAAATAGATTCTTTATCTATTCGTAGAGTTGGCGGTTTATAGAAATCAATATCGCCCACTGTTTGGTTCGTTTTTTTGCTATTTAATTCAAATGCTTTTTTCGCTGAAACAAATGCATCATCAGTACGGACTTCCACTTTCTGATTACATCCTACCAATACGACAGCTAGTAGCAACAGCAAGAAAACCTTTCCACTTCGCAACATTCAGGTTCCCCCCTTCTCTACTTTCGTTCAATTTTCTATCAGTCCTATTCTAATCGCACCCCACCGCTATTGCAATCGTCAGCTCTGCGGCGACTTGCTATACAACAGCTGGCCGATCAATAATTGCATGATATGCTCAAATAACGCGTCTCTCGGTACGAGTTGCGCAGTCAACATCCCCATAGCGCCTTCAGACATGCGAACATTTTGCTTTTTAAAATAGGCATCTACCGCATCACCTAGTTCAATCCCCTGGCGAATTTCATCAGCTAACTCTTCGGGTAAAGGGATTTGTGCCCCTGCAGCAGTAAACGTTTTGCCTTCCGGCGTGGTAAGGGCGCCCCAATTGCATAGATACATCGTGTCCCCGATCATATGGACACCCCCTTCTAACCCAATACCAATAGCATCTTTTGCTGCAGCGATGGAACGATTGATTGCACCTTGCCGAGTTTCCTCTACACTCATGGGCTGTGCGCTGACGCCTGACGGAACAGACATTGAAGTAACAGTGCTGTTCTCTAGAAAGCGGTCGACGATCCGAAGTACTGCACGTTTTTTCGCCTGATTTTCAGAACCAAGAATAAATTTCATTCAACCGCCTCATTTCTAGTTGTTTAGCAGTTTTGTTTAATAGTTTCTACTGTGGTTTTATCGCACGTTTTTACTAACTTTGTAATTAATTCTTTCGCTGCTGCATAATCATCTGTGTGGATAATTGAAGCCGCTGTATGGATGTAGCGAGAACAAATACCGATGACTGCACTTGGTACGCCGTTATTCGCGACATGTACTTGCCCTGCATCCGTACCGCCTTGGGATACAAAGTATTGATACGGTATATTGTGAGTTTCAGCAGTGTCCAAAATGAATTCGCGCATACCACGGTGTGTTATCATCGAACGATCCATAATTCGCAATAATGCCCCTTGGCCCAACTGACCGAATTCTTTTTTATTGCCGCTTGCATCATTCGCGGGACTTGCATCAAGTGCGAAGAATAAGTCTGGATCTATCATACGCGCTGCTGTTTGTGCGCCACGTAATCCGACTTCTTCCATGACTGTTGCACCTGAATACAATGTGTTTGGCAACGTTTCATTTTTCACTTCTTGCAACAGTTCTATGGCGAGACCGCAACCATAGCGGTTATCCCATGCTTTGGCCATAATCTTTTTTGGATTAGCCATCGGTGTGAACGGACAAATCGGCAAGATCTGCTGACCTGGACGAATACCGAAACTCTCAGCATCTGCTTTGTCATCTGCACCGACATCAATTAGCATGTTTTTAATATCCATTGGTTTTCTACGCTCTGCGTCACTCAGTAAGTGCGGTGGAATAGAGCCAATCACACCCGGAATTTCCGCATTTTCTGTAATGATCTGGACTCGTTGTGCCAGTAATACTTGGTTCCACCAGCCACCTAACGGCTGAAAACGAAGCATTCCGTTATCCGTAATACCTGTTACCATGAAGCCGACTTCATCCATATGTCCAGCAACCATAATTTTCGGCTGATCTTCTTGTCCATGTCGAACACCAAACACGCCACCCAAACCATCCTGAATTATCTCATCCGAGTTCTGTGCTAATTGCTCACGCATAAAAGCCCGGACACGGTATTCATTACCTGGTGCGCCCGGAAGTTCAGTCAATGTACGAAATAAATCCAATGTTTCTTTTTTCATCGAAATCCCTCACTTTTTTATTGTCTATGTGTAGTATATCCACATACCAAACAGATGAATACTAATTAGATTAAGAATTCGCTTTACACAAAAGTGCCATATTCTACCGATTAATGAAGTGGGAGACACTTTAGAATCGCCATGCACTTTTAAACTATGTTACACTATAAGAAAAGATTTGCGAAGGAGGCTGCAATTAGCCATGAGAGTAAAAGACTTTTTAGCTGGAATTTTAACTGGAGTTGCTGCAGGCGTAGTAGTGAATGAGGCATTTAACCGTTACAATGAGGAAGTACCTGCTGACAACGTATTGAAAAAAGTAAAAGACGCATTTAAAGAAGAGGGACCAATCGACGGTTCTTGGATCGTGATGAAACCAGAACCTTACACAAACCACGTAATCTCTATGGACGTTTACCGTGGTGGCGTCTCCCGCATGAAAGACGGCAAGCTAGAGCAATTTGAATTCGCAGCAGATGCAAAAACAGGCACTGTCGTAGAGTTAGTTCGTCAGTAATCCATAATCAAATATACGTAAAGAGGCTATCCGAGAAGTATCTACTTCTTGCGATGGCCTCTTTTTTTGCGCAAGAAAGTTTAGAGTATTACCAAGTTACCGGTCTTCTCTATTTTAAAAGATACTTACCCATACAGAAAAAGACAAACCACTCGTAAAAGGGATCTGTCTTTAACACTTAATTTTTAACATTGCATAAACGTTCCAAAATTGAATGATAAAACCAGTTGATCGTAAGTGGAAGGCGGCGACTCCTAGTGGATCAGCTTGAGCCAAGCCCACAGGAAGCGTCCGCCTGGAACGTCGATCAACGGCGCTCCCCCCACATTCAATCACTTGAACTTGCAATGGATCTTGATCTTAACCCTCACCGAGTACGAGGCAAGCTATGCACAATCGTCTTTCCATCTTCACTAAACTTCGCCATGCGATACACCGCATCATGATAGAAAATAAACCCATACTCATTTGGAAGCGCTTCCTTCATTATGCGCTCTTTTGCGAAAATCGAGTCCATCGGATAATCATCATAGGCAAGTACCCATAAAGGATTTGTGTGCGCATGGGTCGGCATGATATCCGCCATATGAATCAACGTCTCGCCATTCTGCTCCAGCTTAATCACACAATGACCATCACTATGACCGCCCGTATGAATCATCTTAATACCTGGCACCACTTCAATCTCTTCTTCAAATGTCGTAACTTGACCTTGAATCGGCTCCCAGTTTTCTTTCCAATACGTATTACGTGAGCGAATATTTGGCTCTCTCATTTCATCCCACTCGACTTGCGATGTATAGATCTTGGCATTCTTAAATACGGACACAAGTTCATCGTTTTCCCACTGCGTCAAACCAGCCGCGTGATCGTTATGTAGATGGGACATTAACACAACATCGATATCATCCGGTGTCATACCAAGTTCTTCTAGGCTTTCTTCTACGCGCGTTTCAGCACGTACACCTAGGTTACGCTTTTTCTTGTCGTCCAACTTGCCCTTACCGATACCGGAATCAATCAAGTAATTTTTATTTTGATATTGAATAAGGATTGGGTCTGTTCGTAGTTCAATTAAATTGTTTTCATCCGCTTCATAGCGTCTTGACCATAGAGCCTTCGGAACGACACCGAACATCGCACCACCGTCTAGAAAATTCACGCCACCGTCAAGCCACGTTAGTTTCATATCGTGAAAAGTTAATTGATCCAAAATAATTCCTCCCTACATTCCTTTAGTAACTGTTGTATGGTCATTGTACTTTTCCACGGAATCCTTAGAGATCCAGCAGAAAAGTACAACGTCCAACAGCTTTCCATTTCTAGCACATCAGAATTAGCTCTGATATTGCGCTTCCAGACGATAAATTGGATGACCTTTACTTGAAAATTTTTCTTCGTATTCGGTTAACACATTATCTTCTGGCATACTTGCATGTAAATCGAGTGAAACGGATCGTAATTTCATACCATAGTCCGTCATGGAGACAAGAGAATATTCAAATAGCGAACGATTATCTGTCTTAAAATGAATTTCTCCATTCGCCTTCAAAACACCTTCATATTTTGCTAAAAAGTTTGGATGTGTCAAACGACGCTTTTCATGTCGGTCTTTTGGCCACGGATCAGAAAAGTTTAAATAGACGCGACTAATTTCTGATCCTACGAAGAGGGATTCTAGTTCTTCTCCATTGACACGCATCAAACGAAGATTAGAAGGCTTTTTCGCTTCAATCGCTTTCTCTAACGCGGATACGATCACATTATCGAAGTGTTCGATGCCAATATAGTTAATCTCTGGATTAGCAAGCGCCATACCAATGATAAATTGACCTTTACCTGTACCTACTTCAATATGAATTGGCGCATCGTTTCCGAACTCTTCAGTCCAACGACCTTTTTTGCCTTCCGGATCCAAAATCAATACATCTGGATGCTCTGCCATGAAATCTTTAGCCCAAGGCTTATTTCGTAAACGCATAATTAGTACACTCTCTCTTTTCAATAATTTCTATTCTATTGTTCTTCCACAACTTCTTCTGCATCAAACAACCGACTCATTGCTGTAGTCTGTGCGTGATCTAAAATCGATTGTGCAGCTTTAAATTGCGTATGCTTCATGGGGCTCGGATTACTGCATAACTTAGCCAGCCATTGTTCATACGTTTTGCGGTCAACTGTTGTAACTTCAAACGGAGTGCCAGGATAATCAATATAGCCATTCCTAGAAACAATCAGCTTCCTGATCGGCATCTCCACTTTTGCCGCTCTAAAAAATGATGAAACCACTTTCTCCATTCTACTGAGCGCGATCGTAGGATTCAGCACTTTCACTTCTTCCTCACCGAACCTCTTTGACCAAAACCTTTCGCCACTACCTATGTACGCAGCCATTCTTTCGTCTTCGAGCACTGTGATGCAATAGCATGTAGTAGGTGCCAACAAGATGATATCCAACTCGACAGGTGCTTTATTGACTTTGACGATTGGATAATAAAATAACAAGAAGCTATCAGGTAAACGAAGTGTTAGTTGCTTCAATAATGGGTCAGTGAAATGTTTTGGGTCTACACGTGACCGGTCATATAATGTAGAACTCGCCCACTTTAATTGGAATTGAAATAATTGATCGCGATAGGCTTTCTTTAATTGTTCGATCGTTGTAGGTTGACTAGCTATCGCAGCCTGAAAACCCATATCATCCTCTTGGTCTTCTACCTCTTCTTCTGAAATAGCGGACTCATGTGTCCATTCCACATCTGTTTTTTTACGCCATTTCTTAAATAACCCCGTATACCATTTCGAAGGTACTTGCACATCTTCAGAAAAAGTAGCCGCTGTCTCCGCATGTACATCAACACCGTGCTCCCATTGATTTTTAATGCGTTTCCATTGATAGCGTTTCAAACGGATGAATTGTGTCGGATAACGTGTTAAGTCATTCTCATATCGAGAAACATAATCCGCGAGTTTAACTAGCTGGGCCATTTGCTTCTCTTTCCTTAGTATCACCAGCTACCACTAACTTCGGAATTTGCGCCTCAAATGCCGTTTGTAACTTTCTTGTCAACGGTCCAGGAACTCCTTGTCCAATAGGTTGCTGATCAATTGTCACAACCGGTGTGATTTCAGCATTCGTAGACGTATAGAAAAACTCATCCATATGTAAAGCTTGAGACAGTGTGAATTCTTCTTCTTTAACAGGAATAGCTAAATTCTCTGCTATCTGCAAAACGACACGACGGGTAATTCCATTAAGAATGAAATGATTGGCAGGATGTGTATAAAGAATACCGTCCTTCATACCGAATACATTGGAAGAGGATCCTTCACGTACCAACCCATCTCGTACAAATAATGCTTCTTGACATCCATGATCAAATGCCTCCTGTTTTGCCATGACATTGCCAAGTAGATTCAAACTTTTTATATCACAACGAAGCCAACGCATATCTTCAACAGACTTCATAGCAGCACCTTGTTGAAGGATTTCTAACGGACGTGCATTTTCCACAGCATAGCCAATCATGACAGGGACACTATCTTCTGGGAAATGATGTGCACGTGGCGCCACACCGCGTGTAACTTGTATGTAAATATGTCCAACAGATATTTGATTGTCAGCCTGAAGCTTTTGCGCGATTTCGAGTAACTCATCAAGTGTATACGACAGGCTCACACGAATTTTTTCAGCACTCTCAAGTAATCTCTCCAAATGTTCTCTCGCCGTGTACAATGCGCCATCATATACTTTAATGACTTCATAGACTCCATCGCCAAATACATAACCACGATCATTCACGGATACATTCAGTTTATCTTCTGTTAGGAATTCCCCGTCTTTGAAATAAATCACACAATCGCCACCCCTTCTTTTATGAAACTTCAAGCCACACTACCGCCAGTTTCCTCTTTTTCTATTTTCACATGTTTGTCGAATAAAATCAATTAGACCTTATATAGAGGCAGGAGCATTTTTCTAGTTAACTCGAATTAGCCGCTAGTTTGGTAACTTATAATCTATTTATTCTAACTTATTCAAAAGTATAAGCGAAAATATGTGCGCTTTCACATAAAATACGTTATACTACTATTGTCAGAATCATTCACTTACTATTCTGGCATAACTAAATAAAAGGAGCGGATCAAGAAAGGTAATGTCAAAGAATACCCCAACAGTCTTCTTTTGCAATGTTGGCGTGAAAATATGAAGATGAAGGAGTGGTTTCTTAGATGAACCCAGCTACCGATCGCATGTTAATTCGTATCAAAGATGTCTATCTGTTCATTCGAGATAACGGAAAAGTAACAACGGAGGACGTGGCGGATGAATTCAATATTTCACCCCGCACCGCTCAACGTGACTTAAACGTTCTGGAGTACAATGAATTGATTAAGAGCTCAGTCCGCGGCGAATGGACCACGACGTCCAAGAAAGTGAAATTATCTTCTTGATCCAGCTTCCTATATACAAGTGTACAACGCAAAAAAGGCTGACGCTTTTGCATCAGCCTTTTTGCTTGGAACGATCTAGTTCTTTTAGTTGCAGCAATTCTTCTTCGGTTAACTCACGGTATTCCCCTAGTTCCAAATCCGGATCCAATTCGAGTGGCCCCATCGTTAACCGCTTCAGATACACCACTTTTTTCCCTACCGCTTCAAACATTCGCTTCACTTGGTGAAACTTTCCTTCTGTAATTGTCAGTTCAATCTCTGACTCTTCAGCAGAATGTAAAATGTGTAAAACGCCCGGCTTCGTTTCATAGGCATCGTCTAAAATTACACCGCGCGCAAAAGCCTCGGTATCTTCTTCCGTTACCACTCCCGCCACTTTTGCATAATACGTTTTTGGCACTTCTTTCTTTGGTGACAATAGATTATGTGCAAGCTTCCCATCATTCGTCAGCAACAATAATCCTTCTGTATCTTTATCCAGACGTCCTACCGGAAACGGTTCGAAATGCCGCTCTTCACTTCCAAGCAAATCCACAACAGTTTGATCCCGGTTGTCTTCCGTCGCCGATAACACACCAGGCGGTTTATGCATCATCAAGTAGATAAATTCTCTATAGATGACTTCTTCACCTAGCAATGAAATCGTGTCTGAATCCGGATCTACGTGCTGGGCAGGATCTTTTTCCACTGCCCCGTTCACCCGGATCATTCCTTTTTTTAATAACTGTCGCACTTCTTTACGCGAACCATACCCTGTATTCGATAATAATTTATCTAACCTCATTCATTACCCTCCAAACCCGATGCGTTTCATAATACGTGTTAAACGATCTCCGAATAATTGTTGTGCGAGTCCTGATTTGAAAGCCAGGAATCCGTATATTACCATACCGACAACCGAACCGATCATCACATACAATAATGCTTGCCAACGACCTACTGGAATGTGCGCCATGTTTAATCCTTTATTCGTCAGCCAAACACCCGCAAACATCACTGCGTTGAAAGCCAGGATCAAGAACAAGCGTCTGATGACCATTTCAGATTTATAATTTAGTGCTTTTTTAATAACGAATAAGTTGATACATACCGCTACTGAGTAGCCAATGGCGGTAGCTATAATCGCACCGTTCACTTCGAACAGTTTAATCAGTGGAATATTGATCAGCATTTTCACAAGCAACCCGAGCAATGAAGTGAAGACGATCCATTTATGATGATCGATTCCTTGCAAGATTGCAGCCGTTACAGTGAACATAGCAAATAGAATTGCAACCGGTGCGTAGGCAGCTAAGACGCTCGCTCCTGCCACATCATACTCATATAAGAATTGATAGACTTCATTGTTTAAGACGATCAATCCAATTACCATTGGAATCGTCAAGAACAGCATGATCTGATACGTCTGATCGAGTGAACGTGTGATACCCTTTTGATTGTTTGACGTATAATCCTTCGTGATAATGGAGATCAGCGCCATAGAAAATCCTGTCGCTACCATCACGGGAATCATCACAATTTTATGTGTTAAAAAGTTTAGTTTTGTTAAATATAAATCGGAAACACTTGAAAGTCCGATTGATTTCATAGCGCCGTTGAATGTAATCATGTCGACGAATTGATAGATCGGATTAATCGTTCCGACCAATACAAACGGCAATACGTACGCAAGGACTTCCGTATAAATTTGCTTCAAGGATACCGAACTTGCAGGTGGACTATTCGATAACAAATAATTGAATTCATCCTGATATTTTTTCCAGTAATAGTAGAGACTCCATAAACCAGCGAGCGCTCCGATAAATGCAGCAAACACTGCAAATTGTACAGCGATTCTTGGCGATAGATCCAGTACATTGACGACCACGAATGCACCAACAAGCACCACAATGATCCGTACAATCTGTTCTATTAATTGAGACACAGAAGTAGGTTCAAACTTTTGATAACCTTGCAAAAACCCACGAGCAATACTAAGTAATGGTACTGCCAGCAAAGCAAAGCTAACCCAGCGAATAACTGTCGCAATATCTTGAACTGTAAAAATCTGTTCTTCATCCTTGATAACTAGTCCCGCAATCGGAGTTGCTAGGAAGAACAACGCGAGAAATGACAGCAAGCCTGTTAGAGACATGATGACCATACCCGATTTCATCAACTTCCGGCCGGTCGCATAATCCCCTAACGCATTGTACTTAGAGACAAACTTCGATATGGCGAGTGGAGCTCCGGATACCGCGACCGCCAGCGCTAGATTATACGGTATGTATGCATATTGATAGAGACCGACACTCTTTTCTCCAACGATTGCATAAAACGGAATTACATAGAGTAAACCGAGAGCCTTCGATAAAAATAAGCCAATCGTTAAAATGGCCGTGCCTTTCAATAAATTTGATGCCATAATTGATTCCTTCCATTCCTAAAGAGATTCTTGTATAGTTTACCCCTCGACACGCTTTTGCACAATCTTTAACTGAAGTCCAAATCAAAAAGCAACCATGCCCATATGGTGTATAATGAAAGATAAAATGAAACGAAAGAGTGGTTCTACAATGTATGATGTAATCGTAATTGGTGGCGGACCTTCAGGTTTAATGGCCTCCATTGCAGCAGCCGAACAAAAAAAGCGAGTTCTACTGATCGAAAAAGGAAAGAAGCTCGGCAATAAATTAGCCATTTCTGGCGGTGGTCGCTGCAACGTCACAAATCGACTTTCACAAGAAGAAATCATTAAACATATTCCAGGCAACGGAAAATTTTTATATGGACCGTTCTCTGTTTTTAACAACCAAGATATCATCGCCTACTTTGAAGGCCTTGGCGTACCTTTAAAAGAAGAAGATCATGGACGGATGTTTCCTGTTTCAAATAAATCAAAAGATGTCGTAAACGCCCTATTGAACCAGATGGATGAACTAGGTGTGGAAATACGATTGGAAAGCCGAGTACAAAAATTATTAATGGATGACGAAAAGATTCTCGGTGTTCGATTAGAAGACGGTGAAGAAGTACGTGCTCATGCAGTAGTCGTTGCAGTGGGTGGCAAAGCCGTCCCACAAACTGGCAGTACAGGAGACGGATACCCTTGGGCCGAACGAGCGGGTCATACCGTAACGAAATTGTATCCGACTGAAGTGCCGTTACTATCACGCGAGCCATTTATCGTCTCAAAAGATTTACAAGGCCTTGCATTACGTGACGTGAAAGTATCAGTTTTGAATAAAAAAGGAAAAACACTTGTGACGCATCATATGGATATGCTCTTCACCCATTTCGGATTAAGCGGACCTGCGATATTACGCTGTAGTCAATATGTCGTCAAAGAGCAAATGAAGAACGGCAAGCAGCCCGTCCTACTGCAAATTGACTCCATACCTGATCAACATGAAGAACAATTGACCCAGACCATTGCGAAAATTTTAAAAGATGAACCGAAAAAACAAGTGAAAACCTCATTGAAAGGTCTCGTACCTGAACGTTGGTTGCTGTTTTTATTGAAGAAAGCAGAAATCGAAGAAACTGAAATCGGCATAGATATTAAACGTGAGGCGATTCGTACATTCGCAAAACTTCTAAAAACATTCCCTGTACATATTACAGGGACGCAACCGATTGAGAAGGCTTTCGTTACGGGCGGCGGTGTTTCAGTAAAAGAAGTCGAGCCTAAGACGATGGCTTCACGTAAGAAAATCGGTCTGTTTTTCTGTGGAGAGATTTTGGATATCCACGGATATACGGGCGGCTATAATATTACTGCCGCTCTTGTGACAGGTCGTCTGGCGGGGATGAATGCCGGATTATTGGGTTGACATCAGTTATCGTATGAGCGGTTGGATGGTTGTATAGAGCAGCTGGCGTGACTGATAGAGCGCTTAGTCCGTCTGATAGAGCGGTTAGCGCGACACATAGAGCGCTTCTCCCGTCTGATAGAGCGGCTGGCGCGACACATAGAGCGCTTAGCCCGTCTGATAGAGCGGCTAGCGCGACGCATAGAGCGCTTTCCCCGTCTGATAGAGCGGTTAGCGCGACACATCGACACATAGAGCACTTAGCCCGTCTGATAGAGCGGTTAGCGTGACACATTGAGCGCTTCCCCCGTCCGATAGAGCGGCTAGCGCGACGCATAGAGCGCTCCCCCGTCCTATAGAGCGGATCGCGTGACACATAGAGCGCTCCCCCAATCCGATAGAGCGGCTAGCGTGATACATTGAGCGCTCAACCAATCCGATAGAGCGGCTAGCGTGACACATAGAGCGCTCAACCAACATAACAAAGCCCATACCCCATAAATACGATCACAACCCAAAAAAGCCGGTCGGAGAAATAAATCTCCAACCGGCTTTCTACATTTCATTAACCCGCTACAATATTAACAAGGCGTCCAGGAATCGCAATGATCTTCTTCAATTCCTTGCCTTCCATCCACTGCTTCACGTCTTCGTTTGCCAAAGCGACTTGCTCTAATTCTTCTTTCGAGCTATCTTTCGCTACTGTAATTTTCGCACGAATTTTACCGTTGATCTGTACCGCCACTTCCACTGTATCATCCGATAGTTTAGTTTCATCAAACGTCGGCCACTGTGCATAGGCAATCGTCTCCGTGTGACCTAGTTTAGACCACAGTTCTTCAGCCAAGTGAGGTGTGATAGGCGAAATTAATAGAAGGAATCCTTCGATGTATGCTTTTGGCAACTTCTCCGCTTTATAGCTTTCATTGATGAATACCATTAATTGAGAAATCGCTGTGTTATTACGCATAGCTTCGAAATCTTCCGTTACTTTCTTGACCGTCTGATTATAGACTTTCTCAAGAGGTCCACCTGTTTCATCCGTTAATTTATCTGTCAATGTATCGTCTTCATTGACGAGTAGACGCCAAATGCGATCAAGGAAACGACGAGATCCGTCCAGTCCATTCGTTGACCATTCTTTCGATGCGTCAAGTGGTCCCATGAACATTTCATAAATACGTAACGTGTCTGCACCGTGTGAATGAACGATATCATCCGGGTTAATGACGTTACCTAGTGACTTAGACATTTTCACATGCCCTTCGCCTAAAATCATCCCTTGGTTAAAGAGCTTTTGGAACGGTTCTTTCGTTTGTACTACACCAATATCGTACAATACTTTATGCCAGAAACGAGCATATAATAAATGCAGAACTGCGTGCTCGGCTCCACCTACGTAAATATCAACTGGCAACCAACGTTCAGCCAATTTCGGATCAATGATCATGTCATCATTATTTGGATCGATATAACGCAAGTAATACCAGCAGCTTCCTGCCCATTGTGGCATCGTGTTCGTTTCACGACGACCTTTCATACCAGTTTCCGGATCGACCACATTGACCCACTCTGTAATATTCGCAAGTGGAGATTCGCCTGTTCCGCTCGGCTTGATATTGTCTGTTACTGGCAACATCAATGGCAATTCCGATTCATCGACAGTAGTCATCGTGCCATCTTCCCAGTGAATGACAGGAATCGGCTCGCCCCAATAACGCTGACGGGAGAATAACCAGTCGCGTAGACGATACGTGATTTTGCGTTCGCCCGTACCATTCTCTTCGAACCATTCAATCGACTTTGAAATTGCTTCTTCTTTGCCTAGACCATTCAAGAAGTCAGAGTTGACGTGTTCGCCTTCTCCTGCATATGCTTCTTCTTCAATGTTTCCGCCTGCAACTACTTCCACAATCGGCAAATCGAATTTCTTCGCAAACTCATAATCACGCTCATCATGTGCAGGAACTGCCATGATCGCACCTGTGCCATACGTAGCCAATACGTAGTCTGCGATCCAGATCGGCATTTTCTCACCGCTTGCTGGATTGATTGCATAAGCACCAGTGAATACGCCCGATTTGTCTTTTGCTAAGTCTGTACGCTCAAGATCGCTCTTTGATTTTACTGAATCGATATATTCTTCTACCGCTTCACGCTGTGCATCGGTAGTAATCGCACTAACTAATTTATGTTCAGGAGCCAATACTGCATACGTCGCACCGAAAATCGTATCTGGACGAGTAGTGAACGCTTCGAATGAATGCTCAGTGTCCGCAATTTCAAACTTTAATTGTGCACCTTCAGAACGACCGATCCAGTTACGTTGCATATCTTTTAGGCTTTCAGGCCAATCCAAATCATCTAAGTCTTCTAACAGACGATCTGCATATTCCGTAATACGCAATACCCATTGGCGCATCGGACGACGTTCAACTGGGTGATTTCCACGCTCAGACAACCCGTCGATTACTTCTTCATTTGCAAGAACCGTTCCTAATGCCGGGCACCAGTTGACAGCTACTTCATCAATATACGCAAGACCGCGCTTATAAAGTTGAATGAAAATCCACTGCGTCCATTTATAATAGCTTGGGTCGGTTGTATTGATTTCACGAGACCAATCATAAGAAAATCCAAGATCCTGCATTTGACGTTTGAATGTTGCAATGTTCTTCGCTGTGAATTCAGCTGGATCATTTCCTGTATCAATCGCATACTGCTCAGCAGGCAATCCGAACGCATCCCATCCCATTGGGTGCAATACGTTATATCCTTGCTTACGTTTGAATGCACTTAAAATATCTGTCGCGATATAGCCAAGCGGATGTCCAACGTGCAGACCTGCGCCTGACGGATAGGGGAACATATCCAATGCATAAAATTTAGGCTTGGATGGATCGTCCGTCATTTTGTATGTATCGTGATCTTTCCAATACTTTTGCCATTTCTCTTCAATTTGCGTGTGTTTATAACTCATGTCAAAAACTCCTCCATATGATTTAATTTCTGCTTCTTGCATTGGTGCGTACAGATAAAAAAAGACTCCCGTCCCTCTACAAAGGGACGAGAGTCTATATAGTTTCCCGCGGTACCACCCAAATTGACGGAATACACCGTCCAACTTGATTCCTTAACGCGGAGTACGGTATTAGTTACAAGTATTCACCAATACAGGCTCAAAGGCGAGTTCGTTCTCCACTCATACAGACTTGCACTAGCCGTCTGCTCTCTAAAAAGTAGCGTAAGAAGTACTATTCCTCATCATTGCCTTCATTATTTTCTTCAGTTTACCCGAAACACAAGCTGAATACAAGTCTCCTCTGTTGCTTTTTGTCGTATAGTAAATACTTTCTGCAGTTTGTTGTGTGATATCCATGCATATTCCGTGGTACAATGTCTGATGTAAAGGAGCTGTACATATGAATGAAATCAATCTTCCGTTTCCAAGTGAAGGGAAACGATACCATACATGGTCAAGACATTTAAAGGATACATTCGGTTGCAAAATTGCGAAAGTAGCGCTTGACGCGGGGTTTGACTGCCCGAATCGTGACGGAACTGTTGCACATGGTGGCTGTACGTTTTGTAGCGTAGCAGGCTCAGGTGATTTCGCAGGAGATCGCGTAGATGCAATTGAAGTTCAATTTGCTGAAATCAAAGAACGGTCCCAGCGGAAATGGAAAGATGCTAAATACATGGCTTATTTCCAAGCTTATACGAATACACACGCCCCTCTCCCCGTTCTAAAAGAAAAGTTTGAAGCGGCGTTGGCCCAAGAAGGCGTTGTGGCATTATCGATTGCGACACGTCCTGACTGCCTACCTGATGACGTAGTTGAGTATTTAGCTGAACTCAATGAACGCACCTATCTATGGGTAGAACTCGGCTTGCAGACTGTTCATGAATCCACTGCAAAACTTGTCAACCGTGCGCATGATTTCGAATGCTATAAAGAAGGTGTCGACAAGTTACGTAAACACAATATTAATATTTGCAGCCATATCATCAACGGCTTACCTGGTGAAACTGAGGAAATGATGATGGAAACCGCTCAAGCCGTTGCCGAACTTGATGTACAAGGTATCAAAATTCATTTACTGCATTTGTTAAAAGGAACACCTATGGTAAAGCAATACGAAAAAGGCAAGCTAGAATTTTTAACGAAGGAAGCGTATATCAATCTAGTCGTCGATCAACTGGAAATCATGCCTCCTGAAATGATTGTGCATCGCATCACGGGTGACGGACCAATTGATTTATTAATTGGACCGATGTGGAGCGTCACGAAATGGGAAGTGCTGAATGGTATTGATCAAGAACTAGAAAGACGTAATAGCTGGCAAGGGAAAAAATATCTGCAAGAGGTGAAATAATGTGACAAACATATTGCTGCACCGCGTATTGCCGATAGCGAAAAGGCTTATTACCGAACGCGTGCAGCCCGGAGATACAGTCGTCGATGCGACCGCTGGCAACGGCAATGACACACTTTTCTTAGCTGACTTAGTTGGTGATGAAGGACGCGTTTTCGCATTTGACATTCAGCAGCAAGCACTTGAGACAACAGAACAGCATCTTGGAGAGCTAGCCAGTCGCGCTACACTCATTCATGATAGCCATGCGAATGTCCGCCAATACGTAGAGGGCGAGATCAGCGGTGCTATGTTCAACTTAGGCTATTTACCATACAGTGAAGATCCCAGTATCATCACGACTCCTTCATCCACGATTGCCGCACTCGATGCGCTACTTGGTATAATGAAAAAGTCCGGCATTATCACGATTACCGTATACGACGGACACGAAGGTGGAGCTGAAGAACGTGATGCACTGCTTGACTATGTCTCGACTTTGCACCAAGGTGATGTGCATGCGATCCGCTATGAATTACTAAATCAGAGAAGAAATCCTCCGTTTTTACTTGCACTCGAGAAAATGAAAGATTTTACAGAAGTGCGTACAGTAGAGGCTGGAGAATCATAAAACCCGTTGCCACACTAGATTGTGGCAACGGGTTTTTAGTCAATCAAATTTACGGATATCTGCAATAGGGTCGATTTCCAGGAAGTCAACCTCGTTCACAAATCGCACTAATTTTTCTGCTGTTTCAAAGGCTGAACTTAACTGGCCTTCCCTCTTATACGCTTCGAAACGCTTCAAGTGTGGAAATTGCTGTTCAGATGATGAACGAATCGTTTCCTGCATCCCTGTATCAATAATGCCTGGCGCGATCGATACAATTCCGGTTGGATACTCCGCCATCTTCTGCTCCAGTGCGATGACACGTGAAAACTGATCAAGTCCAGCCTTCGTTGTACAATAAATCCCCCAGCCTTCATACGCACTGCGACCTGCCCCAGAAGAGATATTCACGATCTTTTTCGTTCCCTTGAAATCTTTTAATGTATCGATAAAGGTATTCATTAAGTGAATCGGTGCCGTTAAATTCACTTTAATTGCCTGTTCTATTTTTTGCGCATCCAATGCACCCACCAAACTAATCGGATCCACCATACCGGCATTATTAATCAATGTGAAAGAACTCGCTTCATCTAGATGTTGACTCACTATTCCTCCAAGAATGGCAGTCGCTCTCTCATAGTTTGCGAGATCCACTTCATACATCGTATGTAGTTTATCTGGATTCGTTCGTGCCATACCGTACACCGTTGCACCCGTTTCTTTAAATTGACTGAGTAACTGTTGACCGATTCCTTTTGAAGCGCCTGTAATAATGATAACATCCATATGTATCTACTCCTTTTCTATACGAATCAACTAATTCGTGATCCTATGTATGTTGTTGCACCTTCCGCTGTCTTATTCGGTAACTCGAAAAACAATATCCAGCAATACACTGCAATAGCCACTAGAATGACGATTAATAAAATCGTTTGACGTTTATTCATTACTTCACGTCCCCCATCCATTGTTCAACTCTTTAATTTCTACTATATCACAACAAACAAACGAGCCCGCCACTCAAATTTCATTGAATGTCGAACCCGATCACTGAATTTACGTGTAGGAAACAAATTTTTGTGCTCCACCACTTTTAATACGAAGTAAATCTGCTAATGTCTTCACGCCATGACGATCAAGTTTTCTTAGTAATGCCGTGAAGACATGTGCCGTCGTCAACGCATCGCCCAATGCACGATGTCGTTCGAAAATCTCTGTACCGAACAGACGTGCATAGTCCTCCAAGTCTTGTTGCTCACCTGTGGGATCCAAATAATTAATCAAATGCATCGTATCAAATGATGTAGGGATTTGAAATGTACATTTCTGACGGCTTAATTCTTTCTTAATGACCATTTCATCAAAACTGACATGGTGCCCTACCCACCCTGCACTTTTATGTTTTTCAATAAACGCAAAATATTCTTCGATAGCCGGAAGAGGCATAGGTGCCTGGTCAACTTGTGATTGCTGTATAGTCGTCAGCTTGCTGATGATAGGAGGAATATCCCTGGATGGATTCACAAATGTTTGAAATACATGATCCGTAACCTCAAACCCTTCCACTTGTACGGCTCCGATTTCAATCATTCGATCGTCTGCACCAATAGCAAAACCAGTCGTTTCTGTATCAAATACTGTAAAATTCATATCTTGCAGCGGCGTATTGAGCTGAAGCGATTGCTGTAAATCATACGGTAGTTTTTTCTTTTTCCAAAACACGATACCGCCCCCTCATTCTATAGTACATTATGCGCGAACTTTGTACAGGGACCTTTATCAATATTGTCTTAAAGTTTTGACAATAAATGCAATTGAAGTGCTCTGACCGTATCTAGCGTTGTTCGTAATTCGTTCAATTCCCATCTTCTCAGCATCCGCAAGTCGATTTCTGTAGAAACTTTCTCACCGCGTAAATGTTTTTCCCACGACATGGAAATTCGTATACTCAGGGATATTTCATACGCATGGCGAATTTCTTCCGCAAAGTCTTTGGTGATCTTTTTCTTCTTCTGCAAAGCTGAAATAATCTCAAGAGGTGTTGCATTAATAATCCCATTACTAACTCCTAAGATTTGCAAACAATGATGAAGCGGGAATAAAGCATGTTTCTTAATATCAATTACATCCGCTTTACTACGTCCCCTAAAAATGTTCAAAAAGTTTTGTTGTAATTGTGGTATTGGTTTTTCTTTTTCCTGTTGCGCCATATAATAAATAAATGTAGCTGATTTTCTTAACAGATCGTGGACCATTTCGATAAATCGATCATTGACGGTAGTTTCACCGTAGAGGAAACGGAATGATAGGAAGTTGTAGCCGAGCAAGATCTGTTCAGGTGTAGATCGCAACGCCCATTGGCGAATGCGTTCATGCCAAATCGCCATAGTGCCGCGCCACTGCGATTCGCTTGCCATCATGAATCCGATACACCTAGTATAGCCTGCCTGTTCAAGATGAACGACAATTTCATTGCCAAGTAGCTCGAAATAATTCTCTACTTGTTCAGACTGTTCTCTCGTTACGTCTTCATAGACAAGGAAGTGATCTTGATCAGTCAGCATAAACTGCTCTCCACGTGCACCACTGCCCATCTGGTACCAGGCAAACGCAACAGGTGGCGTACCTTTCCCTTGATCTTCAAGTGACTGCACAGCCAGCATAACGCAATGTTTAGCCAGACGATCATAGAATTTCGTAATGATTTCCAATGTATGGATTGTGGATATTTCATCTTGGATTAAATTGGACAACACATCGTAAATTGCCGCTTTCACGACAGGCAATTTTTCAAAGGAAGCTTCTTCTATCGTTTTTAAGATATTCATAGAATTACGATCACGTTTTGTCATTAACGTAGCAAATGTCACGATTCCTACAGGCTTCCCTGCTTTGACTACCGGCAAATGCTTGATTCCATGTTTATAAAATTTAGTCAAGGCTTCATAGTAATAATCAGTTACCTTGATTGTATGCGGCTCTTTCGTCATAACATCCTTTGCCTTTAGTTCGATTGGAGAACCGCCACCCGCAATCACTCGCTCGACCAAATCTTTTTCCGTTACAATTCCAAGCAATTTACCTGACTGATTGGTCACAATAATAGAACTGATGGAGTGTTTTATCATCAATTCAGCAATTTCTCTCGTTTCTGCTTCTGTATGGATTGTCACCACTGGACTGCTCATGAAATCCTGTACACGTCGGACATACGGTTCACTCTCACCATATTCGTCAGCCAAACGAACTTGCTCCCCTAATGAGGTATAGACATTGGCCAAACGAATCGACATTTTGCGCAAGATATAATCACGCACATTTTGATCATCCATCCGATGCTTAATCACTTCATACGGAACTTGGAGACAAACAGAGCCCTCTGCCACAACCATATCAATATGATGCTTATCAAGCGGTCGGGCCATTTCTCCTAAGTAGTAAGCAAAGTTGGAAAAACCAATGAGTTCATTTTCTTGAATGAATTCCAATGTTACCGAGCTGCCATCTTGTCCTTCTATTTGAACCTCTGCGGACCCTTTCAACACAATGAGTAACCCTTCTTGAGGTGTTTTGAAATAGTTGGATTTCTCCGCTTCTTCATACATTTTCAGCTTACATTCAAGCAATAACTGATCAAATTCCTTTTGTGATGTGTTAGTAAATAACGGATTTCCATGAATTTTATCATACCACTCCTGATCTTTCACCATCTTCAGCATTTCAAAACCTCCTATTCGTATTAACCTTCACGAGATCTCACTTCATATTATTCAAATGCAAACGTCATCAGTACGTACATGTTTACCTTCATTATTCTTTCAGCAAGAACTTCCAATACTAAGTCAATGACTGCCTATTTCCACAGATTTTCATCTGAATAAAAAATGGCCCCCTCTTCTGTCGTACTAGTAGAAGAGGGAACCATTAGTTGAATATCAAGCTAGTTATTAAAGATCAAGCTCTTTGTAGCCAGTTTCTGCTTTGAAACGAACTTCTGCATAAGAAACTTCATCTTTCTCGTGACGCTTAGAGCTAACAAGTGTACCAATGAATGCAGCAAGGAAACCTGCAGGTACGGAAACAATAGCCGGGTTAGCATACGGGAAGATTGGATTACCAGTGATAAGAGTAGCACCTTCCACTGGATTCATTACAGAAGGACTGATTGCAACAAGAACTAATGCAACGATAAGACCTGTCAACATTGAAGCAACAGCGCCTGTCGTATTGAACTTCTTCCAATAGATCGTTAGTAGAATAGTTGGTACGTTTGCGGATGCAGCCACACAGAATGCAAGTGATACTAAGAACGCAACGTTCAACTTTTCAGAACCTAGTGCAAGAAGAATAGAGAATACACCGATAGCGATGGAAGCCCAACGAGCAGCATTCACCTGTTGTTTCTCTGTTACGTTACCATTTTTGAAAATTTGTCCGTAAATATCGTGAGCGATTGCAGAAGCACCAGAAAGTACAAGACCTGCAACAACTGCTAGGATTGTCGCGAAAGCAACAGCTGCAACGAAGGATTCAAGTGCGTCTCCTCCAAGAACTCCAGCAAGCATTGGTGCTGCCATGTTCCCTGCGGCGTTTTCTGCGATGATTGCGTCTGATCCAACGAATTTAGCTGCGCCAAATCCAAGGAAGATCGTCAATACATAGAAGATCCCAATAATCCATACAGAATAAATAACGGAAGAACGTGCTGTTTTCGCATCTTTAACTGTGAAGAAACGCATTAAGATGTGTGGAAGACCAGCAGTACCTAGAACGAGTGCGATCAATACTGATATAAGACCGATTGTGTCTGTATAAACAACCCCTGAGTGAAGGAATGCTTCACCATGTGGAGTAGCAGTTTTCATTGTCTCGAACATACCGATGAAGTTAAAGTTGAACTTCATAAGTACCAAGAAGGAGATAATGATTGTACCTAACATCAATAGAATTGCTTTAACGATTTGTACCCAGCTTGTTGCAGTCATTCCACCGAATAGAACATAGATTAACATCATAGTTCCAACGATTAGAACAGCAATCCAATACTCGATACCGAATAATAATTTAATAAGAGCACCCGCACCAACTAATTGTGCAAGCATGTAGAACATTACGATTGTAATTGTATTCAATGCTGCCGCTCCACGCACTTTCTTAGCGCCGAAACGAGCACCAATCATATCTGCCATCGTAAACTTACCCAAGTTACGTAGTGGTTCAGCAATTAAGAATAAAACAACGAGATAAGCCGTTAACCAACCAATACTGTAGTAGAAACCATCAAATCCGTTTAGTGAAATCGCACCAGCGATACCTAGGAAAGATGCTGCCGATAAGTAGTCACCAGCAATTGCCATACCATTTTGCCAACCAGTTAATGAACCACCGGCTGTATAGAAATCACTTGCCGTAGTTGTTTGCTTTGCCGCCCAGTATGTAATGTAGAGCGTTAACGCGATTACTGCGAAGAATATAACATATGAAATCCAACTCATGAACACAACCCCCTTATTTTAAAACGTTTTTCTCTATAATCTTGTCCACTTCAACATCAAAGTGTTTAGCTTTGTTCATGTAAATGGATGTAAATACCCAGACCATAACAAACATGGAGAATGCATAGACCCAAGTCCATGTCATTGCGCCAATAGCAGGTGTTTCTAGAATCTTTGTATAACCTGTTAATAATGGTAGAATAAAGTACGCTGCGAAGAAGAAAATAACAAAAGGTGTAGCGAAGCTCTTTTTCCTTTTTACAAGCCCCTTAAAGTCTTCTGTTTGAACGAGCTTTTCATAGTCCATTGTGGATTTTCCACGTGCCACTTGATTAGTCATTGGTTGATCCCCTTTCTATTTTATATAGCGTAGTAAATTAGTTCATATTCCCCCCATTTCACTGAAACCGCTTTCATCAAGTTCAATAGATAAGATGACACAGCGGGTTAGTCGTTCATTTGTTATAGTACACACCTAAACAATATCAAACGTGTACTATATTTGCAATACCTCGTTTTGAAAATTTGTAAAATTTAATCTACTAAAGGAATGCAAATCTGTATAGACATTAATCTATCAAATACAAGCGGAAACTACAAGAACTATTTGCATTTATCTCAATGTTACTTAAATATAAACTTATTTAGCCTTATAATAATTTCCAATTATTTCTGTATATTTTACTTAAGACTGTTAAGTAACAGAAAAAAGATGTAGTATATTGTATATTGGCTATTAGCTAAATCAGATTTATGTGAAGACTACTTTTGGAGAAAGATGGTGTGAGAAATTGCCTATACCAACTAACCACGCACAACCCATACGAAAGACTGCTAAGGAAAGTGCGTTCAGTCAACTGCAGAAATGGATTATTGATGGAACTCTACAGCCTGGAGAAAAGCTAAACGACGTTGAATTAGCAGAAGCACTCGGAGTGAGCCGCACACCTATACGTGAGTCGCTACAATTATTAGAAGTTCAAGGATTTGTTCAAATGTTTCCGGGTAAAGCAACACAAGTGACAGACGTCGATCGTGAATCTATTTCAGATTTGCTTCCCCCACTCGCTGCGCTACAAGCATTATCAGCTGAACTTTCTATACCAAATCTAACTGAAAATATTATTAAGAAATTGCGTGATACGAATAAGAAATTCGCGCTAGCAGTTGAGAAGGAAGATTATTTCCAAGCTTTGAAAACCGATGAAAAATTCCACCAAATTATTGTGGACACAGCTAATAATCCATATATTTCTTCGTTGCTTGTCTCATTACAAGCCCATGTGCGTAGGCTTTTCTTTCACAATTCCATTATACTGACGGAAAAGTCGATTGCAGAACATGACCAGATTATAGATTTAATGAGTCAGCGTGATGGTGAGCAAGTTACAAAAGTTATGAGAGAAAACTGGTTACGCGCGATCGAGGAATTTCATTCGATTGAAAATGTAGATTCGTAAATAGACAGGAAAACAGGATCCGAAAATTAAACGGATCCTGTTTTTTATGATTTTTCATGAGTGGAGACCACTTGGATAGCTTGCATTCTTTTATTGGTTACTATCGCCACAATAGCTGTTACGACTGTCACGATCAACACAGGAACTAACCAGCCGATACCTTCTGTGTAGTATGGGATGTACGCTGTATATACGTCCTGTATAGTCACAAGCCAGTTCGGCATGGTCTTCTCTACTAGTGAGTAGAATTTCACCAGCGCTTCAATGAAACTGACAAAGAAAGCCGTTATAGTCGCTGATCGATATACCAAACTGGATTGATGGAATAAAGGGCCAGTGAACGTCAATAAGATGAGTACCATTGCCAATGGATACAGTAGAACTAATACAGGTAGTGAGTAATTTATAATATTCGCTAAACCGAAATTCGCTACAACCAAACAGAATATTGAAAAGAAGACTACAAAAAGTTTGTAACTTACTTTTGGGATGATCGCATGGAAATATTCACCGCATGCAGTCAGTAATCCAATGGCTGTTGTCAGACAGGCAAGCATAATTACTACACCGAGTAACATTAATCCTGTCGTACCGAATAAATGCGAGGAAGTCTCGCTTAACACGGAACCTCCCCCATCCAGATAGCCAAATAAATCAACTGATGTGGCACCCAGATAGGCAATGCCGATGTATATAATGGCTAAAAATCCGGCTGCCACAAATCCTGTCTTCGCCGTGGAAGACAATATTTGCTTTTTACTAGTAATGCCCATTGCACGCAATGCGTTGATGACAATGATCCCGAACACTAACGAAGCTAGTGCATCCATCGTATTATAGCCTTCTAGAAACCCTGTAAAGAATGGTGTTTCATTATAAGGCGCTTGCGATACTTGTGCACTTCCCATCGGACTAAGAAGAGTCATACCAATTAAGCCAATCAATATAATAATAATGAGAGGAGACAAATATTTACCGACCCGATCGACAATTTTTGCAGGGTTCAGTGAGAGCCACATGCTAATACCGAAGAAAACCAATGTAAATATAAAACGTGCAAGATCAATAGAAAATCCGTTTAAAAATGGAGCAACACCAATATCAAATGCCACAGCTCCAGTACGTGGCGCGGCAAAAAATGGCCCAATCGTTAGATACAGTATGGCTGTAAATAGAACCGCGTATAGTGGATGAATTCGGCTTGCTAAGTCCTGCAAATCTTTCTTGCCAGAAAAACCGATAGCCAATATACCTAAAAACGGTAAACCTACTCCAGTAAATAAAAAGCCGGCCATTGCTTTCCAAGTTTGATCTCCAGCGAGCTGTCCTAGCTCTGCAGGAAAGATTAAATTACCTGCGCCAAAAAATAATGCGAATAGCATAACCCCAATAACGAGACTAGACGAAAATGATAATTTCTTTTCCATATGTATAAAAATCCTCCCAAAGTCAACAGCGTTAATTTGTATGCAATATATTACGTTCCCTTATATTACTCTTCCCTATTTAGAAAATCAACAGTCAGTCGAATCATTTAACTTTTGCCTCTATTGCAAACATACTAACTATTTATCTAAATCTACAATAAAGTTCTTAAAATAAAAAAACTGACCTCAACAGAGATCAGTTCGGACTTAAAAGAACAGTAAAAAGCAAAGATCTAAATTAGATAGGAAGTAGTTGGCGATTTCCGTTGCAGAGTCGGTTAGCGGTGCCATATTACTTTTTTAGAACTACTATTCAACTTGAGAACTATGACATCAACTCAATACAAATTTCGTCTTGCTATATCCTTCTTTCAACTTAGTTACTTGCAATGTAGCAGGAATCGCTTCTTTCATTTCATCAATATGTGAAATAATGCCAATCATTCTCCCCGATTGCTGAAGAGCGATCAGTGTATCGATTGCTTTTTGAATAGCCTCTTCATCCAACGCACCAAATCCTTCGTCAATGAACATTGTCTCCATACGAACAGCACCTTGGAAGCTTTGAATGACATCTGCCATACCTAGTGCCAAACATAGAGAGGCGTTAAACTTTTCACCGCCTGATAACGTCTTGACGTCTCGTGTTTGTCCAGTATATGCGTCATGAACGTCTATACCTAAACCACTTTGTTTCCCTCGTGTTTCCTGACGATCACTGCGAACGAGTTCGTATTGTCCATTTGACAGGTCACGCAGACGAATATTTGCAGCATGAATGATACGCTCTAAATATTCAATTTGAATATAGCGCTCAAAGGAAATTTTTAAATGGTTTTGACCACGGACTATATCATAGAGGTTCGTAATCTTTCCATAGGTCTTTTCTAGCTCTGCTTCCCTAGATTTACTTGTTTCTAACTCATTGTGTAAATCCTGTGCCGCTTGTTCCCATGCTTTTGATTGATTGTAGTGAGCAAACGCTTCTTCATATTGTGTTTTCAACGCTTCTACTTGTTGCTCCATTATCTCAATATCGATTGGTTGTTTGCCTTCAACAGACCTTTCGAGTTCTTCTACGGATGATTTTAATGTATGAAGCGTTTGGGCATACACTTGAAGTTGTTGCTCAATCGCCTGACGCGTTGACGTCGGCAGTTTGACTTGCATATAATTCTCTTTTGAAGTAAAACCTTCTTCTATCATCCGTTTTGCAAAGGAAGCTTCACTTAGGTCCAATTTTTCTTTCATATCTGTTAGAGATTGCTTTTCTAAAATTTCTCTAGATTCCCATTTAACTTTCTCATTTTTAGCGTCTTGTAATTTCTGTTGAACAGACTTCCAATCATGTTCAAGTTTTTGACTTGCTGTTTCTTTAGAGGTAATTTGTTGTTGCAACGCGGATAGTTCTTGTAGATTTTCAGGTACCGTTGTTAGGACATGGTTATAGAGAGCTAATTTCGTTTCAAGCTCACCTTTTGATTCATTACGCTGCTGTTCTAATTTATTTATTTTTTCGGCAAGATCCTCCATGGCCTTCTCCGCTTGGTTTTGCTCATCTTTCTTCTGTTTCAATACCTCTCGCTTACTTCTAAGTTCAGCTACGTTGTCTGTCAATTCAGCTTGTTCTTTATGATAATCTCGATTCAAATCCACTCGTTGATCATGTAGTTCGGCTTCACTTTGCTCAATACGTTGCATCACTTGTTGCAATCCCGCTTGCTTAGTATGGAAAGTCTGTTCTTTATTCGTTAACTCTAGCTTCGCCGTGTCTATTTGTCGCTTGGATACGTGCTCTGTTTCTGAACCTTCAGCTTTAGCCGGATGGTCGATACTACCGCAAACCGGGCAAGACTCTCCCTCATGAAGTGATGCCGCAAGGACGACCGCCTGATTACTAATCCAACGATTCTCAAGAGCTTGATAGACTTCTGCAGAATGCTCTACTTGTTGCTTAGCCGTTTCGTAATGAGCCTCAACTTCTTGTCGTTGTGATAGCTGTTGCTTGTATGAAGCCACTTGCTTTGCAATGGCTTTGCTTTGTGCAAGTTGATCCAACAACTCTTCATATTTCTCTAATGAAGTTTCCAGTTCCTTAATTTCACTTTTCAGAACTGTGATGGATTCTTTTTGTTGCTTCGATGCTTGCTGATTTACTAGCAACGAATTCTCAGCTTGGTCTACAGTATGCTTAAGTGACTCTACTACTTGACGTTGCGTAGCGAGTCCCGATACGGTTGGAAGTAAATTATTTAGCGTAAGCAACTGTTCTTTTACTTCATTTCGCTCAGATTCTTTAGCTAGTTCTTGTTCATACGAAGCCTTTGCAGACACTAACTTTTCCTCTGCTTCGGCGAGAAGCTTGACCGCTTCAGAGTGGCTTCTATCTTTTTTCTGCCATTCAGTTACATTAGACTTCACTTGTTGTTCTAAATCTTCTAATCTCGCGGCTCGTTCAGCTTGCTGCAATTTCTGTTCAAGGCTTTTCATCTCTTGTTGTTTCGCTAGCATGCCATCCAATTCTATTTGGCGTTGCAGCAGCTTTGTAAATTGTTCATTAATTGAACGGGCATCATGTAGTGCCTGTTGTTTTTTGTTATGAACGGTATACAGCCTAGTATATTCTTCATGCGCTTCTTTAGATTGCGTCACGTGATGGGCATGTTCTTGTTGAAGACCTGATACGAGCTGATGGTAGTTTGGGTACTCCGACTGTAATTCTGTAAATAATAAAGATCCGCGGACAGGTAGCTTTGCCGGTATTTGATGAAGAATAGCTTCACTCAGCTGTTTTTCACGAAGATATTCCGCATTCGCTTCTTCTTTTTTCACTTTTAACCGTTCCACGATTTTTTGATACGGTTCAGTCTTAAATATTTTACGCATGATCGCTTCCTTATTCGCCGTATCGGATGTCAAGAATTTACGGAATTCACCTTGAGGCAACATCATAATTTGACTAAATTGTGCGTGCGTAAAACCTAGCAATTGTTCAATCTTATCATTTACCTCGGTGACAATTTGGCGATCTACTGCCGGAATGAATTGCTCATCTTTTTCTTCAAATAATTCGCAGCGACCTAACGTATCCGATTTATTGCCTTTTTTTCTGTAAGGAATTTGGCGTACGACACGGTATCTTCGCTTATGGATGTCAAACGTCAATTCTACAGTCGTCTGAATATCATCATCCGCAAACTGACTGCGCAACGCTTTCGTATCGGTACGATCTTCTCCACTTGCTTGTCCATATAATGCGAAGCAAATGCCATCAAAGATCGTAGTTTTCCCTGCACCTGTTTTTCCAGAAATGACAAACAAACGATGATCTTGTAAATCTCGAAAATCAACAGTTTCCTTACCTTTATACGGTCCAAATGCTGTCATCGTTAATGTAATGGGTTTCATGCACGGTCTTCCTCCTTCATAACGTCCCACAAAACTTCAGCGAATAGCTCTTTCGTTTCTTCGTCTACTTCTTCGCCTTGAAGTTCTTTAAAGAAGGAAGCAAACATCGCTTGGTCGTCTTCTTTCTTCTCGACATTTATTGTTCCGCCAAAACTGTCTGTAGAAGATACAAATAGTTTACGTTCTACATGCATGGCGTTCGGAAAGACGGAACGAATTTTCTCCATCGGTTGTATGACCGGTACCGTATCTAGCAGCTTGACGAACACATAATCTTCATTGTGATGCATCTCCAATATGTCTTCCATTCTGCCTTCAACCGTTCGCACGTCATGAAGAGGAGTCAGCAACTTTTTCTCGATTTCCACTTCGCCATTTCCTCCCAGCTCCACAATGAGGTAGCCCTTTTGATGATTCTCTTCGGAAATAGAGTACTTTAATGGTGAACCGGAATAGCGAATTGTTTCATTTCCTACAAAATGCGCCTGGTGTAAATGACCGAGCGCAGTATAATGAAACGGCTCAAATAAATCTGAAGAAACATACTCCGCTCCACCAATCGATAATGGTCGTTCTGCGTCACTTGTATTTTCCTCTTTCTCACCGTGCTTCGTGATGAACGCGTGGCCTACGAAAACATGCCGTGCTTCTTTGTCCATTGACTGTTCTATACGCTCGATGATCTTCTTCATAGCTTGCTGATGACTGGAAATCGATTCATCTTCGAGCAAGTGACGAACAATCGAAGGATCCGCGTATGGTATTAAATGAAAACAGACATCGCCATATTCGTCTTGGAGCTTTACTGGCGACAAGTCCGGGGATAATTCTCCTGTTATGTATAACCCTTGATCTTTCATAAACGTACTTCCAAAATGAAGGCGGCTAGGGCTATCATGGTTTCCCGCAATGGCAATGACAGGTATTTTCAAATCGATCACAATCTCCTGTAAAACCTCGTTCAACAACCCTACCGCTTCAGTTGGCGGTATAGCGCGATCATACAGATCTCCCGCAATAATGACCGCATCTGGTCGTTCTCTCTTAATCTCTTCTATAAAAGCTTGTAAAATATAACGCTGATCTTCTGTCATATACATTCCTTGCACAAGCTTGCCGAGATGCCAGTCGGCTGTATGGAAAATTTTCAAATCGTTTCCCCTCTTTCCCTCTATAAAAATAGAGACAAGAAGAATAGCATATTAGAGAAGTTGTATAAAAACCTCCTCTATTACGCCCATTCTTCTCTCTCAAATTATTTACTTAGTACATTCTGATCTGCCTCATCTAGTATTTCTCCAATTTTCCGTTCATTGATAACGAGATCGGCAAATTGATCCATTTCTGTAGGTTCCATATTGATAATGACCAACTTCGCGCCTTGCTCTTTTGCGATCAGTGGAAATTGATTCGCAGGTGTAACGGTTAATGATGAACCGAGGACAATGAAGAGATCTGCTTTCTCACTTTCGAATATCGATTGAATAAATGCTTCTTCTGGTAGCATTTCTCCAAATAACACAACGGATGGACGTAACGTACCGCCACAATCGCAGTAAAACTCATCTTGCTCGTAGCGTTCGTTCCCGTATTCTTTTCCACACGTTTCACAATGGACTTTACGAAGTGTCCCATGAAGTTCCATGACGTTTTTCGAGCCCGCCATCGTATGGAAACCATCGACGTTTTGCGTAATAATTCCATTGATCAGACCTTCTTTTTCCCACTTAGCTAAAATATCATGTCCTTTATGTGGTCCGGTTTCTTTTGCCGCTATGACACGTTGTTTATAAAACTGGAAAAACTGTTCTACCTGCTGATTGAGAGCTGTTACGCTTGCCACTTTGGCAGGATCCTCTGTTTCCCACATGCCCGTTTTAGCGGAACGAAAATCTGGTAGCCCGCTTTCTGTCGACATCCCTGCCCCTGTATAGACAATAGTACGTTTCGATTCGTTTAATAAATCTGCCAGCACTGTCCTCATCCTTTCAACTAGCGAAATTATGTTCTATCTATATACTAGCATATCCTGTTTTATTGCCACTTATCAAACGATACGGAAATAGAAAAACGAGCATCCATAATGGATACCCGCTTCGTATTAGTTTGCTGTAATTTTTTTAATTGCTTCAAGATCAATCAATCCATCAATTTCATTTGTCTTAATATAATCTGCTTCTTGACTGATATCAGCCATCTCTTGCAATACATCCTCATTTACATCCGTTGTCACTTCGATTCGAGTGAATGCTGCTTCCAATTCATCACTAGCTATTTCTTTACCAGTCAGATCTTTGATATGCTTCACTACTAGTTCTTGTGCTTTTTCCGGCTCATCACGAATGAACTGAACTGCTTTTGCGTGTGCTGTCAAATAAGCAGTCGATAATTTTTCGTTTTTCAAAAATGCATCGCTTGTTGCGACAACGGTGTTCGTAGATTCTTTACCCCAAGCAAAGTCTTCCCAATCGAGAATCAGTTTACCATCCGCTTGATTTTGTAGTATATATCCCCAAGGTTCTTGAGTTGCTGCACCGTCAACTGAATCTTGAATAAATAATGTCGCTGTATCCGCTGGTGCGGCTGCAAAAAACTCAACTGTTCCACCGTTTGCTTTGGCTTTCAGGTCCACGTCTTTTAACGCTTTACGTAACATGACATCCTGCGTACTACCGATTACGGGAATCGCAATTCTCTTGCCGTCTAGGTCTGCTAATTCATTAATCCCACTTTTACCGTTAGCTATTACTACCGCACCGCCGTTTACCGCCCCAGATACAATATGATACTTTGGATCTTTTACATAATAGTTGATAACCGGTCCAGGTCCGACTGTTCCAATATCTATGGAATTAGAAGCCATCGCTTCCATAAACAACCCACCGTTACTCACAGTCTTCGTCGAGACTTTGATGTCGTCACCGAATTCTTCTGCGAAATAATTATTCTCCAGTCCAACAATTGTTGCGATATGCGTTAAGTTCGGGAAGTACCCGATTCTTACTTCCTTGTTATCTGCACTGCCCGCATCCGTGTTCCCACACCCTGATAAAACTCCGACAATCGCCAATACAGAAAGCAATACACCCAATAGTTTCTTATTCATATAATGATCCCCTTTTCTTTAAGCGTATCACGCCCGAATTCCCCATTTTCTTTCTACACTGCGTTCCAAACGTAAGAATAATACATTATCCATAATCGTACCGATCACACCGATAATGATCATGACCGAAATTACTAAATCCATTTGACCAAGTGCGCGTCCTGATTCTAGTAGTTGACCAAGACCAACGCTTGCACCTAGTAGCTCCCCTGCCATGAGTGCGCGCCATGAGAATGCCCAAGCGATACGTAAACCAGAGATTAATTGTGGTACAGATGCTGGCAAAATCACCGTCCGCAAAAAGTGAAACCCGCTAGACCCGAGGGATTTGGCGACGCGCTGGTATAATACCGGTACGTTTTTAAAACCGCTTGTCGCATTGACGATCATCGTCCATGTAGCCCCTAATGTAACGATAAATAATATAGCAAAATCATTGAGACCGAACCATATAATCGCTAGCGGGAACCAGACGATACTTGGTATAGACTGTAAAGCTGTCACAAGAAAACCAAGTGTGTCTTCCACTATTTTGTAACGCCAAATCAAATAACCAAGCACCAGTCCTAGTATTGAAGCAATTGTGAATCCAATTAATAATCTGCTTAGACTTGCACCGATTGCAATCAGGATTTGACCGGAGATGAGACCAGAAACCAAGGTGGACATGACTTGTGTAAAACTCGGGAACATAAAATCAGGTAAATCTGAGAGCCTAGATGTGACTTCCCATATCGCCACTAGTATCCCGAGAAACACTATTCGTCTTAAAGCTGTAGTCATCACCCATCTCCTCCTTCAGCACTTTCTCTATTTCTTCTTGAAGCTCAGCTAAAATCTGCTTTTCAAGTTGCAACGTCACATCACTCGGCATGACGCCATCCTTCGTATCATTTGATTTGAATGTAGCTTTAATTTTCCCCGGACGGGTTGCGAATACGACAATCTTTTGCGAAAGTAATACCGCTTCCCGAATATTATGTGTAATGAAAAGAACGGTTACTTTCGTTTTTCTCCAAATATCCAATAACTCTTTATGAAGCACCATGCGCGTTTGCTCATCCAACGCGGCGAATGGTTCATCCATTAACAGAATATCGGGCTCCATCACAAGCGCACGTGCGATCGATACGCGCTGTTTCATTCCTCCAGATAATTCATGTGGATAGGAATCGATGTAATTCCCCAAGTGAACCATTTTTAGCATCTCCATAGCTTTTTGTTCCGCTTCTTGCTTCGACATCTTCTTTAGAAGTAACCCGTATGTAACGTTATCGAGTACTGTCAGCCAAGGAAACAACCCCGCTTCTTGGAAAACCACCACTCGATCTGATCCAGAACCCTTTACTTCCTTTCCATTAATACGGATTTTCCCTTGTTCAGCTTTTTCCAGCCCCGCTATCAAATACAACATAGTGGACTTGCCACAACCAGACGGACCTACAATGGAAACAAACTGTCCTTTTTCTATCTCAAGGTTGATATGATCTAGTACTTTCACCATTCCCTTTTCCTTGTGGGGAAAGCTCTTTTCAATGCCTTCAATTTCCAAATACATGTTGATTCCCCCTCGTAAATATTTTTCGTTTCATTGCGTTTTTTCAATTCCTACTAACTTTATATGTTTTGTATATATATAATCTACCATTTACGTAGGTTTTGTCAATAGGCTTTCTGATTATTTTTTCAATCTATTTAAAATAATAAAATGAACGCTATAGGTAGTGGTTTTTCATCACTATTCATATTGAAAGCCCACACTAAAAAACCTCTTCCAATGCGGAAGAGGTTTTTGCTAGTAGACATTATTGAAATAAATCACTCGATAAATATCTTTCCCCGGAATCTGGCGCAATACACACGACTGTATCTTCAGGTGTTAAACGTTTAGCGACTTGCAATGCCGCATACAAAGATGCACCACCTGATGGTCCGAGTAACACGCCTTCTTGTCTCGCGAATTGTCTGACTGTGTTGTATGCATCGTCATCTTCTATACGGAAAATTTCGTCGTAGACATCTGTATTTAATACAGAAGGGACAAAACCAGGACTTGTACCAACCAATTTATGTTTTCCTGGCTTGCCACCCGATAATACCGGTGACCCAGCAGGCTCAACCACATGAACTGTAATATTTGGGTCATGAGCCTTTAATGATTCTCCTGTTCCCGTCACCGTACCACCCGTTCCTGAAGTACAAACAAAAGCGGTTAATGTACGATCAATTGATTGAATCGCTTCTATAATTTCTACAGCCGTTGTATGGCGATGACTATTAGGATTCGCTTCATTTTCAAACTGCATCGGAATAAAACTATTTTCAATGGACTCTGAGATTTCATTCGCTTTAGCGATCGCACCAGGCATACGCTCTGCGCTAGGTGTCAGTACAACTTTCGCTCCATACGCTTTCATTAAGTTAATCCGTTCAATCGTAGAGTTATCTGGCATGACAAATATAGCTGGGTATCCTTTTGCCGCAGCATTCATTGCCAATCCAATTCCCGTGTTGCCTGACGTCGGCTCAATAATCGTGGCACCAGGTTTCAGCACGCCAGTTTTCTCGGCTTCTACAAGCATTTGATACGCCGCGCGATCTTTCACACTGCGGCTTGGGTTGAAGTATTCCAATTTCACATAGACCTCAGCACCAGAATCTTCACCGAGTGTTCGGACTTTTACTAGCGGAGTCTCTCCGATTAATTCCGCCATATTATTGACTACTTTCATTCCACACACCTACTTTTCATGATGATAAAACTACTAATCCAATTATGAAGCTGACGTAATCTTTTGATCACGAGGTAAAGCTAATCCAACTAGACCAATGAACGGCAAGAATGACGTGATGATCATCGTTTGATAAATACCGATCGAGTCGATAAGCGTTCCGATGGCGACTGCACCGATTGCCCCCATTCCGAACGCTAATCCTACCGTTAGTCCCGCCATCGTACCAATTTTGGCAGGTACGAGTTCCTGGGCATAGATCACCGTGACGGAAAAACTCAGCATAATAAAGAAGCCGATCGTTACTAATAGTAAGATAATTCCCCACACCGGAGCAAATGGCAGCAACAAACTAAGCGGTAATGGCACGACAAGTGATAAGACAATCACTTTTTTCCGTCCTATTCTGTCTGCCATAGGTCCTCCGAAAAATGTTCCGACAGCACCCAGGGCTAAGAATAAGAAAATATACAACTGACCATGCTGAATCGTCATACCATAGTATTCGATCAAATAGAAAATATAGAAGCTCGTAATATTCGTCACATAGAATGAACGCGCAAATATAATAATCATTAATAATGTCAATGCAACGGTCACTTGTCTTTTGGACAAACTTTCCATCGTCGTTAATAATACTTTCTTTCGGTTACCTAAACGCTCTTCATCCAGCTGTTTCTTGTACCAGATCGAAATACGAGTTAGTAAGGCAATGCCTGCAGCAGCTACTAACACAAAAACTGCTGCTCCTATTTGGCCTAGAGGAACGAGGACGAACGCGCTAATTAACGGTGCAAGTGCTTGTCCGGAATTCCCTCCCACTTGATAGATCGACTGTGAAAGTCCTCGCTTGTTCCCTGCTGCCAAAAATGACACACGAGAACCTTCAGGATGAAAGATTGCCGACCCTAATCCGAGCAACATTACGGATACAATGATCAGCCAATAGCTTGGTGCTAATGCTAGGCCCGCCATTCCAATTAAAGAAAATGTCATGCCAATCGGCAGCGCAAACGGCTTAGGTTTGCGATCACTTAGAAAGCCTACAACCGGTTGAAGTAAAGAAGCAACGATATTTAGTGCAAACACAATATAGCCTAATTGTTTATAACTAAATTGATATTCTTTTTCTAAAATCGGCAACATAGCTGGGATTACTGCCTGCAGCGTGTCGTTAAATAAGTGACAGACCGCGATTGCAATCATAATCGGAAATACGGGATTCGCTACGGCAGTTTGTGGTGATTTATTCATACCATCTGTTCACACCTTATCTAGTTGTCTATTTTACTTTGTAAATGTAGCAGGCATTACGACTCCCACCACTTCTCCAGAAGCGCATAATTCATCCTCTGCATAAATTTCTACAGCTACTTTCCACTTCTTTGGATGAATTTCTGTGACGTTTCCAATCGCTTTCAATACTTTTCCTTGTGGAGTCGGCTTACTATATGTAATCTGCAAGGAAGCTGTCACAAAGCGCGGAGGTACGGATCCGTCTCCAGGTTCATGACCGTTCTTTCGATGTAAGGCAAGTGCACAAGACCCTGTTCCGTGGCAATCCATAAATGAGGCAAGAAATCCACCATAGACAAATCCCGGAATTGCCGTATATTTCTCAGGCGGTAATGAATACGTAACGGTTTGCTCTCCTTCCCAACCAGTTCGGAAATGATTCCCTTCCTCGTTGAGCCGCCCACAACCATAGCACCATGAAAAATCATCTGCGTAATTGTCCTGAATTGCATGTGTAACATATTCCTTCATATTAAATGCCTCCCTTTCAGATGAATTCTCTCTATTATACATTCCGAAAATTGAAATATCGACCTAAAATGAAATATCTATTATTGTACGGATAGTTATGTGCGTATCTTACTCACTACATTCATATACTAGTGAGAAACGATATTTTGTGGAAGGAGGGAAATAGTATGAAGATACGTGGTGTTATATTAGCATTGCTAGTGGCTGGAGGTTTTTACGTGATGATTCAGACAGTCGACGAAGCTGCCTCCCATCCCTTTGAGCGATTGCAAGAACAACAACTGAATGGTTTATCGCCCTATTCATTCATTACTATCCGACAACCCGGTCTGCATGAACAGCAAGCGGTTACTTGGAAAGTAGACCAAGTTGAAGAAGTGGATCGCTTACTTCAATTTCTCCAAGCATATGATTACGAGCGTGTGGATCCCGATACATTGCAATTGTTTGATGATCAACCACTCTTTACAATCGATCTACATGATGAAACAGGAAATCGTATGACCATATTAATTGAGGAAGGGGTTTTGATCCACAATGACCGTCTGTATTATGAGGTAGTCAATGGACCGTTACAAGTAGATTGGCTAATGGAGTTCATCCTATCCAATAAACCGTAATTTTGTACTCTGAACATTCATTGTATTATACTATTCATTAATTCGATAACCGAATAATCGATTTGAAGGAGAGATTCACATTGGTGAAAAGCTTACCGAAACGTGCACGAGTAAACGAACAAGAAACGTGGAATTTACGAACCTTATTTGAAAATGAACAGGACTACGATCAAGCAGTAAAAGAGGCTGAAATAGAAGCAACTGCTTTTGAGAAAAACTATAAAGGTACGATTATAGATTCAACTTCTGCAATTCTAGCATTGGATGCCTATCGCCGTTTACAAGAGAAACTCGTCAAGATTTCCAGTTATGCCGAGTTAGCAGCAAGTGTGGATCTAACGAATGATCAAGCTCAAATGAGAGAAAGCCAATTTGGAACAATTGCTGCAAAAATTGCTAGCCAAACTTCCTTCGTCATGAGTGAACTTACGGAACTTTCAGAGGAGACTTTACAGCAAGCAAGTAAACAATCCGAAGAGTATGCAACGGTATTCGATAAAATCATTCGGGAAAAGCCGCATCAATTACATCCAGAAGTAGAGAAAACACTCGCTGCATTCTCTTCTTCTTTCCAAGCGCCGTATTCAATGTATAATACAACGAAAATGGCAGACATTGATTTCCCCGACTTCACTGCAGAGGGAAAAGTCTATCCACTGAGCTATGTTTCATTCGAAGGGAAATGGGAGTCTGAACCAAAAACACCAGTAAGACGTGCTGCTTTTGAAATGTTTAGTGACACGTTACGCAAGTATCAACACACAACAGCCAAAACATATGACATGCATGTACAAATGGAAAAAACAACTTCTGACTTACGTGGGTATGACTCCGTTATCGACTATTTATTGATGGAACAAGACGTGGATCGTTCCATGTACAATCGCCAAATCGATGTGATTATGAAAGAACTCGCACCACATATGCGAAAGTACGCAAAACTCCTTCAGAAAATCTATGGTCTAAATGAAATGACGTTCGCGGATTTAAAAATGCCGATTGATCCCTTATACGAACCATCGATTACAGTGGAAGAATCGAAGAACTATATGAATGATGCTCTATCCGTTATGGGCAAAGACTATCTCGACATGGTGAACCGTGCCTATTCAGAACGCTGGATTGATTTCGCTCAAAATGAAGGTAAATCTACGGGTGCATTTTGCGCGAGTCCTTATGGCAACGGTTCATTCATTTTGATTTCCTGGACAGGCAGCATGGAAGACGTCTTTGTACTCGCTCATGAATTAGGTCATGCCGGACATTTCCACTATGCCAATGAAGCCCAAAACCTATTTAATTCGGAATCATCATTGTACTTTATTGAAGCACCTTCTACGATGAACGAAATGTTAATGGCCAATCACTTATTGAAGAATTCCACCGATCCAAAATTTAAGCGATGGGTACTGTCTTCCATCGTGGCCCGAACGTATTACCATAACTTCGTAACACATTTACTTGAAGCAGCGTTCCAGCGCAAGGTGTACGAGCGAGTGGATGCAGGTGGCAATGTCAATGCAACCATCTTGAACAATTTGAAGCGCGGTGTACTCGAAGAATTCTGGGGCGATAGCGTGAGAATGAATGATGGTGCAGAATTGACATGGATGCGTCAACCACATTATTATATGGGCTTGTATCCGTACACTTATAGTGCCGGCTTGACAATCTCCACCGAAATGGCAAAGCGCGTATTGAAAGAAGGAAAACCAGCTGTTGAAGACTGGCTCCATACCTTACGTGCAGGTGGTTCAAAAAAACCAGCTGAACTTGCGAAAATGGCGGGAATCGATATTACAACAGACAAACCGTTGCGCGATACCATTTCATATATCGGTGAGTTAATCGATGAAATCGAGAAACTGACGAAAGAGATCGAAGCGCAGTAAGAACAAAAAACATCTGCCAAGCAGTTTTTTCTGCAAGGCGGATGTTTTTCTTTTACTTCATGATTTCACTTAAGATTTCATATGAACGAAGTCGTTCCTCATGATCAAAGATTCCTGAACTGATAATCAGCTCATCCGCTTTTGTCATTTCTACGAACTCCTCCAGCTTCCGTTTCACAGTTTCAGGACCGCCTATAATGACAGATGGTGCTTGACTTTGCTGTGCCACCGCTTCTTGTTCAAATGGTGACCATACCGCATGAGTATCTTCAATCGGAGGATTAAATTGCGTCATCTTACCTTGACGGATATTTAAGAACTGCTGTTGCATCGATGTAGCCAAGTATTGGGCTTTTTCATCCGTATCCGCCGCAATTAAATTTACCCCCATCATCGCATAGGGCTTCTGAAGGTCTTTAGACGGGCGGAAGTTTTGATGATAAATTTGCAGTGCTTGCATCATAAACTGCGGTGCAAAATGACTGGCGAATGAAAATGGCAAGCCAAGCTCCGCTGATAATTGCGCACTGAATCCACTTGAACCGAGCAACCAAATCGGAACGTTCTGCCCTGCTCCAGGAAATGCTCGAACGCGATCAGTTGGATTGCCTGCAAAATACATACGTAATTCTTCCACTTGTTGCGGGAAGTCTTCCCCACCACTCTGTAATGTACGACGAAGTGCATACGCTGTTGCCTGGTCACTACCAGGTGCACGACCTAGCCCTAAGTCAATACGACCTGGATACATAGCATCCAGAGTACCGAACTGTTCTGCAATGACAAGTGGAGCGTGATTCGGCAACATGACACCGCCAGAACCTACTCGAATATCCTTCGTTTCTTGCGCTACATGTCCGATGATGATGGACGTAGCAGAACTCGCAACCCCCGGCATATTATGATGCTCTGCCAACCAGTAACGATTGAATCCCCAATCTTCTGCATGCTGTGCAAGATCTACACTGTTCTTAAATGATTGACCTGCATGACTTCCTTCATTAATCATTGCTAAATCTAATATTGATAACGGAATACCGCTAAAATGTTTCGCTCGTTCTCTAATCAATTCATTCACTCCTTATAACAGCAACCATTTTTCTTGACCCACTCGAAAATGGCCTGAATAATATCTTCTAACTCTTTACCTTTCGGCGTAAGCTCGTACTCGACTTTTCTGACCTTTGGATCGGACTGATTTTTCATGACCAAGCCGTGTGCTTCTAAATCACGCAACCTCTCCGTTAGAAGACGATCTGATATCCCATCGATCTCCGCCGATAATTCAAAGAACCTCTTCGGTCCGTCTAATAAATGATAAATGATAATTCCCATCCAACGCTTACCAATAAACTCGATCGTGTTATGGAAACTATCGCAATTTTTTTGACCTTTAGGATTTACCGACTGAACAAACTCTTCATTTTTCTTCATTAGCAAAACCCCTATCCTGTACTCCTTTCACTTTATCACACCTAGGTTTGACAAACAAGCTTACTAATAGTAACCTTAAAAAGAACTTACTATTAGTAAGTAAATATCAATATATTTTAAGAGGAGTTTGTCATTATGTCACAAAATTACGAAGAATTACTAGAAGTTATGCACGCACGGAAATCTGTAAGAAAGTTTGATCCACACTATACAATCGATAAAGAAGAGATTACGTCTATGCTGGAGGAGGCAATCTCCGCTCCTTCTTCAAGCAACTTACAGCCATGGCGTTTTCTCGTTATACAAGATCAAGAGTTAAAAAAGAAGATCAATCGTTTTTCATTCAATCAAGAACAAATTGAAACAGCATCCGCTATTATTGCGGTGATTGGCGATACAGAAATGTACCACAATATTGATGAGATCTATCTTTCCAATTTGGCTGCAGGAAATATAGATGAAGAGCATGTGCAGATTCAGATTCAAAATGCGAAGGCAGCTTATCCAAATGCACCACTTGAAGTGAGACGCAACATCGCAACGTTTGATGCAGGTTTGGTTTCTATGCAACTCATGTTGATTGCTAAGGCAAGAGGGTATGATACTGTTCCGATGGGCGGGTTTGACAAGCAACAATTTGCTGCGTCATTTGAACTTGAATCACGCTACGAGCCGCTAGTGCTGATTGCGCTAGGTAAAGCCGCTTCACCTGCTTATGGTTCTACACGTTTACCTATTGATTCGATTACTACTTATATGTAAGAGAATGGCTGGGTCTTCAATCCCGAACCACTTACTATTAACTGGCCACTTATAAAACGTTTATCCTTAAACTGAACCAATACAAGGAGGTTGGGATAGAACAGAAAAAACGTAAGGGGAGTCCTTTACGCTTTTTTTCTGTTCTTATCAGTAAATATTTTTTAGAGTATCAGAGTGTACCGGAACGGAGAAAGGCCGACTCCTGAGGGATCAGCGTGCGTCTTGAGACCCTGGACAGGTGCCTTAATTTCTGCAAAGTACACAGAA